>DASZLL010000020.1:0-3807 GCA_035552395.1 Acidimicrobiales bacterium
CCCCTCCACGCTCTCCGGCCATCTTGCGCGCCTGGTCGACGGCGCGCTGATCACCGTCGAGACCTCGGGCCGACACCGCTACTACCGCCTCGGGAGCCCCCAGGTCGCCGAGGCCGTGGAGGCGCTGGCCCGGATCGCCCCGACCCAACCGGTTCGCTCGCTGCGCCAGGCGACCCACGTCGAGGCGGTCCGGCGGGCCCGCACGTGCTACGACCACCTCGCCGGCCGCCTCGGCGTTGCGCTGTGCGAGGCCTTGGTCGCCGGTGGCATCCTGAAGGTCGACACCGCACCGGATGGCCCTGGCGACCCCGTGCTCGGCGCCGGACGATCAAAGCGGTTCGCGCTGACCGCGCACGGCCGCGAGGTCCTGTCCCGCCTCGAGGTCCCGCTCGATCCGCCGACGCGGCGTCCGCTCGTCCGCTATTGCGTCGACTGGAGCGAGCAGCGACCCCACCTCAGCGGATGGCTCGGAGCCGCGCTGCTGAACCGCTTCGTCGACCTCGGCTGGGTCACCCGAACCGACCGTCGAGTCGTGCGCGTCAACGCCTCCGGCCGGTCGGGCCTCCCCGAGCAGCTGGGCGTGGACCCCGACGCGCTCGCCTGACGCCGCCGGCCTAGGTGGCGGCGACGGGCAGGTGCTTGATGCCGTTGATGAAGTTGGACAGCAGCCGCTCCGGCTCTCCGGTCGCGTGGATGCCGGGTACCCGGCCGAGCAGCTCGCGGAACATCACGGTGATCTCCTGGCGGGCCAGGTGGGCCCCCAGGCAGAAGTGCGGACCTGGGCCGCCGAAGCCCAAGTGGGGATTGGGATCACGTCGGATCTCGAAGCGATAGGGCTCGTCGAACACGGCCTCGTCGCGGTTGGCCGACCAGTAGGTCAGCAGCACCTTGGCGCCGACGGGAAGGTCGACACCGCCGAGGGTCACGTCCCTGGTGGCCGTCCGGCGCATGAAGATCACCGGCGAGGCGATGCGGACGATCTCCTCGACCGCCGCAGGTGCCAGCGCCTCGAAGTCCGCGGCCCACGCCGCCCGCTGATCGGGATGGTCGGTGAGCAGCTTCATCCCATGGCTGATGGCGTTGCGGGTCGTCTCGTTGCCCGCCACCACGAGCAGGATGAAGAACGAGGCCAGCTCCTGCTGCGTCAGCTGCTCGCCGTCGACGTTCGCCGTGACCAGCGCAGAAGTGACGTCGTCACCGGGCCGCTCGGCCCGCCGCCGGGCGAGATCCTCCATCAGCTGGGTGAGCTCCTGGCCCGAGGTGAGAAGGGCCATGACGACGTCGCTGCCTTCGGGCACGTACTCGGGATCCATCCCGCCGAGGATGACGTTCGAGTGGTGGAAGACGAACTCGTGATCGGGCTCCGGCACGCCCATCATGTTGCAGATGATCCGCAGCGGCAGCTTCGCCGCCACCTCGGTCACGAAGTCGCACGTTCCCTTCTCGATCACGTCGTCGACGATGAGCGACGCCGACCGCTGCACCTCGTCCTCGATCTTCTTGACCATCCGAGGGGTGAAGGCGGCCGAGACGATGCGCCGCAGCCGGGCGTGGCGGGGATCGTCGAGGTTGATCATGGACCCGAAGAACTCGAGGAACTCGGTCGGCATGTCGAAGATGCTCGTGGCCCCCTGACCCGAGCAGAACGCCCCTGGCTCGCGGCTCGCCTCCACGACGTCGGCATGGCGGGTGACGGCGTAGTAGCCCGAACCATCCAGCGGGATGGGGACGGTGACACCGGGCGGGGGCTCGGGGTCGTCGAAGTGGGCGACCGGTCGATGCCGGCGGAGGGCCTCGAAGGCCGCTTCCCGCTCATCGAGCGGCCGCGCCCAGAAGGCCAGGTCAGAGAGGTCGATGTCGTCGATCGTCAGCACCGGGTTGGGATTCACGGCTTCCTCCCGCTCTCCTTCGGCAACCAGCCAGCGAACCTACCTCGTCGCTCCCCAGGGCTGCACGACGTAGGCGCCCTCCATCGCCCGCGCCTCCTCGAACGACACCACCGTCCGGCCGAACGGGAACAGGGCGGCACCGGCCAGCCTGAAGTGGGCGATGGCGAACGGGATGCCGATGATCGTGATCGCACAGATCACACCGGAGATGACGTGTGAGAGGGCGAGCCACCAACCGAAGAGGATGAACCAGAGCACGTTGCCGACGGCCGACGGCACGACGCCGGGGATCCTCACCAACGCCGAGCCGAACGGCCAGAGCGTGAAGCTGGCGAGCTTGAAGGCCTGGACCCCGAAGGGGATGGTGATGATGAGGACAAAGCAGATCAGGCCCGCCAAGGCGTAGCCGACGGCCAGGACCAATCCGCCCAGCAGCAACCACAGGATGTTGCCGATCACCCGCATCAGCGGGATCCCTGCGCGGCTCCGCTTCCGGCGCTTCGGGCCTTGGCGGCCTTGCGGCGGCGGCTCCGCCGCAGCATGAGGCGGTCGGCCAGGGCGCCGAGCACGGCAGCCAGGATCAGGGCCCAGATGAGTGACACGCGAGACGAGAAGAAGACGAAATGGATGGTGACCGAGTTGCTGTTCTCGACGATGAAGGCGATGAGAAGCGCGGCCACGATGGCGAACCCGACCAGCCGGGCCGTCTCGCGGGCGTCCCGCTTCTCGCGAGGTACCGGACCGCCCGGCGCCGTTCCCGGCGTGGGCGGCGGTGCACCCTGGGTCACCCGATCGTCGGCGCTCGTAGCTCCCCCTCCCTCTCGACACAATTCTACACCCGCCCCTCCCGCCGTGCCCTGAGGCACCAAGCTGGCCCGTCTACCGTTGAGGGCGTGGCAACCGAAGGAGAGGGAAGGCCCTCCATCGCCGAGGTCGAGCAGCAGCTCCGCGAGCACAAGGCAACGCCGCTCGTCGAGTGCGGCGAGGCGCCCGATCCGCGCTTCACCTTCGCCAACGAACGCACCTTCCTGGCCTGGAGCCGCACCGCGCTCGCCCTCATCGCCGCCGGGCTGGCGGCGGCCCAGCTCCTGCACTTCGGCTTCGGCGGCGTCCGCCTGATCATCGCGCTCCCCCTGATCGCCCTCGGCGGGGTGGCCGCGGTCACCAGCTATCGCCAGTGGGAGAGCAACGAACGCCGCCTTCGTCTCCGGTTGCCACTGTCCTACTCGCCGGTCGGCAAGCTCGTGGCGGTGGGGATCTCGGTCATCGGGGTGGCCGCGGGGATCCTCGTGATCGTCGACCTGATCGCCAAGTGACGCGAGACCAGGGACTGGCGACCGAGCGGACGGCGCTGGCGTGGACGAGGTCGGCGCTGGCGCTGGCCGCGATCGGCGCCCTGGCGGTACGCCGCGGAGCCCAGGGGGATGTGCCGAGCGTCGCCTACCCGGTTGGTGCCGTGATCTTCGGGGCAGCCGTCGCCGTGTGGATGCTCGGGGCGAGCATCTACGACCGGCGAGTTGCCACCGCGGGCGCTCACGACCCGAGGCCGCGCGCCATGGCGTTCAAGGTCATGGCGATCGGCACCGTCGCCATCGCCGTGGCCGCGATCGTCCTCGCCGTCCCCGTCTAGCCCCGGCCAGGGATCACTCACTCGCCCCGCCCCGCGCGCGACGATTGCCGGCACGCGAGCAGGTGGTGGTTCGATGCAGACGCGCAAGCTCGTAGCCGAGCTGCTCGGCACGGCGATACTGGTCTTCTTCGCCGTGGGGGTGGCCACGCTCTCACTCGGGTTCAAGTTCGCCGGGAGCAGCATCTCGGCCGGCGTGGTGGCCACGGCCCTGGCCTTCGGCCTGGTCCTGCTGGCGCTGGTCTACGCCATCGGACCGATCTCGGGCTGTCACGTCAACCCGGCGGTGAC
>DASZLL010000021.1:0-3715 GCA_035552395.1 Acidimicrobiales bacterium
TGCCGCCGAGCACGCGCATGACCGACTGGAAGTCCGGGTTGCAATGGCCGCGGCTCGCGAACGGCTCCGCCGGCACCGTGTGGGCGCACCGGTACGAGGCGGGATCGACCAGCGCGGCCGGCTGGCGCAGGTGCGTGGCCTCCTCGAGCACGTAGCCGGTGCCGATGACGTCGTACTCGTCATAGGCGCCGCTCGTGACGTCGACCCCGATGTTGCGCCGCTGGGTGGGGGTGTAGCCCATCGGTACGACCATCTCGGGGTAGCCCGCCTGCGGGCTGCTCGGGACGGTGCCGATGACGGCGACGACGGGGTCGACGGACCCGCTCGGACAGGTGGTGGTGCCGTCGGCGAGCCCGCTGGTGTTGATGCTGTTCGTCGTGACCCCCGCGCCCGGGCACTGGAGCATGGCGTCGATGGCCGAGTGGAAGGCGGCCTTGCGCAAGGGCAGGTCGGTCTCGTACTGCTGCGCGTTGGCGACCCCGAGCGCGGTGGGAGAGCCGGGGTCGGTGATCGTGGTGTCATCGGTCAGCGACTCGCTGGCGTGGGCCGAGTTCCCGTCCTTCTCGCCCTCCTGCGGGTCGGTGTTGTCGACCGCGACTTCCTGCACGAGGCTGTTGACGGGCGCCATCGGGCCGAGACGCTGGTAGTACTCGTCGATCGTCGCGTGCTGCTCCCACCCGCTCGGGAGCGGAGCGAGGGTGGCGACCATGGTCGGGGCGTCGGGGACCATGATCGCGCCCGCGGCCTGCAGCGCATTGACGGCGGCCAGGTTGGCCTGCTGCTGCGGCGTGGGCGTGCACGTGGTGGCGGGCGGGGTGGGCGTGCAGGTGGTGCCGTTGTAGCCGATGCGCTTGCCGGCGACGAAGCCGGTGGAGAGCGCCGACATGTAGTCCGGGAGGTGGGTGAAGGGGGCGGCCGGGATGTCGTCGACGCCGGCGGGCTGGCCGGTGGCGGCGTCCCCGAAGTAGTTCGACCCCATCATGCCCAGGTACTCGTGGTTGGCCGTGGGGTCAGAGCCGGGGACCTCGGCGATCGACTGGAGCGTGATCGCCGCGTCGGTGACCGTGCGCTCGATTGGACCGGCGGTGTCCTGCGAGGCGTCGATCGGAGCAATCCCGTAGCCGGGGACGAGCCCCACCGTCGGGCGCAGGCCAACGTCTCCCTGCGCCGTCGCGGGGCTGATGATCGAGCCCGAGGTCTCGGTTCCGATCGTGAGCGAGGCAAGGCCGGCGGACGCCGCCGCCCCCGACCCCGACGACGAGCCGCTGGGACCTTGGGCGGTGTCGAGCGCGTTGAGCACCTGCCCGGTCAGGTTGCTGAAGCCCGACGGCTGGCTCCCGAAGCTGTTCGCCCACTCCGAGAGGCCGGCCTTGCCGAGGACGACGACGCCGTGCGCGCGGAGCTCCTTGGCCACCCCCGAGTCGCTGGACGGGAACGAGTCTCGCAGCGCCCAGTCCCCGGCCGAGGTGTACATGGGCGTGGCGTCGACGATGTCCTTGAGCAGGATGGGCAAGCCCATGGCGGGTCCGAGATCGATGCCCTGAGCACGCTCCCGGTCGGCCGCTTGAGCCTCCTTGATCGCGTCCGGGTTGATCTGGGTGACGGCGTTGAGCCCCGGACCGCTCTTGTTCAGCGCCGCGATGCGCGCCTCGTAGGCCTTGACGAGCGCGACGGAGCTGATCTTCCCCTGCTGGAGCATCTGCTCCGCCTGGGCGGCCGTGAGGGTGTCGAGGTCGAGCACCGGGTCAGCCTGAGCAGCCGAGGCCAGCAGGGTCGCGGCTGCGCACGCGCACGCGCTCAGCGCGGCGAGTCGTCCAAGAGCGGCACGAGCGATCATGACAAGCAGTCCTCCGGGTCGGCCTTCTTGTTGCGGTGGCCACGAGGCGGGCGGAATATCCCAGCGCCCCGCGGCGGGGTCATTGGCCGGATGGCGAAAGATTTAGGGCCGATACGGTTCAGGTGGCCTGCGACCCGGGGTGCGCCCGGCGTGGGACCGGGGTGCGCCCGGCGTGGGACCGGGGTGCGCCCGGGTCCGCGGCACCCGACGGGTCTACTACGGTCCCGGGCTTCGCACGAGGCGGCTCCGCGCGAGGCCGTAGACGCGCGCGGTGGCGCCCAGGAGATCGATCGTGCGCTCGTAGCGCTCGCCCAGGCGCTCCGCCACGCGGATCGAGCGCTCATTCCCGGGGCGGATGAGGCTGATGATCCGCTCGGCGCCGACGACATCGAAGGCGTACGCAAGCGCGGCGCGACCCGCTTCGGTGGCAAAGCCACGTCCCCAGTGCGGACGGGCGAGGACCCACCCCACCTCGAGCCCCGGCCAGCCCTCCGGCTCGAACAGGCCGGCGCGCCCGACGAGCTTCCCGCTCGCCCGCTCGACGAGCGCCCACTGCCCGTACCCGCGCAGCTGCCAGTGGCCGAGGTGGATCGCCATCGAACGCCAGGCCGCACCACGGTCCATCGGCCGGCCGAGCTCGAGGTGGCGCACGACCTCGCGGTCGGCGTACATGGCCGCGTAGGCATCGAGGTCGCTGGGCTCGAGCCCGCGCAGGATCAGGCGCTCGGTCTCGAGTGCCGGGATCACTCGGGGCAGGGTAGTTCAGGCGAGGCTCGGGCGCTGCGGGTCGCAGCGCGTCGGGCGCCCCCCGGAGTTCGCACGCACTGGCGGGCCGTCGTCAACTGCCGCTCCGATCGTGGCCGTCGTCCGGCTGGGGCCGCCAAAAAGCCACCACCACCCCCGCGCTGGCGGGGGGGTGCTGCATCTCCATCGCAATATGACGCTCTGGGGGGCCGCGGCGGCGGGAAAACTCGGGTTGGCGTGCTGCGTTTTGATCGACATTTGATAAAAACGCAGCGCGGCTTCGCCCGCGCGACGGTCGTGATGGCCTTCTTGGGGAACCGACCGCGCGACGGGAACAAGCGGAGCGGCAATCGACGACGGCCCGCCAGCGCGAGAGAACGACGACGGTGAACTTCTTGAATCTGCCCCCCGCGGGCGAGGTGGCCCGCTGGGCGTCGTCGACGCCGACCTGAACCGCTGGACTGCCTCACCAGGCGATGACCGTGAGATAGCATCGCCGCCGACAACGAACGGAGGGGTGTCAAGATGCGTCTGGCCAGGTACTTCGTGACGTGTGTGGTCCTCATGGGAGCGGGCGGGCTCCTGTCCGTGCCGGCTGCCGGAGCAGCGACCAAGGTGAGCCACACCCGCGCAGTCAAGGTGGGCACCTTCTCCTTCGCGTCTGTCGGCTCGGCGCCGGCCAGTCCGCGCACCCCCCTGGCACCCCCGCACCAGCCCATGAACAAGACCTTGCGGCACACCACGGCGGCGCAGGTGCCGAACGTCACCGGCACCCCAGTCGTGAGCGGGACCGGTGCGGCGTCTGGCTTTAACGGCCTTGACGACTTCCAGCAGACGAACGCGGGAACCGGGATGTACGCGAACAGCCAGTTCGATGTGACCCCACCGGACCAGGGTCTGTGTGTGGGCCATGGAGACGTCGTGGAGCCGATCAACCTGGCGATGCGGGTGTACTCGACCGACGGGACGCCGCTCACCGCCACCGTGCCCCTGAACCAGTTCGTCGGCGCCGCGCCTGAGACCCAGACGGCGCCGGACGGGACCGTGACCTTCGGCCCGTTCCTGAGCGACCCGCGGTGCTACTACGACCCGGACACAGGGCGCTGGTTCCTCTCGGTCCTCCAGATCTCCCTC
>DASZLL010000022.1:0-3249 GCA_035552395.1 Acidimicrobiales bacterium
GGCCGCCGGCCCAATCAGGCCGTGACGAAGGCCGCGATGTCGCGCGCGGTGTCCCGGCTGATGTCGGGGCAGGCGATGGCAAAGATCTCAGTGCCGTGCATCGTGCCCATCATCTGGCGGCAGCGAGCCGGCACGCCCGCCTCGAGCAGGAGCCGGTAGAAGTTGATGCCCTCGTCGCGCAGCGGGTCGCACTCGTTGACGTTGATGACGGTCGGCGGGAAGCCCCGGACGTCGTCGACCTGTGCGAAGGATGGCCAGGCCAGGGGATCCCGGGCCTCGAAGGCCTTGATGCCGTAGCCCATGCGGCCGCGGTTGTTGTGCAGGCGCAGCAGGATGCCCTCGTTCTCGATGCTGGAGGGAGAGTTCGGGGCCGGCCACTCACCCGCGATGTAGGGGCACAATGCATAGAGCCCCTTGATGAGGCCGAGGTCGCCGTCGCGCTTGAGCGCGAGGCCGGTGGCGAGGGCGAGATTGCCGCCGCCGCTCTCGCCAGCCACGATGATCCGCTCCGAGTCGATGCCCAGTTCGTCGGCGTGCGCCACGACCCAACGCAACCCGGAAAGGCAGTCGTTCAACCCGGCCGGAAACGGCTCCACCTCCGGAGCGGAAGACGGGGCGACGCAATTGCGGAAATCGGGCATCACGACGGCGACGCCGTTGGCCGCGATGATCCGGCCCCAGGCGCGGTACATGCCGTAGAAGCAGGACATGGCGGCCATGCCGCCACCGTGGATGTAATAGACGCACGGCACGTCCTCGTCGGAGTCGGGCCGGATCACCTGGAGCTTGATGGTATTGCCGTCGGGCTGGGATGTGAACTCACGCGTGGTCGTGGTGAGGCCGGCCGAGGGGGCTATTTCGTCCGTGTCGCAGAGATCGAAGAACTGCTCCATCGCCTCGCGGATGGCGGCCGCCTGGGGCGAGGCGGCCTCGGCCAGCAGCTCCTGGCGTGAGGTGACGTCACCGATGGCCTCGCTCGGGACGAAGTCGAGGAATCGGCGCAGGCGGGGGTCGAGGCGCGTGTCAGCTGCGGTGTCGAGGGCCATGGGGCCATTGGATCACATTGCGGGCGGCGACGTTGGGGGGAGGGGACGCCCCGGGCTCAGGCGGGACGGGCCTTTTGCTGTCCGTCGGCCGGCCGGTCGTCACCGATGTGTCCGGTGATGATCCGCCCGGCCACCAGCGCCGCGGCCGGGTGGCCCGTCACGGTCTGGACGAAGAGGTCCTTGCGCAGCGCGTACACCGTGGCGTCGGTCACCGCCGTCACGGTGGCGCTCCGTGGCACGTCGCGGATCAAGGCGATCTCGCCGAAGCCCTGTCCCCGTCCGACCGTCCGCACCACCACGCCCCGGCGGGTGATCTCGAGCGCACCGGCGGAGACGGCGTAGTAGCGGTCGCCCCGCTCGCCCTCGTGGAACAACGCGGTGCCGGCCGGGATCGACACCTGTTCGAGCTCGCGGGCGATGCCTTCGATCGTCGGTGCGGGCAGGACGGCGAAGATGGGGACCGCGCGCAGGAGCCGGATCTCCAAGTGGGGCACGATTGCGGCCTGATCGAGGCGGCCGAGGCGGGTCCAGAGTGCGACCACCAGCCCGACCGCCGCAATGGCGGGCGCGACGAGAGCGGCGCGAATGCCACCGAGCGTGATGGCGAGTTGGACGAGCACCGCGCCCAGGGCGACGCCCAGGTCCATGAGCGCCTCGAGGAGGGAGAAGAGGCCGGCCACGGCGTCGGGCGGCGACGAGCGCTGGAGCAGCGTTCGCCCAGACACGTCGAAGATCGATCCGGCGAGGCCGGTCGCGGCCAGGAGGAGCAGGGCCAGGGCGACCTTCTCCTGGGTGCTGACGAGGGCCAGCGCGACGACCGAGGCCAGGAGGGTCAGGACGAGGGTGTTCTTCAGGCGACGCCGGCCGACCAAGAACGCGGTGACGAACCCCGCCAGGAGCGCGCCGGCGCCGAACGAGGCGTTGAGATAGCCGGCGCCGCCCGCTCCCATGTGGAGATACGACGCGGCGAGGACGACGCACAGCAGGTCGACCGCGCCGACGAGGACGTAATAGAAGGCGTGCAGGGACAACAGGATGCGCAGGGGAGGGCTCTCGCGCGGTGCAGTCAAGTTGGCCCGCAGGCCAGCCCGCAGCGCACGAGCCGTGCTGACCTCGTTGCGGCCGGTCGGCTGCGGTGAAACCGGAACCGCCCTGACGGGAATCTGGGTTTCGGGCATGCCGCGGACCTTGGAGACCAGCACCAGCGCCAAGGCGGAGAGGATCGTCGTCACGATCACGACGAGCGCGGGGCCGTGCAGCGCGAGCAGCACACCCGCCAGGGCCGGTCCGAGCAGGCTGGCCGCCCCGTAGGTCCATCCGCACATGACGTTGGCGGCGGTGAGCTCCTCGGCGGTGCGCACGACGGAGGGGAAGAGGGCCGCTTGGGCCGGCCGAGTGACGGTGAAGCTGAGCGCAGTCAGCGGGGCGAGGACGAAGACGATCGCGACGGGGGCGTGCAACACCATGGCGGTGGCGACCGCGTCCATGGCGACGACTTGCAGGGCGTAGCCGCCGGTGAGCACACGTAGGGCCCGGTGCCGGTCGGCGTATGCGCCGAGCAGGGGTCCCAAGAGGACACAGGGGAGCAGTTGCGCCAGCACCATCGTGGTGCTGGCGGCGGTTCCACCGTGATTGTAGGCGTAGACCAAGAGGGCGATCCAGATGGCAAGCTCGGCCGTGCCGAAGAGGGCGTAGCCGATGCCGATACGCCGCAGGTCCGGATTGACGTAGGCGGTCTTGATGACACCGCCGATGGCATGCGCCCGCGGAAAGACCCTGGCTGCCCTACTTCCCCGCGATCGCAATTCGTGCCGCCCGTTCCGCCCGGGGACGTTCGCCCATCACGCCCATGGCAGAACCGTATCGGCTGGCTCGGTCGCGGTGGGGGTTACCGAGGCCGACTGTTCGGCGACGTCTGCACCACGACGGCCAGGGCGCAGCTTGGTTCGCGCGCTTGACTGCGGGGCTTCGCTCGGCCGTGACGCATCGTCACGGCCCGTCTTGGACGACGTCGATGGAGCGAGCCACCAAGAGGCGTCGTCAGACGGTCCCTCGCTTCCAAACATGCCGGTTGGCTTGCATGAGTTCGCATCAGGAACCGCGGAAGCATTCGGCTAGAGTGACCATTCGCCGTTTGCACTTCTGAATAGGTCGACGGTGTGCGGGCTGTGGCGCAGCTTGGTTAGCGCGCTTGACTGGGGGT
>DASZLL010000023.1:0-46583 GCA_035552395.1 Acidimicrobiales bacterium
GGTGCGAACACGTCGATCAGGTGCCGGCAGAACGGCGCGAGGTCGCCCGGGCCGCGGCTGGTGATGATCGTGTTGATGCCTTGGCGGCACACGACGACGTCGCGGTCGACCCAATAGGCACCGGCGTTGCGCAGGTCCGACTGCATGCTCGGCCACGAGGTGACGGTGCGTCCGGCCACGAGGTCGCCTTCGATGAGGGGCCACGACCCATGGCAGATGGCGGCCAGCGGCTTGCCCGCCTCGAACATGGCCATGAGGAAGTCGACGGCCGCCGCATCGGTCCGCAGGCTGTCGGAATTTGCCACGCCGCCCGGCAGCACGACGCCGTCGAAGTCGTCGGCCTGCGCCTTGTCCGTCACCTGGTCCACCGGGAACCGGTCGGCCCGGTCGAGGTGGCACATCGTTTCGACCATGCCCGAGTGCGGCGCCACCAGCTGAGGATCACCTCCGGCGTCCGCCACGGCCTGCCATGGCCGCAGCAGCTCTGCCTGCTCGATGCCCTCGTTGGCGACCACGAAGGCCACCCTTGTGTGCGCCAGCTCGTTTGCCACGGCAAACTCCCTTTCACCGGTGGATATACCGGCCGTTCCTGGATCGCCGATGCGATCCGGCCCCTCTCGCGGCCGATACCCGAGGTTCGCGGGGACGAAACCGCCCTGTTGAGGGCCGTGCCCGACCCCCAATCTTGGGACGACCCCCCATTTCGGGAGCGGTACACTGGCTCGTAATCCGAAGCGACGTAGCGAACGGAGAGAACGCGTGCCCGCAACCGTGGTGGTCGGGACCCAGTGGGGCGACGAGGGGAAGGGCAAATTCACCGACCTCGTCGCGAGCGAGATGGATCTGGTGGTGCGCTACCAAGGTGGCCACAACGCCGGTCACCGCATCGTCGTGAACGGCGAGGCGTTCGCCCTCCAGCTCGTCCCGAGCGGCATCCTTTACGACCACATCACGCCGATCATCGGGAACGGCGTCGTCGTCGATCCCGCCGTGCTGCTCGAGGAGCTCGACGGGCTGTCGGCCCGGGGCATCGACGTCGGCCGGCTCGTCGTGAGCGGCAACGCCCACCTGATCATGCCGTACCACCAGGAGCTCGACCGGGTGACCGAGCGCTATCTCGGCAAGAACGCCCTCGGCACCACCAAGCGCGGCATCGGCCCGGCCTACGCCGACAAGGCGACCCGGGTCGGGCTGCGCGTTCAGGATCTCTTCGACCCGAAGATCTTCCGCCAGAAGCTCGACGTCGTGCTGAAGGAGAAGAACGCCGTCCTGGCCAAGGTGTACAACCGCCTGCCGCTTTCGGCCAGCGACATCGCCGACCACTACCTCGGCGAGTACGCGCCGCGCATCGAGCCCATGGTGGGCGACACGGTGGGCATGGTCCACGACGCCATGGACAAGGGACGCCAGGTGCTCCTCGAGGGTGCGCAGGCCACCTTCCTCGACCTCGACCACGGGACCTATCCCTTCGTCACCTCGTCGAACCCGGTGGCGGGCGGCGCCTGCACCGGGTCGGGCCTCGGGCCGCGTGACATCGAGCGGGTCATCGGCATCGCCAAGGCCTACGTCACCCGCGTCGGCGCCGGGCCGTTCCCCACCGAGCAGGACAACGACATCGGCGAGCTGCTCGTCGAGCGCGGGCACGAGTTCGGCACCAACACCGGCCGCCGGCGCCGTTGCGGCTGGTTCGACGCGGTGATGCTGCGCCAGGCGGTGCGGCTCAACTCCATGACGGAGGTCGCGCTGACCAAGCTCGACGTGCTCGATACATTCGAGTCGGTGAAGGTGTGTGTCGCCTACGAAGCCGACGGCATCCGCTACACGCACCTGCCGTATCACCAGTCGACCTTCCACAAGGCGGTGCCGGTGTACGAGGAGCTGCCGGGTTGGCGCACCGATCTCACCGCCGCGACCGACCCCGCCGACCTTCCGGCCGCCGCCTGCGACTACATCGCGTTCCTCGCCGAGCAGGTCGGCGTCCCCGTTCGCCTCGTGGGCGTCGGCCCCGGTCGCGAGCAGACCGTCACCTTCGCCATCGCGTGAGGGTCTGCGTCGTCGGCAGCGGGGGACGCGAGCACGCGCTCGCCCATATCCTGGCCCGCACGGCCGACGTGGTCGTCACGCCGGGCAACCCGGGCATGGCCGCACCCATCGTGGTGGTCGACGCCCCGGTGGAGGACATCGAGGCCGACCTCTACGTCATCGGGCCCGAGGCGCCCCTCGTGGTCGGCCTGGCCGACACGCTGCGGGCGCAGGGCAAGGCGGTCGTCGGGCCCGGGGCCGACGGCGCGCTCTTGGAGGGGTCGAAGGCGTTCATGAAGGAGGTGCTGCGCGCCGCGGGCGTGCCGTCGGCGCGCTTCGCCACGTTCGACTCCCTGCAGACCGCCGACGCGCTGGCCTACCTCGAGACGATGCCCGGACCCTGGGTCATCAAGACCGACGGCCTCGCCGCCGGCAAGGGAGTGCTCGTGGCGAGCACGATGGAGGACGCCCGCGCCGACGTGGCCGCCAAACTGTCCGGCTCGTCGTTCGGCGAGGCCGGGCGCAACGTGGTCATCGAAGAAGGGCTCGAGGGAGAGGAGTTGTCCCTCCTCGTCCTCTGCGACGGGACCCGGGCCCTGCCGCTGGTCCCGGCGCAGGACTTCAAACGGGTAGGCGACGGCGACACCGGTCCCAACACCGGGGGCATGGGCGCGTACGCACCGATGCCGCAGGTGGGCGCGACGGACGTCGTCCGCCTGATGGATTCCGCCGTGCTGCCGCTGGTCGAGGAGCTGCGCCGGCGCGGCATCGACTACCGCGGCGTGCTCTACGCCGGGCTCATGCTGACGCCCGACGGTCCCAAGGTCATTGAGTACAACGTCCGCTTCGGCGACCCCGAGGCCCAGGTCGTGCTCCCCCTGCTCGCCTCCGATCCCGCCGAGCTGCTGCTCGCCGCGGCCAACGGCACCCTGGACGAGGTGGCCCCGCCCGCCTTTGCAGATGCCGCCGCGGTGTGTGTCGTGATGGCGTCGGCGGGCTACCCCGAGAGCCCCCGTCTGGGCGACACGATCGAGGGCCTCACCCCCACCGGCCAATCCGTCGCCTCCGTTGACGGCACGACCGTGTTCCACGCCGGCACCGGGCGCCATAACGCCAGCGGCCCGTTCCACACGGCCGGTGGGCGCGTCCTGGGGGTCACCGCGCTGGCGCCCACGCTCAAGGAGGCGCGGGCCAACGCCTACGCCGCGGCGGCACCGATCGAGTGGGAAGGCATGCAGCTCCGCCACGACATCGCGGCCCAGGCGGCGGGGTCCGCCCTGGCCGGTCAGGAGAGGGCCCGATGATCCCGCGCTACGCACCCGAGGACATGGCCGCGCTGTTCAGCGACACCGCCCGGTTCTCCATGTGGCTCGAGGTCGAACTGCTGGCCACCGAGGCCCAGGCCGCCCTGGGCAATGTCCCGGCCGACGAGGCGGCCACCTGCCGGGCCAAGGCACCCTCGGTCGACGACGTGTTCGTGGCCGACGTGCTCGAGCGCGAGAGGCTCACCGACCACGACGTGGCCGCCTTCGTGGACGTCGTGCAGGAGCGCATCGGCGCCCCGGCCGGTTCGCTCATCCACTACGGCCTGACCTCGAGCGACGTGGTGGACACGGCGCTGTGCGCCACGCTCACCAAGGCGGCCGACCTTCTCTTAGCCGACCTCGACCGGTTCGTCACCGTCCTCAAAGCGCGCGCGCTCGAGCTGATGCACGTGCCGGTCACCGGCCGGACGCACGGGATGCACGCCGAGCCGACCACGTTCGGCGCCAAGTTCGCGCTGTGGACGCTGCAGGCCGACCGCGACCGCCGGCGCATGCGGGCGGCCCGCGACGCGGTGGCCGTGGGCAAGCTCTCGGGCGCCGTCGGCACGTTTTCGAACATCGACCCGGCCGTCGAGGCGCGAGTGTGCGCCGCGCTCGGCCTCACCCCCGTGCCCGCCACCCAGGTGGTGTCCCGGGACCGCCACGCCGAGTACTTCTACGCCTGCGCAGCCGTTGGGACCACGGTGGAGCTCATGTGCACCGAGATCCGGCATCTGGCCCGCAGCGAGCTCGGTGAGGTGGAGGAGCCCTTCGGTGCCGGCCAGAAGGGCAGCTCGGCCATGCCGCACAAGCGCAACCCGATCCTCTCGGAACGGCTCTGCGGGCTGGCCCGGCTGCTGCGTGGTTACCTCGGTGCGGGCCTCGAAGACGTGGCCCTCTGGCACGAGCGCGACATCTCGCACAGCTCGGTCGAGCGGGTCGCCCTGCCCGACGCCTCCCTCCTCGCGTGCTACGTCCTGCGCAAGGCGACCGGCCTGGCCGAGGGCCTCGTGATCCACCCCGAGCGGGCCCTCGAGAACCTGACCGCGGGCACGCTCGGCCTCGTCTTCTCCCAGCCCGTGCTCCTGGCGCTCGTCTCCGCCGGCCTGACGCGCGACGAGGCCTACCGCATCGTGCAGCGCGACGCCCGCCAGGCGTGGTCCGAGCGCCGTGCGTTCCGCACCGTCCTCGAAGCCGACGCCGATGTCACACTCACGCCCGAGCAGCTCGATGAGGCCTTCGATCTGGCGCGCACCCTGCGCCACGTTGACCGCTTCGCCGACGCGCTGATCTCGCTGTGAGCGACGCCGCCACGCTGCCCCGGGTCCACTCGGGCAAGGTCCGTGAGCTCTACGACGCGGGCGAGGACCGGCTGCTCATGGTGGCATCGGACCGGGTGAGCGCGTTCGACGTGATCATGGCCGAGCCGATCGCGCACAAGGGCCGGGTGCTCACCGCGATGACGTGGTTCTGGTGCGAGGAGATGGCCGACGTCGTGCCCGGCACCATTCTGGCCGTCGACCCGGCGGCCATCGAGAACGAGCTCGGCGGGCTGCCGCTCCCGCCCGAGTGGGCGGGCCGGGCCACCCTCGTGCGGCGGGCCGAGATGCTCCACCTCGAGTGCGTCGTGCGGGGCTACCTCGCCGGCTCGGCCTACGGGGAGTACGAGCAGTCGGGCACCGTGCACGGGATGCCCATGCCCAAGGGGCTGCAGCTGGCCAGCCGGCTGGACGAGCCCATGTTCACGCCCTCGACCAAGGCGACCGAGGGCCACGACCTCAACATCGACTTCGCGGCCGCCGTGGACCTCGTCGGCGCCGAGGCGGCTCTGCAGGCGCGCACGGTCTGCCTCGAGCTCTACCGGCGAGCTGCGGCGCGGGCCGCCGCCGCCGGCTTGGTGCTGGCGGACACGAAGTTCGAGCTGGGCTATGTCGACGGCGTGCTCAGCCTGTGCGACGAGGTGTGCACGCCGGACTCGTCGCGCTACTGGCCGGCCGACCAGGTGGTGCCCGGCACGACGCCGCCCGCCTTCGACAAGCAGCCGCTGCGCGACTGGCTGGCCGCGCAGGCCTGGGACAAAAAGCCGCCGCCGCCGCCCCTGCCCGTGGACGTACAGGACGCCATGTCAGCGCGCTACGTCGCCGCCTACGAGCGTGTCACCGGGCGGTCTTTGGACGACTGGTACGGTGCGACGCCATGAGGTTCCGTGCCCGCGTCGAGGTGCAATTGCGCGCGGGAATCGCCGACCCCGAGGGCGCCACGATCGAGCGAGCGCTGCCGGCGCTGGGGTTCGACGGCGTGGCGCACGTGCGCGCCGGCCGCTCGTTCAGCTTCGAGGTGGACGCGCCCGACGAGGGCGCCGCGCGCACCACGGCCACCGAGCTGGCCGACCGGTTGCTGGCGAACCCCGTCATCGAGCAGAGCCGTCTCGAGCTCGAGGCGATCTGACGTGGCGCCGCGCATCGGCGTCGTCGTCTTCCCGGGCACGAACTGCGAGCACGATGTGGTGCAGGCGGTCGAGGCGGCCGGCGCCGAGGGCGTGCTGCTCTGGCACGGCGACGACCAGGTCGGATCGGTCGATGCCGTGGTGCTGCCGGGCGGTTTCGCCCACGGCGACTACCTGCGGCCCGGGGCCCTGGCCCGCTTCTCGCCGGTCATGGACGCGGTCGGCGCCTTCGCCCGGGCCGGGGGCCCGGTGGTCGGCATCTGCAACGGCTTCCAGGTCCTGACTGAAGCCGGTCTCCTGCCGGGGGCGCTGCAGAAGAACGGGCGGCTCCGCTTTCTCTGCGAGCCGGTTCGGCTCGTCGTGGCCTCGACCTCGTCGGTCCTCACATCAGGCGCCCAGGCGGGTGACGAGCTCGTGATTCCGATCAATCACTTCTCGGGGAACTACACGTGCGACGGCGAGACGCTCCGCCGCCTGCACGCCGAGGACCGCATCGTGTTGCGCTACGCGGACAACCCGAACGGGTCGGTGGACGCGATTGCCGGCATCGCGAACGAGGCGGGCAATGTGGTCGGGCTCATGCCCCACCCCGAGCGCGCCAGCAACGCGTTGCTCGGCTCGGTCGACGGCCTCGTGCTGCTACGGGCCCTGGTGGACGCCGCCAGGGCGCGCGCGGCCGCCTGATCGCTACGCCCGAGCCCGCGAGATCTCGGCCTTCTGCAACACCGCCGCGCTCACGCCGGCGGCGCGCCACGTCGAATATGTGATGCCCTTGCGCTCGCCATAGGCCTTGGCCACCTTGATGAATTGCTTTTCAAGCGCGGAAAGATCCTTCACCTGATCGACCCGTGAGCGCTCGTCGAGTAAGTCCTTTTGTTCCTGGAGCAGATGGAGCCGGGTCAGGGCATCGGCCGCGGCCAACTGCGACTCGATCGTGCCCAGCCGGCGGTCGATGGACGCCGGCGTGCGCTTGCGTCCGCGCTTGGGCTTCGAGGTCTCGAGGGCCTCGAGATAGTGCCGGACGGTTGCACTCTCGGCACGCCCACGAGCCAGCGCTGCCTTGTGGCCGGTGCTCATGGGCTTGCGAGGAGCCGAGGTCTTTCCCTTTGGAGGCATGGTCCCATTGTGCCGCATCGCGCGGTTGCATATCGGCCAAACGGCGCAGTTCCTCTGGCGGTTATTTTCCGTCCGCCGCCGCCATGATTCACGCATTCCCGGCGGTTGCACATCATCAAGAACGCGCACTGAGAACGGCCATTTCAGGCGTGGACGCCGCCCCACTGGACCACCGCGGCCCAGGCCGCCATCCTGGCGGCGTGACCCAGTTTCATTTCGACCCGGACACCTACCTGGACCTCATGCGCGACGAGGTGCCGAGTTACGCCCGGCTGCAAGACGAGGTGGCGCGGGCCACCGACGGCGTCGAGGCCGGTCGTGTCCTCGACCTGGGCACCGGCACCGGCGAGACCCTGGCCGCCGTGCTGGCGCGCCACCCCGGTGCCGCGACCACCGGGATCGACGAGAGCCCCGCCATGCTCGAGGCTGCCACCACCCGCCTCGCTGGGCTCGGCGTTGACCTTCGGGTCGCCGACCTGCGCGACCCGCTTCCCCCTGGCCCGTTCGACCTCGTGGTCTCCGCGCTGGCCGTGCACCACCTCGACGGCCCGGCCAAGGCCGCCCTGTTCGCCCGCATCGGCGCGGCGCTCCGCCCCGAGGGCCGGTTCGTCCTGGGCGACGTCGTGATCCCGGAGGATGCCGGCGACGCGCTGACTCCGGTCAGCGACGACTACGACCGGCCCTCGACGGCCGCCGACCAGCTTCGTTGGCTCGCCGACGCCGGGTTCGACGCCACGCTGACGTGGTCCGAACGCGACCTTGTGGTCGTGCGGGCCGACCGACCGGGCTGACGCGCCGGGAAATGCCGGAACCTCTCGTTGCGGCCTCTATCGTGGAAGGCATCATGACTCCCTCCGCCGAGGCGACGGCGCCGGAGCACGCCCGAGCTGAGGCGTCGTTGCATCGGGCGCTCGGCCTGACCGACGACGAGTTCGAGGCGGTCGGCAAGATCCTCGGGCGCCCGCCCAATCACCTCGAGCTCGCCCTCTACGCCGTCATGTGGAGCGAGCACTGTTCGTACAAGTCGTCCCGCCTGCACCTGCGCCGACTGCCCACCGAAGGCCCTCGAGTGCTGGTCGGGCCGGGAGAGAATGCGGGCGTCATCGACGCCGGTGACGGCATCGCCGTCGCCATCCGGATCGAGAGCCACAACCACCCGTCGGCCATCGAGCCGTACCAGGGCGCGGCGACCGGGGTCGGCGGGATCTTGCGCGACATCTTCACCATGGGTGCGCGCCCCCTGGCCGTGATGGATCCGCTGTTCTTCGGGCCGCCCGACGACGCCCGCCAGCGCTGGCTGATCGAAGGGGTGGTCAGTGGCATCTCGGGCTACGGGAACTCTGTGGGCGTCCCCACCGTCGGCGGCGAGCTCACCTTCGACCCCTGTTACGCGCAGAATCCGCTCGTGAACGTGCTGTGCCTCGGCGCGTTGCCGACCGATCGCCTCGTTCTCGGCATCGCGTCGGGACCCGGGAACCTCGCCGTGCTGCTCGGCTCGAGCACCGGCCGCGACGGTATCGGCGGCGTGAGCGTGCTGGCCTCGGCCGGGTTCAGCGGCGAGGAGGCGAGCGCGGCCGAGGACACGAAGCGACCGAGCGTCCAAGTGGGCGACCCGTTCGAGGAGAAGCGGCTCATCGAGGCGTGCCTCGAGCTGCTCGACACCAAGCTCGTGGTTGGCATCCAGGACCTCGGCGGTGCGGGTCTCGCCTGCGCGACCAGCGAGACGGCGGGACGCGGCGGCGTCGGCATGGACGTCGACGTCTCAGCGGTGCCGCGGCGCGAGGACGGGATGGAGCCCTGGGAGGTGATGACGAGCGAGAGCCAGGAGCGCATGCTCGCCATCGTGACGCCGGAGGCGTGGCCGCAGGTGGCCGCCATCTGCGCCAAGTGGGAGGTGCGGGCCACCGCCATCGGCACGGTGACGGCGCCCGATCCCGCCGGCGGCGGACGCCTGCGCATCCGCGACGGTCTCGACGGCCCGATCCTCGCCGACGTGCCGGCGGCCTCGCTCTCCGACGACGCGCCGCTCTACGACCGGCCCCGGACGGCGCCGGTGGCGCACGCCGCGCCGCCACCGGCACCACCCTCCGACTGCGCGGACGATCTCCTTGCGTTGCTGCGGTCGGCGCGCTGGGTCTATCGCCAGTACGACCATCAGCTCTTCCTCAACACAGTGGCCGGACCGGGTGCCGACGCCGCGTTGCTGCGTCTGGCGGGACCGGGGCTGCCGCCCTCACGACGCGGGGTGGCGGTCACGACCGACTCCAACCCGCGGGCTTGTGCGCTCGACCCGCGGGGCGGCACCGTGCTCGTGCTCGCCGAGGGTGTCGCCAACCTGGCCTGCGTCGGTGCGACGCCTGTCGCCGTGGTCAACTGCCTCAACTTCGGCAACCCGGAACACCCCGAGGTGATGTGGCAGCTGTCCGAGTGCATCGACGGCATGACCGACGCCTGCCGGGCGCTCTCACTGCCGGTGATCGGCGGCAACGTCAGCCTCTACAACGAGAGCGGAGGGGCCGACATCGACCCGACGCCCGTGCTCGGGGTGCTGGGCCTGGTCGACGCGGTGCAGGCATCACCCCCCGGCACGACGTGGGCGGAGGGGGACGCAGTCGTTCTGCTCGGTGCCCCCTCGGCCCCCGACGGCTCCTTCCCGCTGGAGGGGACGCGCTGGGCCACGGAATGCCGCAACCATCGCACGGGGTCGGTGCCCGTCCTCGACTTCGCCGCCCATCGCGCCACCTGTGACTTCGTGGCCGGCCAGGTCGCTGCGCAGGTGGCGGGAGGCGGCGACGATCTCATCCACGCGGTCCACGACGTGTCGTCCGGCGGCCTGGCCGTCGCGGCGGCCGAGATGGCGGCCCAGTCGGCCGTCGGCTGTGTGCTCGGGGTCGCTGGTGGTCCCGCCGAGCACTTCACCGAGCTGCCGTCGCGCTTCCTCGTCGCCACCTCGCGGCCGGACGAGCTCACGGCCCGGGCCGCGTCGGCCGGCGTCACCGCCTCGGTGCTCGGGCGGGCCGCAGGCGACCGCGTCAACCTCGGCGACGGGGTGGACCTCCCGCTTGCGACCGTGCGGGAGGCGTTCGAGGGGAACCTGACCAGGGCGTTGGGCGACTCGTGACCGCACGGGCCTGTGCGAGAATGGGTGACGCGTGAAAGAGGCGTGCGGTGTTTTCGGGGTCTATGCGCCCGGCAGGCGGGTGGCGAACCTCACCTTTGACGGCCTGTTCGCCCTGCAACACCGGGGACAGGAATCGGCCGGCATGGCCGTCAGCGACGGGGACACCATCACCGTCGTCAAGGACATGGGACTCGTCGCCACCGTGTTCGACGAGCGCACCTTGTCGGGCTTGGACGGGCACCTGGCCGTCGGCCACACGCGCTACTCGACGCACGGGTCGTCCGACTGGGCCGGCGCGCAGCCGGTGTACCGCCCCGTGGGTCGCGCCGGATTCGCCCTGGGCCACAACGGGAACCTGACCAACACGGCCGCGTTGGCCGAGAAGGTCGGCATGCTCCCGGGCTCGATCGCGACCGACAGCGACGTCGTGGCGGAGTTGCTCGCCCGCTCGTTCCCCGAGACCGAGAACCTCATGACCGCGCTGGAAGTCGTCCTGCCCATTCTCGAGGGCGCGTTCTCGTTCGTCCTGTTGAGTTCCGAGCGCCTCTTCGGCGTGCGCGACCCCTACGGTTTCCGGCCGCTGTGTCTCGGGAGGCTCGGCCCCGCCGCGGCGCCCGAGGGTTGGGTGCTCGCCTCGGAGACGCCCGCGCTGAGCGTGATCGGCGCCGAGTTCGTGCGCGAAGTCGCGCCGGGCGAAATGGTCGTGATCGACGAGAACGGTCCCCACAGCATGGAGATCCCGTGGCTGCGCGTCGTTGAGCCGCGTCTGTGCGTCTTTGAGTTCGCGTACATCGCTCGCCCCGACAGCCGCCTCTACGGCCGCGAGGTGCACGAGACCCGTTGCCGCATGGGCGAGATCCTGGCCCTGCAGGCGCCGGCCGACGCGGACATGGTGATGGGCGTACCGGAGTCCGGGGTGCCGGCGGCGGAGGGCTTCGCCCGCGCCAGCGGGATCCCGTACGGCCAGGGGCTCGTCAAGAACCGCTACATCGGCCGTTCCTTCATCGCACCCGAGCAAAAGGACCGGGCCGACGCCGTGCGGCGGAAGCTCAATCCGCTGCGCGATGCGATCGCCGGCAAGCGACTCGTCGTCGTGGACGACTCGATCGTGCGTGGCACGACGCAGCGCTCGGTGATCAAGATGCTGCGCGAAGCGGGCGCGGCGGAGGTCCACTTGCGCATCTCCTCCCCGCCCTGGCGCTGGCCCTGCTTCTACGGCATCGACACCCCGTCGACCGGGGAGTTGCTGGCCACCAACCACACGGTCGACGAGATGGCGTCGGTCCTGGGCGCCGACTCCTTGGCCTACATCAGCATCGACAACTTGAAGGCCGCCATCGGCGCCGACGGTGGCTTCTGTGACGCGTGCTTCACCGGGGACTACCCGACCCCGGTCCCGGCGTGGGCTACGCCCGTTTCTATCGGGCGGTCCGAGCGGGTGCCGATGGCGCACCAAGCCGCCCTGCCCGGGGTCTGAGCATCGTGGGTGAGGGCGGCGCCACCTACGCGGCCGCCGGCGTCGACATTGCGGCCGGGGACGCGGCGGTCGAGCGGCTGCAGTCGATGGTCGCCGGCATCGGGGGTTTCGGTGGCCAATTCCCGCTCGATGTCGCCCGCTACGCCAAGCCGGTGCTGGTCGCGTCGACCGACGGCGTGGGCACGAAGCTCGAGGTGGCTCGGACAACAGGACGCTACGAGACCATCGGCATCGACCTGGTGGCGATGTGCGTCGACGACCTGGTGTGCGTGGGGGCCGAACCACTCTTCATGCTCGACTACATCGCCACCGGCAAGGTCGATCCGGATCGCATCGCGACGGTGGTGGCGGGCGTGCACGAAGGATGCCGCCTGGCTGGCTGCGACCTGATCGGCGGCGAAACGGCCGAGCACCCCGGCGTCATGGCGCCCGACGATCTCGACATCGCCGGGTTCGCGGTGGGGGTGGTCGAGGACGGGACCCAGCTCGGAGCCGAACGGGTTCGAGTCGGCGACGCGGTCATCGGCCTTCCGTCGCCGGGCCTGCGCTCCAACGGTTACACCCTCGCCCGCCACGTGTTGCTCGAGCGCGCCGGGCTCGACCTCGGCGACCCGGCCTGGGAGGGTGCGGACGTCACCCTGGCCGACGAGTTGCTCCGGCCGTCGGTCGTCTACGCGCCGGCCGTGCTGGCCGCTCGCGCGACGAATGGGACCGCGTTGCACGCGTGCGCGCACATCACCGGCGGGGGCATCGTCGGCAACCTGCCGCGCGTGCTGCCGGACGGAACCGGTGCAGTGGTACGACGTGCCTCGTGGGAAGAGCCGAGGCTGTTCGCGGAGATCCGCCGTCTGGGTGCGGTCGCCGAGGAGGAGATGGACCGGGTCTTCAACCGGGGTATCGGCATGGCGTTGATCGTGGACCCGGGCAGCGTCGACTCCGTGCTCTCGGCTCTGTCGGCTTCGGAGCGGCCTGCGGTCGTCATCGGCGAGATCGTGACCGGGTCCGGCGTGCAGTTCGTATGAGCCGGGAGGGCGCGTACCCCGCCTTGCGCGCGCACCTGCTCGAACATTCGGTGAAGACCGGTGACTTTACGCTCAAGTCGGGTCGCAAGAGCACCTGGTTCATCGACTCGAAGCAGACCGTCTGCCGGCCCGAGGCCATGTTGTTGGTGGCCGACGCCGTGCTCTCCGTCGTCCCTCCCGCGGCCACCGCCATCGGGGGCCTGACCATGGGTGCGGACCCGGTCGCCTTCGTGACGGCCGGCGTCGCCGCCACCCGCGGGCGGGCCCTCAAGGCATTCAGCGTGCGCAAGGAGGCCAAGGACCACGGGGCGGGCGGACGCATCGCCGGCGCACTCGACCCCGGGGACAAGGTAATTGTCACCGAGGACACGGTGACGCGGGGCACCTCGCTCCTCGAGGCCGCGCACGCGGTGCAAGCGGCCGGGGCCGCGGTCGTCCTCCTCGTTGCGCTGGTCGACCGCGGCGGCACGGTCGAGGCGATGGCCGCGGCGGAGGGCCTGCCGTTCCGCGCCGTGCTCACGGCACCCGACCTCGGGTTTCCCTACGAAGGGGCCTGAGTACCGGCCCGCAAGGTCGCGGTGCGCCCTCAGAAGACTGCGAGCGGGTTGACCGGCGACGCCGTGCCCCGCCGCAACACCAGAGGCGCCACGACGAAAAGGAACTCCCAGCGCCCCTCCTCGGCGCACGTGACCGCGAGGGCATCGAGGTCCAGGTTGTCCATCAGGTGGAGCCCGAGCGCCACGATGGCCGTCTCGTGGATCGGCATGCCCACTTCCTCAACCCGCGACGGGAGCACGTCGGACACGCCGTCGGACCCGAGCGTCGCCACGTCGCGCGCGCGGAGCCAGGCCAGGCAGGCGGCGTCGAGTCCGGCGGCCCGGGTAGCGACGTCCCATGGGCCATGCGTATCGCGCCACACCCAGCGGCCCGTGCGCACGAGGAGCGCGTCGCCCGGGCCGACGCGCAGGCAGGCCCGCTCTTCGGCGGCCTCGAGATCGTCGGGAAACACCGGCTCTCCAGGTTCGAGCGCATCGACGCCATGCAGCGCCGGGATGTCGAGCAGCACGCCGCGGGTGACGATCCCGTCGTGCAGATGGTGGATCCCGAGCCGGGTGGCGCCGTGGGCGGTGACCGTCTCGGTGCGGTAGCCGTTGAAGAGCTTGCCGTCGTGGAAGACGTGGCACAGGGCGTCGATATGGCTTGTCGCGAAGCCGTGGGGTGCGATGGCCAAGTAGTCCGCCCCCCAGCCCTCCGTGGCGGTGCCGATCATGTGGTGTGCGACCGGGGCGGGATTGTCCGCGGCCGGCTGGGTGTTGAGCGGACGGGCGCACGAGACTGTCCGGCCGCTGCGGACGGTGGCGGCAGCGGCCGCGGTGACCTCGGGTGTGATCAGGTTGAGCGCACCGAGCTGGTCGTCGGGGCCCCAGCGGCCCCAGTTGGAGAGCTCACCGTGGAGGGCGACGACGTCGGCAGTTGCCATGGGTTCTCGGGGCACGCACGGACAGTAGCGGCGTCCCAATACGCTCGCCGGGGTGCGGACGACACTGCAGGGAGACTACGAGCCGAGCACCTGGGACTGGGTACGTGAGCAAGTGGCGGAGTACGAAGCCTCGGGGGGCCAGCGGGCCAGCGGGCCAACACGTTCATGGATACCGGCCTGCCCGTCATGGTGGTCACGATGCGGGGCGCCAAGAGTGGCAAGGTGCGCAAGAACCCGCTCATGCGCGTCGAGAAGGACGGCGAGTACGCGTTCGTTGCGTCCAAGGGTGGGCTGCCCGAGAACCCTGAGTGGTACTACAACCTGGTGGCGCATCCCGACGAGGTCACGATCCAGGACGGGCTTCGTCGCCACGCCGGCCCGCTGAACCGGGCGGTTCAGCGCGCCGAGGCGAACGCCTGCACCATGGCGATGCGCCAGGGAATGAGGTTGTCCTCGCGCTCGAGCGGGGTCTTGCCGAGGCGCACCACGACGAGGTCGAGGGCGGGGCAGATGGAGATCGACTGGCCCTCGTAGCCCGAGGCGCGGAACGTGCCGAGCGGGTTGTCGCCCGGTAGGCCCCACCAGTGCGCGCCGTACGGCTGGCCGTCCTCGTCGGTCGAGACCATGGTGCGTCCATAGTCGACCCAGCCGGCCGGCAGCAGCCGCACGCCGTCCCACAGGCCGTCGCGCAGGTAGAACAGCCCGAAGCGGGCCCAGTCGCGGGCCGTGGCCCGCAGGTATGACGAGGCGAGCCACGTCCCCGCCTCGTCGAACTCGGGGTCGGCGCTCTCCATGCCGAGCGGCGAGAACAAGCGGCCGTGGAGGAACCGGGCGTAGTCCTCGCCCGGGCCGACCGTGCGGGCCACCACGCCCGAGACGATGTTGGAGGTCCCCGACGAGTAGTTGAACCGGGTTCCGGGCGGCGCGGCGAGGGGCCGGTCGGCCGCGAAGTTGGCCATGTCGGACTGGCGGTCGCCGAAGAGCATCTGGATCGTGTCGGAGACGCGGTCGTCGACGTAGTCCTCGACGAAGTCGAGCCCGTCGCGCATGGCGAGCAGCTGGCGCAGCGTGATGCCGTGGCGTGGGTCAGCCGGGTCCGTCCACGCTGGGACCGGCGCCGGCGCATCGAGGTCGACGCGACCGTTGGCGACCAGGACGCCGACGACGGCATGCAGGACGGACTTCGCCATCGACCAGCTGAGCAGCGGGGTGTCGGCCGCGACCGGAGTCGGCGGACGGTCGAAGTGCTCGAGCGCACCGTGATAGTGCTCGCTGACGATGCGGCCATGGTGCACGACGACGACGGCGTGCGTCGTGGCGATCGCACTGGCGTCATCGAAGGCCTCGTCGAGGAGCGGGCCGAGGTCGACGCCGGCCGGGAGCTCGCCTTCGGGCCACCCCTCGTTCGGCCAGGGCACGCCCTGGGGCTGCGGGGGCAGCGGCAGCAACCGGCTCACGTGGGCGCGTCCCCCCTGGCGTGCGGTCCCCTCGTTCACCCGGTGGCGTCGAGGAAGGACAGCAGCGCGGCGTTTGTCTCGTCGGGGCGTTCCTGTTGGATCCAGTGCCCGGCGCCCTCGACGACGGTGCCGCCCCGGAAGTCGGGCAGTGCGGCGGTCATGGCCTCAATGGAGCCCGGCTGCATGAAGACGACCGGGTCGAGCGACCCGGTCAAAAAGCCGGTCGGCATGGCGTACAGCGACGCCGGGAGGTCCTTCGAGCGCCCCCAGTTGGCGTCGAGGTTGCGGTAGAAGCTGAGCGGGCCGAACAACCCGCTGCGGGTGAGGCCCTCGGTGTAGACGTCGACGTCGCGTTCGGTGAGCCAGGCCGGCAGCACGTCGGGCGCCGGGCTCAAGATGTCGAGGAACTTGGTGCTCGCCGCCGGGGCGTCGCCGAGCAGCGCCGTTGCGTTCGCCATGCCTTCGCCGCCCGCCGAGTACAGCATGGTCCGCACGAAGCGGCGCGGGTCGGCGTCGAACTCCGCTTCGGGCGGCCCGACATCTTGGAAGTACAGCATGTAGAAGAACTTGTCACCGAAGATGTGTCGGAAGATCTCGGTCGGCGGGCCGGGCGCGTTCGAATAGGGGACGCTCATGTTGTAGATGGATGCGACGCGCTCGGGGTGGAGGCGCCCCATCTCCCACACGACCATGGCACCCCAATCGTGCCCGGAGAACGCCGCCTTCTCGTACCCGTAGTGGTCGAGCAGGCCGCACAGGTCCGCCGTCAGCTGGTCCGACCCGTAGTCGGTCACCTTGGTCGGGGCCGCGCTCCCGCCGTAGCCGCGCAGGTCGGGGGCGAAGGCGCGGTAGCCGGCGTCGCCTAACGCCCCGAGCTGATGGCGCCACGAGTACCAGAGCTCGGGGAAGCCGTGGCACAGCAGCACCGGCGGGCCATCGGCTGGGCCGGCCGTCGCCACGTGGAGCTCGATCCCGTTGGTCTGGACCTGTTCGTGGGTGACGTCAGCCACGGGTCACCTTCTCCCCGTCCGCCTTGGCCGCCTTCTCCTCGTGGTGCTTCTGGATGGCCGACATGACGGCGTTGCCCGCCGCGCCGATGAACTCCGGGCGGTTCTCGGCCGCCCAGTCGCGGCTCGAAGTCAGCGAGTGCGAGGAGTCCTGGAAGCGCGGTGCCACGTAGCGGGCGATGAGCTCGTAGGAGTGGCGGGTGGCGGCGGTGTCGGCCCACTCGTGGCCCATGAGCAAGAACGTGCCGAAGCCGCCCGACTGCACCTGCAGCCGCTCGACCTGCGCGATGGCGTCGTCGACGGTGCCGATCACGGCGAAGCCCGAAGCGTTCAGCGCGTCGACGAGCGATTCGAAGTTCTCGGTGTTGGGGGCCAGCGGCAGCGCGGCCACGCGTTGGAAGTAGTCGACCCACTCCTCGAGGCCGAAGGCGACGTCGGCGATCGCCTGCTCCTTCGTGTCAGCGATGTGCATCGGCCCGACGAGTCGCCACTTGTTGCGGTCCACGGTGCTCGAGAACTCGGCCGCGCGCTCCTCCATGACGTTCCAGTGGGTGCCGAGCACGTCGAAGCCGCCGGCCGAGGTCGCTCCGATGGACAACAGGCTGCAGCCGAAGCGCCCGGCCGCCCGTGGCCCCGCCGGCGAGACCTGCGCCGCCACCGCGACCTCGGGGAAGGGGCGTTGGTAGGGCAGCATCTGCAGCCGCGCCTTCACGAGCTTGAACCACTCGGTCTCCATGGAGACGGTTTCGCCGGCGAGGAGCTGCAGGATCGCCTCGAGGCTCTCCTCCATCATGTCGCGCTGCTTGGCCGGGTCGATGCCCATCATGAAGGCGTCGGACGGCAGCGCCCCGGGGCCGACGCCGATCATCACCCGGCCGCGGGTGAGGTGATCGAGCAGGACCATGCGGTCGGCCAGCATGAACGGGTGGTGGTACGGCAGCGACGACACGCCGGTGCCGAGGCGGATGTGCTTGGTGCGCTGCGCGGCGGCGGCGATGAAGACCTCGGGCGAGGCGATGATCTCGTAGCCGGCCGAGTGGTGCTCGCCGAACCACGCCTCGTCGAAGCCGAGCTCGTCGAGATGTTCGATCAGCTGGAGGTCGCGCTCGAGCGCCAGCGTCGGGTTCTGCCCCACGGGGTGGAAGGGGGCCAAGAAGATCCCGAACTTCAGTCGGCCGTCGGCGTCAATGGTGGTCATCGTTCTCCGAGTCTGTGTGTGTACATGTGTGTGGATGTCGGTGTGATGAGGCCAGGGCTTCGGGTCGACGGCGAGGGATCAGGCCGGCTCCACGGTCACGGCTTCACCAGGATCTTGCCGTGATCGCCCGGGTTGCGCAGCGTCTCGAACGCTCCGGGCGCGCCCGCCAGGTCGACCGAAGCGGTCACGAGGAGCTCGGCCCCGGGCACCCCTTTGGCCAGGCGAGCCAGGGTGGCGGCGAACTCGGCCGGGGTGTAGCAGAAGGAGAAGCGGAGCTCCAGCTCCTTGATCACGGCCATGTAGGGCTCGATCGTGTCCGTGTGCATGCACACGCCCACGACCACGATGCGACTCCGCGGCGGCGCGTCGGCAATGAGCGACTGCAGCATGCCGGGGACGCCCACGGCCTCGAAGATCACCGGGTCCGGCATCACGGCGCCGAGCATGGAGGCGCCGGCCCGCTCCATGACCGTCTTGGCCACCCCGAACGCGGCCCAGCGCTCGTGCGGCGACTCGACGGCCGGGTCGATCACCTCGTCGGCGCCGAACGCCTCGGCCAGCGCGCGCCGCGCCGGCGAGAAGTCGGCGGCCAGCACCGGCCCGTGGCCGCGCCCTTTGAGGGCGGCGATCACGGCCAGGCCGACAGGTCCGCATCCGACGACGAGACATGGCTGGCCCTCGGTCAGGCCGGCCAGGCCCACCGCGTGCTCGCCCACCGCGAGCGGCTCCGTCAGGGCGGCGAGGTCGGTGTCGAGCGCGTCGGGCACCGGCAGCAACAGCATCTCCTGGAGCACCATGTGCTCGGCCAGCGCGCCGGGGTAATGGTTCGAGTAGCCGATCTGCTCCACGCCTGTTGGCCCGACCACGATGGGCACCGAGCAGACCCGGGACCCGACGGGCAGGGTGCCGGCGGTATCGGGGCCGTGCTCGACGATCTCGGCGCAGAACTCGTGTCCGAACACGCAGTCGGCCGTGGGGTCGAGCATGGGTACGCCGACCGAGTCCATGAGGCCGGTGAAGTGGGCGAAGTCGGCCAGTGCGTGCAGATCGGAGCCGCAGATGCCGGCCGCCAGCGAGCGCACGACGACGTGGCCCGACGACGGGACCGGCTCGGCCACGTCGCCGACCACCAGTTGCCCACCCCGCGTCACCGCCGCCCGCATCGCACCCACACCCCCCGGGATCTGGACCCCTGGGGCGGCGCGGCCGCCCCCGTTCGTCGTACGTTTGCCCGGTGAGTTTGACAGACCCTCTTCCGGAGCGCCCGTTCGCGGGCCAGGTGGCACTGGTCACCGGGGCGGCCCGGCCCCGGGGCATCGGCCGGGCCACCGCCCTCATCCTCGCCGCCGGCGGCGCCGACGTGGCCTGCCTGGACATCGCCCGGCCCTACGCCGAGGCCCCGTTCCACGGCACGGCGAGCGGCGACGACCTGGCCTCGTTGGCCGACGAGATCCGGGCCCTCGGGGGGCGGGCTGCCACCGCCACGGCCGACGTCTCCGACGAGCCGGCGGTCGAGGCCGCGGTGGCCGCGGTGGGCGAGGAGCTGGGCCTGGTCACCCTGGTCGCCAACGTGGCCGGCGGCAGCGGGCCCGGCTTCGGCCTCGGTCCCCTGCTCAACGTGCCGGTCGACGAGTTTCGCCGGGTCCTCGACGTCAACGTCGTCGGCACCTGGCTGGTGTCGCGGGCCTGCGCCACCCGCATGGTGGCGGCCGGCACGGGCGGGCGGATCTGCAACGTGTCGAGCCAGGCGGGCAAGCGGGCCTTCGCCTTCCTCGGCCCCTATGGCGCGGCCAAGGCCGGCGTCATCTTGTTGACCCAGACCATGGCCACCGAGCTCGGGCCCCAGGGCATCGCGGTCAACGCCGTCTGCCCGGGCACGGTGGACACCGACCTCATCAACAAGGACGCCATGTTCGAGGGGCTCATGGGAGGTCCCGAGGGGCTGGCCGCCTACGTCGCCCGCGAGATCCCGCTCAACCGCCTCCAGTCCGCCGAGGAGATCGCGAGCGCCATCTGCTGGCTGCTCTCCGACGCCGCCCGAGGCGTCACCGGCGAGGCGTTGAATGTCAGCGCCGGACAGACAATGGTTTAGCCATGCCGATCCTCGACGCCCGCCACGACCTCGCCCACCCCGTCGAAGGGGACACCGCCTGGAGCGAGTCGTACTACTTCAACGCGTATGACCCCGAGAGCGACTCGGGGCTGTTCACCCGTGTCGGCATCCGGCCGAACGAGGGGACGATGGACGTCGGGATGTCGCTCTGGTTGCCCGGCGGCGAGCTCGGCGAGTACCGCTTCGTGAAGGAGCAGCGCGACATGGTCGACACGACGCTCGACGTCGGTGCGGTGCGCTACGAGATGCTCGAGGCGCTCCAGTCGTGGCGTCTCACGATGGACGACGCCGTGCAGGCCCGCCCCTGCGGCGTGAGCCGGGCCGAGGCCGAGGCCGAGGCGCACCCGGTGAAGGTGGCGCTCGACGTGCGCTTCGACGCCATCACGCCGGCGGTGGGCACCGACGGCCAGCCGGGCAGAGGCCCGAAGTCGAAGGAGGCGGCGGCGGCGGCGGGCACGGTGGGCAAGGGCCACCTGGAGCAGTCGGGTCGCTGGACGGGCACGCTCAGCGTCGACGGGGTGACCCACGAGTGGAAGGGCGCGCACGGCAACCGCGACCGCTCGTGGGGACCGCGCCGCTGGGGCGGGCCCAAGATGTGGCGCTGGTTCTCCATCAACGTCGGCGACGATCTGCATTTCGGCGGCATCCGATTGGGCACCGACGCCGGCGACTTGCACCGGGGCTGGGTCTGGGACGGGACCCGCGCCACCTCGGTCGCCGAATGGCGGGTCCGCACCGAGCTCGAGGACGACGGCGTCACCCACAGGGTCGTGCACCTCGAGGTGGCCGACAAGTCGGGCCGCACCTTCCCCTTGCGCGGCGACGTCATGCGTGTCGCGCCCATCGGCCAGGCCGGCGGCACGCTCGTCAACGAGGGGCTCGCCCGCTGGACCTACGAGGGCGAGGGCGAGACCCGCACGGGGTACGGCATCGCCGAGTACCTGCACCAGCTCGACGGCGCCGGGAGGCCGGTCGTCCCCGTCGAATAGTCGGCCAACTCCCGCCGCCCTCGTCACCCATGTCGCCCCGGTTGAGCACCGAAGAGCTGGCGGCCGCGCTCGAGGCCCGTTTCGGCGGGACAATCCATGGCCTGCGCCGGCTCTCGGGTGGGGCCTCGCGAGTCACCAGCGCGTTCGACCTGGAGGCGGGCGACGGCACGGCGCGCCCGCTCATCTTGCAGATGGATCGCAGCGGCGGGGCGCCGGGCCGGGTCAAGGCGCAAATGGAACAGGGTCTGCTCGAGGCGGCGGGGCGCGCCGGGGTCCCGGTGCCCGCCGTGATCGCGGCGCCCGACTGGAGCGACGACGCCGGTGCGGACCCGCTTGGCGGCGCCTGGCTGGTGGTCGAACGCCTCGAGGGCGAGACGATCCCGCGCAAGATCCTCCGTGACCCCGAGTGGGCCGCCGCCCGCTCGGCGCTCACCGCGCAGTGCGGCCGCGCCCTGGCCGCCATCCACACCATCGACCCCGCTGCCGTCGAGGGCCTGCCTCCGACCGACCCGTTGGGCGACCCTCTCCCCCTCCTCGATTCCCTCGGCGAGGTTCGTCCCGCCCTCGAGCTCGGGGTGCGCTGGCTGGCCCTCCATCGCCCCGGCGCCACCGCCAGCGCGCCGGTGACAGTGCACGGCGACTTCCGCAACGGGAACCTCCTCGTCGACCCCGCCGGCCTCCGCGGCGTGCTCGACTGGGAGCTGGCCCACGCCGGCGATCCGGCCGAGGACATCGGCTGGCTCTGCGCGCCGGCCTGGCGTTTCGGCGGACCGGGCGAGGTCGGCGGGTTCGGCTCCCTCGCCGAGCTGCTCGCGGCCTACGAGGAGGCCGGCGGCGGGCCGGTCGCGCCCGCACGCGTCCACTGGTGGCAGGTCTACGCGACGGTGAAGTGGGCGGCCATCTGCGCGCTGCAGGCGTCCGTCCACCTGAGCGGGATGACACGCTCGGTCGAGTTGGCCGCGATCGGTCGGCGCGTCTGCGAGAGCGAGTGGGACCTCTTCGTCCTCCTCGGGGTCCGGCCGCCCGCCGACCTCCCCGAGTCGGTGGCGGCGGCCGAACCGCTGCCGCCCTTTGGCCGCCCGACCGCAGCCGAGCTCACCGAAGCGGTGCGCGAGTACGTGGAGGGCCTCATGGAGCGGGACAAAGGTGCCGCAGGCTTCGAGGCCCGCGTGGCGCGCAACGCGCTGGGCATCGTCGAGCGTGAGCTGAACCTTGGGTCGTCGATCGCCGCCGCGCACGCGGCGCGCCTCGCCGAGCTGGGGTACGCCGACGACGCGGCGCTGGCCACCGCGCTGCGGGCGGGCGACCTCGACGCGGACTGGAGACGGGTGGCCCCGGCGCTGGCGGCGTCGGCGCGCGACCAGCTGCGGGTGGCGAACCCCTCCTACTTGCCGGCGGCCACCGCGTAGGCGCTTACCGGCTGGACGGGCGTCTCGTCGAGCGGCACCGCGCCGGCGTCAGCCGTCTCCTTGGCCCGGACGCCGATGCCCTGGAGGATGGCGCCGGAGACGAGCCCGCACCCGGCCATGAAGACCCAGGCGTGGTGGAAGGCGTTGATGGCGGATGCCCCGGTGGCGGTGCCGAGGATGGCCACCAGACAGGCGACGCCGAGGGCGACGCCGATCTGGCGCGCCATGGCGTAGAGCGCCGAGCCGGTCGCGAAGCGCTGCGGTGGCAGCGGGGCGGTGGCGGCACCACCGAGTGAGGGCAGGAGCAGCCCGACCCCGAAACCGCTCAGGAGGCTGCCCGGGAGGTACGCGCCGAGCCAGTCCGGGGTGGCGCCCACCCGCGCGATCCACCACGCGCCACCGGCGGCGAAGAAGAGCGAGCCGGCGGTGCCGACGGCGCGGTGGCCGAGGCGTCCGCCGAGGAGGCCAGCGGGGAACGCGGTCAGGCCGGCCAGCAAGGGGCCGGGGGCGATCATGAACCCGGCACGCAGGACCGACTCGTGCCAGACGCCGGTCAGGAAGAGCACGCCGCCCAGCACGAGGGCGCCAAACCCGCCGAAGAAGACGACGGAGCTGGCGTCGGCCAGCGCGACGGCGCGGTGCCGGATGACCGCCGGTTCGAGAATCGGGTATTCGTGGCGGAACGAGCGCACGACGAGCCACGCGCCGGAGGCCAGGGCCACGACGAAGGCGCCGACGATGCGCGCGCTGCCCCAGCCCCACGTGGAGCCCTGCACGATGGCGGCGACGAGGCTGGCGACCGAGATGGACAACAGCGCCGCGCCGACCAGGTCCGACTTGTGCGCGGCCGGGTCCCGCACCTCGGCGAGGAGCCGGACGCCGAAGACGAGGGCGAGCAGGCTGAGGGGCAGGTTGACCAGGAAGACCCAGCGCCAGCTGGCCTGCACGAGCAACCCGCCGATCGGGGGTCCGAAGGCGGCGGCGGCACCGCCGACGGCGGACCACAGGCCGATCGCCGCACCCTTGCGCTCGGGCCCGAACGCGGGGAGGAGCAGCCCCAGGGAAGTCGGCAGCATGAGCGCCCCGCCGGTGGCCTGCAGGACGCGGGCGGCGACGAGGACGCCGAGGGACGGCGCGGCGGCGCACAGGGCGGACGAAGCCGTGAACACGGCGAGGCCAATAAGGAAGGCCCGCTTCCGCCCCGCCCGGTCGGCCCACCGACCGGCCGGGACGAGGGCAGCCGCAAAGACGATTGTGTAGGCGCTCAAGATCCACGACAGCGAACTGAGGCTCTCGCCGTGGAAGCTCTTCGAGATGCTCGGGAACGCGATATTGACGATGAAGAGGTCGAGGGAGGAGAGGAAGACCCCCGTCAACACGATCAGGGAGGTGAGGACGGGGCGGCCGTCCCGGTGCGTGCTGGGACGCTGGTCGGCCAGTTCTGTCATAAAATGCACTGTAAGGGAGAAAGTTTCATAAAACAACGCATTCGGGTGAAATGTTGGATAGGCTGGGTTGATGCTGAATCGGGACTACGCCAACCAGTACTGCCCGGTGGCGTCGACGCTCGAGGTCGTGGGCGAGCGCTGGACGCTGCTCATCCTGCGGGACGTGTTCCTGGGCATCCGCCGCTTCGAGGAGCTGCAACGCGATCTCGGCGTTGCCCGCAACGTGCTCCAGGCGCGGCTCGAGCGGCTCGTCGAGGAGGGGATCTTGGTGAAGCGGCCCTACCAGGAGCGCCCGCTGCGCAGCGAGTACCGCCTGACCGAAAAGGGCGCCGACCTGTGGCCCGTGCTCGTCGCGCTGCTCAAGTGGGGCGACCGCTACGGGCTCGAGGGTGAGCGGCCGATGATCCTCCAGCATCGAGGCTGCGGCGGCGAGATCGACGACCGGCGTCGGTGTGTCGCCTGCGGGGCCGACGTCTCGGTCACCGAGGCGATCGCGATCCGGACGGGGGCCGTGCGGCCAGTGGTCCAGGACGCGTCGGCCGACCACGTGACGGTGGGCGCCCCGGCCTGAGCGCCTGAGCGAAAACCGTCGGGCCTGGGTACGGTTCGTCCATGAGCGACGACACGGCATGGCTGGACGCAATGGGACAGGCGGAGCTGGTCCGCAACAAGGAGATCACACCGGCCGAGCTGGTCGGTGAGGCGATCACCCGCATCGAGAAGCTCAACCCGGAGCTGAACGCGGTCATCCACCAGCTGTTCGACCGGGCGCGGGGCGAGGCGGCGGGGCCACCGCCCGACGGCCCGTTCCGCGGCGTGCCGCTCCTCCTCAAGGACCTCGGCGCCGAGCTGGCCGGCACCCCCTTCAACGAAGGGCTCGCTTTCTCCGGCGACTACGTGTCCACGGTGACCCAGGAGCTCACCCAGCGCTACATCGACGCCGGCTTCGTCATCTGCGGCAAGACGAACGCGCCCGAGCTCGGCATCCTGCCGACGACCGAGCCCCGGCGTTTCGGCCCGTCGCGCAACCCGTGGAACACCGACTACTCGACGGGTGGATCCTCTGGCGGCTCCGCCGCGGCGGTGGCCTCGGGCATGGTGCCGGTCGCGCACGCCAACGACGGCGGTGGCTCCATTCGCATCCCCGCGTCGTGCTGCGGCCTGGTCGGCCTGAAGCCGACCCGAGGGCGTAACTCGTTGGCCCCGCAGTACGGCGACATCATGGGCGGGCTGGTGTGCGAGCACGTCGTGACGCGCTCGGTGCGCGACTCGGCGGCCATCCTTGACGTCACGTCCGGGCCCGTCCCCGGCGATCCGTACTGGGCGCCGCCCCTGCGTGGGCCTTCCTTCGCCGCTGCGGCCGCCAGCGCGCCGCCCCGGCTGCGGATCGCGGTCATGACGGTGTCGCCGACGGGGAGCAAGGTCGAGCCGGCGTGCGTGGCCGCGGTGGGCGAAGCGGCCAACCTGTGCGAGTCGCTCGGGCACCAGGTCGAGGGCGCCACCCTCGAGGTCGACGGAACCGCCTTCACGACGCACTTCATCAACCAGTGGGCCTGCGGCAACGCCTGGGCCATCGCCGACTGGGAGGCGCGGCTCGGGCGCGCCGTCACCGAGTCCGACGTGGAGCCGTTGAGCTGGGCCCTCATCGAGCTGGGCCGGTCGATCAACGGGGCGCAGTACCTGACGTCGGTCCAGGAGCTGCAGAAGATCTCGCGCCAGGTGGCCCAGTACTTCGGAGGCATCGACGTCCTACTGACGCCGACGCTGGGCGAGCCGCCCGCCCCTCTCGGCACGTTCGACTCTCCCCCCGGCGAGCCGCTGGCCGGCCTGTTCCGCGCCGCGGACTACGTGCCGTTCACCCCGCCGTTCAACGTCACGGGCCAACCGGGCATCTCGTTGCCACTGCACTGGAGCGACGCCGACCTGCCGAGCACGTTGCCGATCGGCGTGCAGTTCGTCGGCCGCTTCGGCGACGAGGAGACGCTGCTGTCGCTGGCCGGACAGCTCGAGCAGGCGGCCCCGTGGGCCGACCGCCGGCCGCCGGTCTCGGCCTGACTCGTTGGTCATGGCCGCGACGGACGCCGGGCTGACCCGGCTTATCGCAGCCAACGTGGCCGGCGATTTGACCGGGGCGGCGGACGGTGGCGACCAACCGGCGCGGCGCCCAAGCGCTGCACTCCGCGGTCGACGGGTCCGGGGTCGCGGCGCTGGGACCCGGCGGCGCAGGCCGAGACGGTCGGCCGGCTTCTCGACGCCGGCGCCGATCCGAACGGTGTTGACCGCGGCGGGGTTACGCCGTTGCACCGGGCGATCCGCAATCGTTGCGCGGCCGCAGTCGACGTGCTGCTGGCGTACGGCGCCGACCCGCCGCGCCCGAATGGACGCGGCTCCACCGCGTTGCAGCTCGCGAACTGGCTAGGCGGAACCGGGACGGTCGGAGACCAGGACGCAGCGCGTGCCCGAGTAGATCGTCGGCATGCACTTGTTGCAGTGGATGCAGAGTGACGACGACGCGGTGCCCGCCTGCATGCGGTTGGGCAGGTCCGGCTCGCGCAGCAGGGCGCGCGCCATGGCGACGAAGGCGAAGCCCTCATCGAGCGCCGACTCGATGGTGGCGAGCTCGGTGATGCCGCCGAGGAGGATGACCGGTGTGTGCAACGCGGCGAGGAACTGGCGGGCGAACGGGAGGAAGAAGCCTTCCTCGTAGGGATAGGTGCGCAGGAAGCGGCGGCCAATGAGGCGGAAGCCGAGGCGCACCGGCTGCGGCAACGTGGCGCCGAACTCGCGGAGCGGCGCGTCACCGCGAAAGAGGTACATGGGGTTGGTTAACGAGCTGCCGCCGGTGAGCTCGAGCGCATCGAGCGTGCCGTCGGACTCGAACAGCGTGGCGACCTGCACACTCTCGTCGAGCCACAGGCCGCCGTCGACACCGTCGGCCATGTTCAGCTTCGCGGTGACCGCCGTCTTGTCGCCCACGGCGTCGCGCACGGTGCGCAGGACGGTGCGCGCGAATCGAGCACGATTCTCCACCGAGCCGCCGAACTGGTCGTGGCGCTTGTTCAACTTCGGGCTCAAGAACGCGCTCAAGAGGTAGTTGTGCCCGACATGGACCTCGATGCTGTCGAAGCCGGCCTCGACAGCGCGGCTCGCGGCGGCGCGGTAGTCCTCGACCACACGCTCGATGCCGGCGGCGTCGATGGCGCGCAGGCGCGAGCCCATGGGTGTGAAGCCGCCCGAGGCGGAGAGCGCGGGGGCGCGGTTGGAGCGTGCGTTAGCGACCGGCCCGGCGTGGCCGATCTGCGCCGCCGCCGCCGCGCCCTCGGCGTGGATGGCGTCCGTCAGTCGGCGCAGGCCGGGGAGGTTCTCCTTGCTGAGGAGCAGGCAGTGGCGGTCGGTGCGGCCCTCGGGCGACACGGCGAGATACGCGACGGTGGACATGGCGGCGCCGCCGGCGGCGACGCGGCGATGGAACTCGATCAGCTCGTCGCTGACCGTGCCACCGGGCATCACGCCCTCGAAGGTCGCCGCCTTGATGATGCGGTTGCGCAGGGTGAGCGAGCCCAGCGCGGCCGGCGCAAAGACCTTCGGTGCCGCTGGGCGCGTGGTGCGGGGCATAGCCCTACCTTTGCCGACGGATCGTCCCGCTCGCACTTCTGGGCGGCCCGGGCTCGTGTGCGGCGCTTGACGTCAGGGCTTGGATGGTCCGGCCGAGACGAGGACTCCGGCGCGGCAGGGCGGGCCGGCCACCCCACAGAAGTAGGGGGTCGTGGGTTCGGTGCCGGGAGCCGGCTTGCGGGCCGGGTTTCGGATGGTGAGCACCGCCAGCAAGCCACCGAGGGCGCAGGCGGCGCCCGAGATGTACACCGCGGTGCGGAACCCTTCGGCCAACTCGGAAGGGGCGAGCGCGGCGGCACCCGTCAGGCCGGCCGCCAGTGGCAGCACGGCCACCGCGAAGAGACCGGCCGCCCGGGCGACCGTGTTGTTCACTGCCGAGGCAATGCCCGAGTGCTCGGCCGGCGCGGCGCCCATGGCCGTCGAAGTGAGCGGTGCCACCGTGACCGCAAGGCCAGCGCCGAAGAGGAGCACGGCGGGAAAGACCTGCGCCCAATAGCTGCCCGGATCGGTGGCCCGGGCGAGGAGCGCCAGGCCGGCGCCTACGAGGACAGGCCCGAGGCTCATCTGGAGGCGCGGCCCGATGCGCGCCGAGAGCTGGCCCGAGCGGGCCGAGAACACGAGCATGATCAGCGTCACCGGGAGGAGCGCCAGCCCCGAATCGAGTGGGGTGTAGTGCACAACGAGTTGCAGCTCGACCGGGAGCAAGAACAGTGCGCCGCCCAGGGCGCCGTAGACGACGAAGGTGACGGCGTTGGCTCCGCTGAACTGGAGGGATCGGAAGAGATCGAGCGGGAGCATGGGGCCAGCCACGCGCCGCTCCACGACGAAGAACGCGGGACCCGCGAGGGCGGCGAGGACGAAGGCGGTGACGATCACCGGGCTCGACCAGCCTCGCGTCGGTCCTTCGATGAGCGCGTACGTCACGCCGGCCAGGAAGATCACGGCCAGGGCCGCCCCAGCGGTGTCCACGCGGCCCTTGTTGGTGGGATCACTCGATTCGGGCACATGCCGCGCCGTAATGGCGAGCACGAAAACGGAGAGGGGGATGTTGATGAAGAAGAGCCAGCGCCACGAGGCCACGGCCAAGAGGTAGCCACCGATCAACGGTCCGGCGGCGGACGCCACGCCACCCAATCCCGACCACGCGCCGATGGCCCGGGAGCGGTCGTTCGGGCGGAACGAGGCCTGCAGGATGGCCAGGCTGCCCGGGGTCAGCATGGCGCCACCGATGCCCTGCACGATGCGGGCGACGATCAGAAAGCCCGAGGTCGGAGCGAGGCCGCAGCAGGCGGAGGCCACGGCGAACCAGGCGATGCCGAGGGAGAAGACGCGCCGGCGCCCGAAGCGGTCACCGAGTGAGCCGCCAAGGAGGAGGAAGGCGGCGAGGGTGAGCGAGTAGCCGGTGATGACCCACTGCAGGGTCCCGACGCCACCACCGAAGGTGCGGCTGATGGAGGGGAGCGCGATGCCGACGACGGTGGCATCGAGGAACGCGATGCCCGAACCCAGAACGGTGGCCGTGAGCACCCAGCGGCCGCGGGCCGTGCCGAACGCAAGCTCCCCGGTGCCGTCGCCGCCGGACTCCTGCGTTCCTCCTACTGCGCTGGCGCCGGCGGTCGTCACTGGGGGCAGTGGTGCATAACCAGGTGTACGACGCTGCGGGCGGGCACCGTCGTACCGGCGGGGGTGCCCTGCCTGAGGACGGTCCGGGGCGGCCTGGGTTGGGTGGTCGTCGATGTGGTCGGGCCGCCGGTGGATGATGTTGTCGGCTTGGTGGGCGGGTGCGTCGTGATCGTCGTGGCGACCGAGAAGCAGGCCCACTTGAGCCCGGCCAGGTGGAGCAGGTGCACCGCGCCAGCGAAGGTCTGCCCGGTGATGAGGGGGACCTGTGTCCCGTTGGGATAGCACCCCGACCAGGTGATGCCCACCTGAGTGCCCTTGGGCAGCGTTGTGCCCGGCACCAGCGGAAGCGCGCCCACCCTCACGTCGGGCGGTTTACCCGGAACGGAGAGCGACGCGACCACGCTCTGACTGGCCAACGTGCCCATGTTGCAGGCTGTGTCGAACGGCACGGTGACAAAGCCGGCGGCCCGTAGGGAGTAGCGGGCCAACGCGATCTTCATCCCGAGCACATCGGGGACCGCGACGCCCGGCCTGACGGCTGTGGTGGAAGGCGGCGTGGTCGTGGTCGTGGTCGTGGTCGTAGTGCTGGTCGACGTTCCGGCCGCGGCCCGCGGGGCCGGCGAATTGCCACAGGCGGCCAGGACACAAGCCGCCGCGACCAGGGCGCTTCCGGCAAACTCCGGGCGATGGCTTCGGCCCACGGCCGCCATCATGGCCGCCGGACCCCCCGTTTCGCTCTCGGAGGGTCGGGATCAGGCCACCCGGTGGCACGCGCGCCTTCGCTGACGCATGATCTGGTCGTGGTTCAGCAGGATAACGGCGAGCAGCAGGAAGACATGATGGATAGCTCCGTCCCCGATGGGGGCTGGCTCGACGAGGAGATCAGCGAGTCCTTCCCCGCCAGCGACCCGCTCTCACACTGGGCAGGGCCGCCCCGGCCGACGAGCGAAGCGGACCGGGCGAACCACCAGCCGCGCTGAGGGGACGAGCACCGGGTTTCGCTCGCTACGGTTCGATTGCAGCGATGCGCCGGCTGAGGTTGACCGCATGGTCCCCGATGCGTTCGTAGAAGCGGGCGATCAAGGTGACCTGTGCGGTGACGGCGGTCTGCATGTTGCCCTTGGCGATTTCGCCGGTGAGACGGTCGTGCAGGATGTCGAGCTCCTCGTCCTCTTCTTGGAGCTCGAGGTTCCTTGCATCGTGATTGACGTAGGCCGTGGCGACCAACTGCCACATCTCGGCCGCGACCTCGGACATCCGTTGCACGATGCCCCGCGCCACCGGCGTCATGTCCGACCCGACGTTGGTCAGGGCGCGGTGGGCGATGTGTTCGGCCAAGTCGCCGCTTCGCTCGAGCTCGGGCAGGATCAAGAGAATCCCGACGAGGGCGCGAAGATCGTCGCGGGCATAGTCGCCCGCTTCCAGGCGGGACCAGACGTCGAGCTCCAGCTCGGCCGTCGCGTCGTCGATCTCCTGGTCGCCGTCGATCACTTCCTGGCCGAGTTGGGTGTCACCGTTCAACAACGCCCAGGTCGCACGGGACAGCGCCTCGCGCACGAGCCCGAAGAGGCGGAGGACCGGTTGTTCGACCATCTGCGCCACGGCGGGGAACGATACCGGGTCTGACCAGGTGGTTTTGCCTTGTGATCACGGAATGTTCGGACGCTCGTCACGGGCGCTGTCAATCGCCCGTCCGGGTCTTTCTCAGGGAATCCGGCCCTCGCCTTTGTCGTTGGCGCCGGTCTCGGTCATCGACCGTTCGTGCTCCGCCACCGATTCGGCCTCGCCGGCGTAGCGCTCCTTCGCCTCGTCGGCCAGACGCTCTTCCTCCGGGGTCGCCGCCCGATCTGCCTCATGGGCGACGTCAGCGGCCTCGGTCCGTTCCTCGTCTTCCGTCTCCCGGCTGGGATCGGTGTGTTCCATTTCGTCACCTCCGTGGTGTTGGTACCCGAAACGCTCGGTTCCAGACTTTAGGACCCAGCGACCCAGTTCCTGCCGGGGAAGCGACCTTTACTCGTGGGCACCTAGCCCGGACCTTGGTCGGGCCTCTCGGGCGGCAGGACGTGCAACACGTCCATCAGACCTGAGACCTCGAAGACCCGTCGGGCCTGTCGATGGGGCGTCAGGATGATCAACTCGCCGCCGGCGGAGGCGGTGCGTTTGTGCTCGGCGATGAGCACGGAGAGTCCGGTCGAGTCGATGAACTCAAGCGCGGTCAGGTCGAAGGCGACGTGAATCGCGCCCTCGCGGTTGAGGGTGGCCAGCTCCTCGTAGAACTGGCCGGCGGTCGAGACGTCGAGCTCGCCGGTCAACGTCACCAGTGCGTGGGCCCTGGACCCGCGAATTTCCGTCGTGAACGGTGCGGCGCGCCGCACCTCGAGGGCCATCGGTTTGTCCTCCCAGACTGTGGCCTTCGTCCAGGTAAAAGCCATCGCAGTGACGACCCTCGTCGGGCACCTCGTTGACCCGCTCGGGCGGAGTGTATTGACCGCCGAGGGGTGGATCCAGCGTCGGGCCGATCCACTGACGCGGGGCGGCCGCCGGACGGCAGCGCTCGAATGCCACAATCGCCCGGTGCGAGAACTGCAGGATCGGATCGGGGTCGTGACGGGTGCTGCCAGCGGCATCGGCCTCGCCGTGAGCGCGGCCTTCGTCGGAGAGGGCATGCGGGTCGTGATGGTGGACATCGACAAGGACCGTCTGCGTTCGCACACCGAGCGGTTGGCCGCGGCCGGCGCAGACGTCCATCCGGTCGTGGCCGACGTGCGCGATCCCGAGGCCGTGGACCGGGTGGGTAGGGCGGTCATCGATCGCTTCGGGGTTCTGCACATCGCCGTCAACAACGCGGGGGTGGTGGGCGGCGGCAACTCCTGGGAGATCTCGCTCGAGGAATGGCGGAGGGTGCTCGACGTCGATCTGTGGGGTGTGATCCACGGCGTGCGGACGTTCGTGCCGCTCATTCTCGCCTCCGGTGCGGAAGGCCACGTGGTGAACGTCGCCTCCATGGCGGCCGTCCTGGCGCTGCCTCGTCTGGCGCCGTATACCGTCGCCAAGCACGGCATCCTCGGGCTGACCGACGTGCTGCGTGCCGAACTCGAAGCGCTCGAGGCACCGGTCGGGGCGAGCGTCGTCATGCCGGGGATGGTCAAGACCGCCATGAACCCGATCGGCATAGTGGAGCCCGCCACGGTGGCGTCGAACGTGCTTGACGCGATCCGACGAAACCGGCCCTACGTGTTCACCGACGACCACAGCACGGGCGAGGTGGAGCACCGCCTGCTTGCGGTGCTCACGGCGCGGGCCGATGTGATCACGTGACGACATCGGCCTCTCCCTCCGATCAGCTCGTGCTCGCGGTGGACGACGGTCACGTGCGGACCCTCACGTTGAACCGTCCCACCCGGCTCAACGCATTCACGTCGGGCTCCTATCAACGTCTGGCCGGTCTGCTCGAAGCAGCGGCCAACGATCCAGAGATCCGCGTCGTGGTCCTGCGCGGCCAGGGGAGGGCGTTCTGCAGCGGCGTCGACCTCGAGGAGCTGTCCGGCGAAGGCGAGGGCGGGCGACGACTGGGCGAGACCTTCGACGCGCTGATCGAAGCGCTTGTCGCGTTCAACAAGCCGCTCGTCGCCGCCGTGCACGGCCCGGCGGTCGGCTTCGGGGCCACGATCCTGCTGCACTGCGACGTCGTGCTGGTGGCCGACGACGCCCGGCTGCGCTACCCGTTCATGGCATTGCGCACGGCACCGGAAGCTGCGAGCAGCGTACTCCTGCCCGCGCTCGTTGGCCCGCAGCGGGCGGCCGAGGTTCTCTTCACGTCGCGCTGGCTCGACGCGTCCGAGGCCGTGGAGTACGGGCTGGCGTTGTCCAGTTGTCCGCGCGAGCGCCTCGACGCCGAGGTGGCCGCTCTGGCCGAACGGATCGCGCAGCAGCCGGCTGCCGCCGTGGCTTCCGCGAAGCGACTACTCCGGGCGGACCGCGCCGATCTGGTCCGCGCCGCGAGCCTGCGCGAGCGAGCAGAAGCTGGCTTGCTGACCGCCGCATTCGGGCCGCCGGGCAGTGGCGGTCCGGCGCGCTGACCACGGTCGGTCGCCCGCGACAGTCTGCTTCAAACATCGTCGCCAACCATTCCTGACCCGCCACTGGTACTCTCGGGGCCGGTTCATTTAGGAGGGGCACAGGCGAGATGACCAAGAGCGTGTTCTCGCGGCGGCAATTCTTTCAGGGCGCAGGCGCAACTGCGACAGCGGCAGGGTTCAGCCAGCTCGTTGCTCCAGGAGAGTCGGGAGCCGCGAAGCCGACGCCACCACCACCATCGCCAGGTCGCGGCCACCTGCGCCAGCAACCCAACTTCCTCTTCATCCTGACGGATCAATATCGGTTCCCCGTGCCGTACGAATCATCGGATTTGATCAACTTCCGAACTCAGTACCTCACGGCTGAGGAATCACTCCGGCAGAACGGCCTCGAGTTCACCAACCACTACATCATGTCGGCGGCGTGCTCGCCCAGCCGGGCCTCCATCTTCACCGGTCAATATCCGTCCCTGCACGGGGTCACGCAGACGACCGGAATCGCCAAGAGCTCGTTCGAGCAGGACATGTTTTGGCTCGATCCGAATGCCGTTCCCACAATGGGTGCGTACTTCCGGGCGGGAGGCTACGACACCTATTACAAGGGAAAGTGGCACGCCTCTGACGCAGATCTCCTGATACCGGGCACCCACGATCAGCTGGTGAGCTTCGACGACCAGGGTGTTGCGATCCCGGCCGTCGAAAACTCGTATCTGGCGGCCAATCGATTGAATGCCTTGGGCTTCGCGGGATGGATCGGCCCCGAACCTCACGGCAGCAACCCGCTCAATTCCGGCTCGTCGGCCCCTGGCGCGGTGGGACGGGACGAGAAGTTCGCGACAGAGGCGGTCCAGCTTTTGCAGGCACTGAGTCAGCAGAAGCACGGAGCGGCCCCGTGGTTGGTCGTCAGCTCATTCGTAAACCCGCACGATATTTCGGTCTGGGGATCGCTGCTCCTCCAGGATCCGGACTGGAACCTGAGGGGCCAGCTGGTTGGCACGAGCGTGCCGGACCAGCTCTTCGATCCGGTCAAGTATGCGTCCACGAGCCTCGAGAGCCTTGCCGACAAGCCGTCGTGCCAAGCCAGCTACGTCGAGACCTATCCGTTGATGCTCCAACCCACTCTGAATACGCCGGAGTACCACCAGTTCTATTACCAGATGCAACAGAACGTGAATGGCGAAATCCAGAAGGTTCTGAACGCTTTGGCGGCTGATCCGGAGATGGCCGCCAACACGATCGTGATCTTTACCTCCGACCACGGAGAGCTGCTCGGTGCCCACGGCGGGATGTTCCAGAAGTGGTATCAGGCCTACGACGAGGCCACGCATGTTCCCTTCATCATGAACAACCCGACGCTGTTCACGGGTCGTCAGACCCTTGATGCACTCACGAGCCATGCCGATCTCTTACCGACCATGCTCGGTCTCGCTGGGCTCGACCCGAACGAGCTCGGGCAAGCGCTGGCCGCGGACCACACGGAGGTACATCCGCTGGTCGGCCGAGACCTCTCGTCCGTGATCCTGGGAACGGTTGGCCCGGACGAGGTGAGCGGACCCGTGTATTTCATGACCGATGATGATCCGAGCCGGGGAACGGATCAGATCACCTCCATTGGCATGATGTATCCCTCGGTCATTCAGCCCAATCACGTTGAGACCGTGGTGGTAAACCTCCCCACCGGCCCCGTGGGCATTGCGCAGAAGTGGAAATATTCGCGGTACTCGGATAACCCGCAGTTCTGGAGCGATCCCGAAGGTGCGGCATTGGGCAACTCTCGGCTCCCGCCCAACTTCCCGAGTCTTGGCTCCCAGCGAGACGTCGTCACCTTGATCGACGGCAACGTCAACCAGGCAGATACAAGCGAGGCCACGACGACAGTAAAGACAGTCCCCGCCGCGGACGAGATTGAGGCCTACAACGTCTCCTTGGATCCACTGGAACTGAACAACCTTGCCAACAGCACCAGTCCGGCCATCCAGGCGGTGCTCTTGCAGCTCGGCGCCCTGTTGCATTCTCAGTGCCAGGCGAAGCGGCTGCTGCCAAGCAGCGGCGCGGTGCCCGGGCAGCCTGATTGCTAGAGCTGCGTCAACGGCCGGTGTCGGCCCCACCTCCTCTGACGGTTCGTCGGCGAAACCGGCGTCATGCGCAGTACCCTTCAGAGCGCAAAGACTGGGGGCGAAACCATGCCTGCGGAGTTGTTCCAGCACTATCGCGTCGTCGACGTCGACACGCATCTGACCGAGCCGCCAGACTTGTGGACGTCACGGGTTTCGTCGAAGTGGGGAGAGGCCATACCCCCCGTCGAGAACGTGCGCGGTACCGACCTCTGGATGGACTTCGATGTGGGTGACCCCGACATCGCTCGGCGCGTGCGGGAGACCTTCGGGTCGATCGTGCCCCGCAGACCACCGTCGGCGCGAGCCTGGCGAGCCTGGCGAAGGCGGCCGGACTCTTCCACTGGCCGAGACAAGTGCCACGCAGGTCTGGTCGAACCCGAACCCCGACGAGTCACCCCGACGCCCACGGCTGGGCGCCGATGGACCGCACCGCCGAAGCGATGGTGGAGGCCGGTCAGCTCCCGCCCACAAGGTCGAGTGGTTCGTCAAGACCGTGGAGGAAGCAGCGCGCCAACGCCTCTTCACGATGCGCCTGACGAGATGCACTCGATGGTCGCCCGTGCACCCGCACGGCGCTGAGCGGCTACCCGGCACATTCGCGGCAGGCTGCCGACTGTTGCGGATGAAGCCGCCCCGATCTGCCGTTATCGCGCCCTCCCGAGATCCGCGAATCGCGCCAGAACTCGCGTCCAGAACATCGGCCTAACAGCGCAATCTCTGCTCGCGATAGGCAGCGTCGAAGACAAGATCCGACGCAGACACGATCGCAACCTCTAGCTGAACGGTCGCCACCGCGACCAACCCCCGGCACTTGGGAGCGCGATTCGGAGTTCGGTCCACCCCCCTGCAATGCCGATACCGAGCGGGTGCGAGGGTGAGTTCACTTCACCGGGAAGGTGGGACACTTCGACACGGCACGGCGGGGGCACACCCATAGACCCCTATGGCGGATCTTTTCGGGTGCGGGCTTGGGACGTATCCACGATCAGCACGCTGGCAGAACAACTGTGTGCCACTTTGTTTGGAACGCTGCCCAACACGAAGCGGCGCATGCCGGTCATCCCCCGGTTACCGACCACGACCAAGTCGGCGGAGGCGGCGGTCGCGACTCGCAGCAGTTCCTCGCTCGCGTGCCCACCAACGCAATGCGCCTCTGCCTGCACCCCAGCACGGTCAGCACGGGAAATCGCCTGGTCGCAGATCCGCTGACCCTCGCTATGAATCGCCTCGTTCACTTCCACGAGGTCAAACGGCGGTGCTCCAAACTCGCCCCCGGTCGCAGTCGCGACGTTGTGTGCGTGGACAACCTGTAAGCGAGCTCCGGTCAGACGCGCGAGCTCAATTGCCGCATCGACTGCGACATTCGCGCCCGCCGACCCGTCGGTTCCGACCACGATCTGCTGGTACATCGTCACCCCTCCTCCCGTACTCTCGTCGAGCCACCCTGCGGGTGCAGGTTTCTCGCTACAGAGATCACTCCTAGTCATCGATGGGCATTGCCCTCAAGCTATCGATCGGTTCCCGGCTGCCGACTGACAGAGGACGGACAGTGACACATCACTTCCAGACACACACCGTAATCCCTCATGTCCACGGTGTCCCAGTGCACCGCCGGCTAGAGCGAGCGACATCCGGCTTTTCCGCACCGTCTCGGGCACGACGCCCCCGCCAGGGGAACAGGGAGACTGACTAGGATTGCCCCTTCAGCTACTCCACTGACTGCCCGTGCGCATCCTCCTCGTATCCGACCTCCACTACTCATTGCCCCAGCTCGACTGGGTCGTTGGCGTCGCTCCGGCCTTCGACCTCGTAGTGGTCGCCGGCGACAGCCTGAACATCCGCTCGGCCGTCTCCCTCGACGCGCAGAGCGTCGTGATGCTGCGCTACCTGTCGCTGCTCCAAGCGGCGGGCCGGGTGGCCGTGAGCTCGGGCAATCATGACCTCACCGGCCCTGATGCGCATGGCGAGCAGGGGGCGCTCTGGCTGGCCGATGCGAAGGCCACCGGTATTCTGTGCGACAGCGATTCGCTGATCGTCGGGGACACCGTTGTCACCATCTGCCCCTGGTGGGACGGCCCCGCCGGTAAGGCAGCCGTGGAGGCGCAACTCTCGAGTGATGCGGCCCGTCGCGGCTCTCAGTGGCTTTGGGTCTATCACTGGCCACCACTCGGCTCGCCCACCTGCTGGACCGGTCGGCGCGACTACGGCGATGCGGACCTCGGGGGGTGGATCGACGAGTACCGCCCCGATGCGGTGCTCACAGGCCACGTGCACGAATCGCCTTTTAAGACCGACGGCTCGTGGGTGGACCGCATCGGAGATACGTGGGTTTTCAACGCGGGGCATCAGATTGGCCCCGTGCCGGCCCGCATCGAGCTCGACCTAATCGGGGGCCGGGCCACATGGGTCTCGCTCCTTGGCACCGAGGAAGTGGACCTCACCGCCTCGGTGGCTCCGGGGCGAACCGTATTCTGAGGCTCAATCCTCGGCCTGTCCGAACTCATCCGGTCTTGCCGGTGAACTTGCGCCCTCAGTAGTCCGGGTTGGGGTCTCGTGCCGAACCGGGCCGAGCCGCTAGCCCCTGATGCTGCGCCAGCCGCGTCAGGACATCGGAAACCATCGATAGACCGGGCGCGTCGCCGTACTGGTACTTCAGGTCCGCCAGATATGAGGTGACGAAGTTGAGTCGCTCGGCCAGGCCGATGGCGACAAGCTTGGTAATGGCCGGGTCCCCGAGCAGATCGTGGCCATCGGCGGCACGGCGGAGGCGACTCGGCTCCGTGGCCTCGACCGTCGCACCGTGGGCTCTACCCAGGAGCACCGAGATCTCACCTACCATTGCGCCTGGCTGGGTGATGGTGTTGACCGGTATGTCACCCTTTCGGACCTGCAGAGCACCCGAGACGAGTATCCAGATCGCACCACCCACTCCACCTTCGTGCACGACGGCTTGGCCGGGGTCGAGTTCGACCTCAGGCAGGTGTGCCGAAAGGGCCAGCATGTCCGTCACGGTGGTGATCGTAGTTCCGGACACATAGCGATTACGACCCGGTGCACGCCCAGTTCGCTCTTCCGGCGATCCATAGGGCGTTAGACTGCCGTTATCGAGCGGGCCAAGGTGCCCCTCACCGCAGCCTGCGGCCGCAGCCAAACACCGGGACCACTCCGGCTGGGGTGGGCCGCAGTCTGCGGGGTTGTCGACGGAGAGCGACGGGTGGGTGCCGGGGCGGCAAAGCCACCCCTGACGGTGCCGGCCGTGCGGCGAAGACGCGGACCACGTGCGGGCCGGCGACCAAAGATGCACACTCGCTGTCGACGCAGCAGTAGGGAGGTCCGCCATGGACAGTTTCGAGGACATTCACCACCGCCACATCACCGCCAGCCTGGCCATGTTCGACCCGATGATCTTCAAGGGTCACCTCTCGCACCTCTTCAAGCCCGACGCGGCGCGGGCCCTCTTGTGGGCCCAGGGTTACCCGATCACCGACTTCACCGAGTAAACCAAGGCCACGACCAACCGCATCGCGGGCAACGTCGACCGTCTGGCGAAAGGGTCCGGCCGTCCTCGCATCTCCTTCGACCACGTCAAGACCCGCAACCGGACCCAGATGTAGGACGACCTGGCCAAGTCCATCGCCGAGCGTGACGGGATCACCGAGGGCATCGTGTGCTTCATCAGCGCGGTCGAGCCCTGCATGAGCTTCCAGGTCCGCAAGAGCCACGAGACCCACCGCATCGTGGTGAGCCGGCGCGAACGCAGGTGCCTGCACTGCTACATGTGCCTGATCGGCTCGAGCCTTCAACCCCTTACGGGCTGCGATCAGGAGGAACTGGTGCTCGGTCTCGCCCTCGCAGTGTTCGCCCAGAGCCCATCGTGGTCCGGACCTTGGACGGTGATGTCAGATTGGATCCAATCAGCGTGAACTTGGCCACCAGAGGTTGGCACCCAAGCTGGCTTCGGATAGCCACCGCGCCCGACGAGGTCTGGCGCTCACACATGATGTCTTCGAACTACACCTGGGTGGCCAGGCGGACCTTCATGCCCGTGCTCACGTGTTCGGGAGGGGTCTGGCTGCTTCACCTATCCAATGCCCTTGCATCGGGTGTGCATAGACGTGGCTCGATGGCCGACCGGTGAACCAACGCATCCCGCATTGCCGACCGGCCCGCTCGTCGTTATGCTGACCAGCGGTTGGGGGTGGCAGCCGAACCATTAGGAGGACGCGATGAAGTTGACCGTGAAGCGCGTCGCGCTGGCTGGAGCCATCGGGCTCGCCACCATCGCAACGCCCATCTCCCTGTCCGTGGTGCTGCCCGGAGTCGGCAACTCGCCGGCGTCCCCAGCCACCCCGGCCAATCCCGACACCGTGGTCTACAGCGAGGGGAAGGGCAACAGCAGCAACTTCATCGCGTACGTTCCGGGCGACGGGGGGAAATCGACGACCGAGTCCGTCACGGCAGGCGGCGGCTGCAGCTCGCCCACGATCCATGGCGTACCCCTGCTGAACCTCGCTGGCTTCCTCTACCCCAGTGGCGCATACATGGGTTCGCCGAGTGCTGCAATCGTCGGCGCCTTCCAGGGGCGCACGGGCGTCTGCGCCATCACGCCCGACTGGGCCATCAACAACGGGGGCACCTCGGGTGCCGAGGCCCTCGACTTCGGAGTGGGCACCAACACCCTCGTCGCCGGGCGGCTCTTCGCGGACGCCCAACTCGTGCTGGAAGGCGAAAGCGGATCAGGTCCCATCTCCGTGGAGCTGGTGGAATCGCTCGGCGGCGCACAGACCGCGACGCAGCTGTGCACCATATCTAGCTCCGGTGCGGACATCACGGCCGACACGCAAGCCCCGTCGGGTGGGGCGTGCACCCCGAATACCGGGGATCTCGCGAGCCCGTTCGACACCGTCGAGGTCCGGGTACTGACGTCGAACGCCTCGGTGTCGGTTGTGGGACCCACGTCAACCTTCACCATGGCCAGCGAGATCTGCGGTGGGCAGTCGATCCAGTCCACCGGTCCGGTTTCGGCGACGCTCAGCCTTCCAGCCAACGCACCCTGCAAGTCCTACACGGCCTTCAGCTCCGGGCCGAACTCGGGCGGCCAAGAGCAGCTGAACTTCAACGGGTACTCCGCCGGTCCGGTTCCCTTCACGGTGACGATCACCTGGCCGGCCGTGCCGGAGTGCCAGCCCAACAGCGATCCCGTCACAGCCGGCAATCCCTCCGGCATCCCAGCGGACTTGACGCTGCCGGTTTGTGCCGTGACCCAGTTCTCCCTCGACGGGACGACCTGGTACGACCAGACCTACTGCCAAGGGGTCTCTCCGACGGATCCACCGCAGTCCGAGCTCTGCACGACGAACAAGACGTACAACAATGTGAACCCCGCGAACGGCAGTCCGATACTCACGTCCACCGGGGCGGCGGGGACGCAGATCGTCGAGACCTGGGTCGGTGACGTTGACTGGAACTTCAGGTAATCGAACGTCAGGCGATCGGGAACATCGGTAGCCTGACGACACCGAGGTCACGGGTGAGACGAACGAGTTCTTCGTGGCGCCTCCGGTCACCGGCACGTTCCCCCAGGGCGATGACGACGAGTCCTTCGTAGGTCGCTCCGAATCCCGCTGCCCGCTCGGGGAAACTCTCAAGGGCTGCGGACAGGTTCTCGGTGTCGTCCGACGCGGTGAGGGTCAGCTCGACGCGCTCGATCAGCGCTGTAAGCGGCGTCTCCCCCACGTCGCGCTCGAGTCGCCGGGCCCGGGCCAACGCGTTCCGCGCTTCGGACAGCCGACCGGCGAAGACGAGGACTTCTGCGAGCCGGGCGCACGTCTCGAGCGATTCGTAGTGGGATCCGATCTCGTCGAACGTGGCCAAAGCCGCCTGCATCATGGCCAGCCCTCCGTCGAGGTCTCCGAGGAAGGCCCGGGCACGGCCGAGTTGCATGGCGGTCCCCGCCGCCATCACGGGGTAGCCGAAAGACTCCAAGGTGCGCCGGGCGGGGGCGAGGAGTGCCACGGCCTCGTCGAGCCGTCCCTGATTCGTGCGGAGCTCTCCGAGGTTGCCATGAGTCAGCGCGGCGCCGGCGAGGTCCCCCGCCTTGGTGGAGGCCTCGGCGCACAGCGCCAGATGGTGCGACGACCGGTCCCATTGGGAGGCGAAGAACGCGACCGTCGCGATATTGCCAAGCGTGAGCGCGACTTTCACGTCATCACCGAGCTCCTCGTAGAGCTTGAGGACCCAGTCCATGGAGTCCGCCTCGTCGGCCCGACCCGCCTTGACCAGGCTGATGTTGCGCACGTGGAGTGAGATCGCGAGGGCGCGCTTCTCATCCGACGCCTCTGCGTCCCGCGCGGCGCGGCCCGCACACTCGAGGGCCTCGGACAGCCGCCCCTGTCTTTGCCGCACGTCCGCCTCTTCGGCGAGCAACAGCGCCTGCAGGCCGGCGGCGTCGCCGCCCACGACATTGAGCTCGGCGCGGGCAGATCGCAGCAGGCGGATCGCCGCCGCCGGCCGGCCGAGGAATTCGCTCCGGAGGTATGCCCTGCAGTACGCCATCTGTCCCCGCTGCAGCGGATCCGATTCGGAAGCCGCGCCGGCACGCCGGTAGGCGTCGTCAGCCCGTTCGAATTCGCCGAGAAGCTCCAGAGTGTGACCCAAGTCGACGTACACCCCAGCGATGTCGTCACGCAGCGCGTCGCCCAGTCGACGGGCCGCTGTCACCGCACGTTCGAGGTGGACCGCCACCTCTGCCACGGCATGTGCCTGTTGCGCCACGCGTGCCGCCGTTCGGGCATAGCGCCAGGTCCGGTCCCAGTCCTGGGCGGCCAGGAAGTGGAGCGACAGAAGCGGTGCAACGTCATCCCCCGCAGCCACGCGCTCGATGATTTCGCCGACGATGCGATGCAACTCCAATCGCTGGCGGAAGGGCAGGCTCTGATAGCCAGCTTCCTGGAGCAACGCGTGTCGAAAGCGGATCCGCACACCGTCCGCGTCCGGGACCAGCAGGCCCCGGAGATCTTCGAGCGCGTCGGTGCCGACATCGACCAGCTCGGCGGCGAGGAGCTGGTCGAGCAGCGACCGGTCAAACGATCGACCGAGCACGGATGCGAGTCGCAGGACGCGCCGCGGCGTTGTCGGCAACGCGTCGATTTCGCGCATGGCAACCGCGTCAAGAGTGTCCGGGAGTGACTCGATGTCGGTTGCTCGCACAATCCGGAGCAGTTCTTCGAGAAAGAGTGGGTTGCCGCCGGCGCGGGCGACGACGCCATCAGACTCGTGCGGACGCAGAGGGGCGGTGTCCGTAGCCGCGTCGACAAGCTCTTGGGCCACGTCGTCGGTCAACGAGCTCAGCGACAACCGGACCTCGGGGTTCAGTGGCGCAAAACCGCCCTCGGCGTCCGGGCGTCGAGTTGCACAGAGGAGCCAGCGGCGGCTGCGGGCTGCATTCGAGAGATGCGCACAAATCTCCGACGTCGTATCGTCGAACCAGTGCGCGTCCTCGGCGACGACCAGGAGTGCGCCCGTGCACGCAGCATCGAGAGTGTTCACGACGGTGTCGGCGACTCGATGGCGAACGAACTCGGCTGCAATGGCATCGCTTTCCGGGGTCGCCGGGACTTCAGCGTCCACGATCGGCGCCAGCAACGGCGCAAACGGCAGTAGACCGTCGTCCAGCTTCGTGATCGACGCCAGCAGTTGGCTTCCGGCCTCGCTGCGGTTGTCGGCGTCGATACCGAGAACCGTGCGCACGGCCGCCCGCAAGGGCTGGTAGGGGATTCCCGTGCTCTGGGGCTCGCCCTGAAGCCACAGGACGTGTTCCGGAGTCGTCGTCGCCACGAATTCGCTCACCAGGCGGGTCTTGCCGATGCCCCGCTCGGCATCGATGAGGATCGTCTGGCCGCGCCCACTCGTGATCGACTCGAAGGTGTCGACAAGGGTCACCAGCTCCTTGTCCCGTCCCCGAAACGGGAGCATGCCGTAGGCATCGGATCGGGACCCGGTCGCCGGACCCACTCGATACGCCTGGACCGGTTCGGACTTCCCCTTCACCGAGAACGGCTCCAATGCTTCGGTCGCAAAATGCGTACGGGCCTGGTCGAGGATCGTCGCGGTCGCGTAGATCTCACCGGGTTTCGCCGCGGCCATGAGACGGGCCGCGAGGTTGACGGTGTCGCCCATCACCGTGAAAGTGCGGCGATACTGCGTCCCTATGTCGCCCGAGAACACGTGTCCCCGGTTCACGCCGGCCCGGACCGGCAGGGAGTATTGCTGGTCCATCACCCTGCGGATCGCACGCAGGATGCGGCCCTCGTCGTCTTCCTGGGTCGAAGGGACGCCGGTGGTGAGAATGATCTTGCCGCCGTTGGCGTCGATGTCGGAGGCGAGGAACGTAACCGATTCGTCATCGGCGGCACGCTGTACCGAGCGCACGATGCCGTCGAGGGCGTCCGCCGTGGCGCCCGCCCCGTCGGATGCGAGCAGATCGTCCGTCCCCTGGAACTTGACGAAGGCCACGCTGGCCAAGCGATGCTCCGCTTCGCCACCACGCTGGGCCAGCCGGGCCCGCAATGCGGTCGGGACCGATGTGACGACGGCCGAGTCCGGGACGCTGCGCGCGGGGGTGGGCCCGCCGCCGCCCTCGACCACATGTCGCCATTTCAGCAAGACACCGTCGCCTTTTGCTTCGCCCACCGCGCCCGGTGGAAGGCGCTCGGCGGTATGGAGGCTGATGGCGATCTCACCCGCATCGGCGATCTGCTCCATGTGGGTCGTTGCCGACGCCGCCGGGCCGGTGATGATGAGCTCGCGATGGAGGTCACCGACCCGGAACAGATGGAAGTCCCCGCTGTGGATGCCGACGGACATGCGGAGGTTGACCCGGCCGACCGACGTCGGAAATGTGCGGGCCTCGCGGAGGGCGGCGCGCATGGCGACAGCGCCCTCCGCCGCCATGCGAGGATGATCGTCCCCGGTAAACATCAGGAGGAGCGCGTCACCGCCGAACTTCAGGAGCGACCCGCCTTTGCTGTAGGCCACTTCGAGCATGCGGGAGAACACGTGGTTGAGAACCTCGGTGAGCTCCTCCGCACCGATCCGGCCTCGTCGGGCCAGACGCTCCGATAATGCTGTGAAGCCCGAGATGTCGACGAAACAGCAGGTCGCCTCGATCTCACGCCAGAGCGAGTCTGGGGCATCGAGGTCCCATTCGGCGGCCATGCGGGGCACATAGGGATTCAGGCCAAGCTCTGGCGCGGCGCTCGCCATGGACTCCAGCCTCCCACAACGGCAATTGGGATTTCTGCAACGCATCCGACCGTGTCACCGGATGACCGCGGAAAGCCCGAGCTCTGGTGGCCGCCTGGAGGCAGCCCGGCGCACGTGTGACACCAAGCTCGAACGAGGGCGCACTCATGCCGCACAGGACGCCACGACCGCCAACGGGGTCGACGAGGCGAGGGCCGCAATCAGGGCGACGAGGCGTACCATGCGACCCGGACGACCGTCAGCCAGTTCCAGCGGCGGACGGCGTGTTCGGAGCGCGCGCAAGTGAGAGCGTCGCCCAGCGGACGCGATCGCTCACTCCCATCGGGATCCCGCCACATCGGTGAAAGGCGCGGTGGACCGTGCCCCTTTGCGGAGGGCTGCCGGCGCGGACTTGGGTTGGGATTCGAATCTGATGGGACTTGAGCTGGGCTCAGGCGAAGGGGACGATCGGTGACGAAGAGAGTTGTCGGAGTGTTCACGGCGGCTACCGACACCAGGCAAGTCCCGGCTGGAGCTGTGATCTTCGACTTGGGGTCCGGTGGGGACGAAATGTTCGGCGTCGTGGAAGGAAAGGTCGAGCTGCGCCTTCCGAACGGCAAGACAGTTATGGTCGGTCCGGACGAGACGTTCGGTGAGATGGCACTGCTCGAGTCGGCGGCACGCAGCGCCACAGCGACCGCCGTCGAGGACTCCACGCTGGCGGTGATCAACAAGCACCGCTTCCTGTTCCTGGTGCACGAGACGCCCCTATTCGCCCTCCAGGTGATGTCCAGTCTGTCCGATCGCCTGCGCGCCGCGCAGGAAGGAACCTAAGGGCTGCACCACGGCTCAGTCGAGGACGCGCGCCAGCAGGCCGAACCTCCTGTAGGGCCGTCGCCGCTGTCGCTGTGACCAAAACTACTAATGACCAACGAGTGTGGAAGCCGGAAGTCGGAAGTCGCTTCGCGACACTCAGCGACTCGAACGTGGTCCAGGAGATGGCCCTGGAGAGAGCCGGTGGAGAGTGTCGAACTCTCGCGCTCGCGCTTACGAAGCGGGCGCTCAGCCACCCGAGCATCACCGGCGCAGTGCTCCCGACACGATTCGACGTGCAACACGCTGGGTTTGGACCAGCTGCCTCTTCCACTTGGGCTAAAGGCGACAGATGGTCGGGGCCTCTGGTGCTGACCCAGGCGCGGATGGTTCATAAGACCTTCCTGGGCGACCGCGCCGGCCCCAGCCGCGGCGCTCCGTACTGACCGGAGATCGTCGGGCGTATGAGACCCGTGAGGTCACCATCCCTCCCCGCTGCGGTGATTCCGGTCCGAAGACCCAGGGTGAATGAGATGAATCGAACTCCCTGCTCGGTGGGCCACGACCACCCGCCTCTCCATCCGGCTCCATCCACCAGGGTGCGCGGTGTGTCTCCGCCCCGTGCATCCGGGAGGTGCTGACCTTCCGATTTCCACGGTGTGAACGTGGCGCTCTGCCGCTGAGCTACGGATGCTCGATGCTGCGTGCTGGCGGCCGGGCTCGAACCGGTTCAGTCGGGATTAAAAGTCCCCGAGCCCGTCCGGTCGGGCGCCGCCAGTAGTTGGTCGGCCCGCCCCGCGTCGAACGAGGCCCTCCGCTGTATCAGAGCGGCGTCGTCACCGGCTGACTCCGGGCCCTCGGTCTTCATCGCTATAACACCTTGCTTGGCGCAGTTGCGAGTCTTCGCCTCCTTGGTGAAGGTGTCGTTCACCAAGGCCGCCTTGCTGCATTTCGATGGCCAACCGACGCCTCGTGCGGAATGCCCGGGGTGTCTGGGTTTGGTGATGTCGACCCCGGACCCGTCGGGTCATCGACCCGAGCCCTCGTGCCTCGCCGGCAAGGAAATATGCCACGTGGCAGATGTTCTGGCGCCCACGGAGTCGTACTGTCACGGTGACCAGATGAAACGCTCACCGTGTCTCACGGTAGAGCCGGCGGATCCCAGTTGGGACCAAGGGAGTAGCGATGACCATTCAAATCGGCGCCATTGCGCCCGACTTCGAAGCAGAGACCACCGAGGGCCCGATTCACTTCCACGACTGGATCGGTGACTCATGGGCCGTGCTGTTTTCGCACCCGAAGGACTTCACTCCGATCTGCACCACCGAGCTGGGATACATGGCGAGGATAAAGCCAGAATTCGATCGGCGCGGAGTCAAGGTTATCGGCCTCTCTGTCGATCCTGTGGACCGGCACGAGGCGTGGGCAGCGGACATCGAGGAGACTCAGGGCCACGCGCCGAATTACCCCATGATCGGCGACGTTGA
>DASZLL010000024.1:0-7743 GCA_035552395.1 Acidimicrobiales bacterium
CGACTCGCGCCACGCCTCGAGGTCGTCGCGGATCTTCTCCACCGGCCCGACGAGTGCGATGTCCTCCACCATCGAGGTGGGCACGGCCGCCGCCGCGTCGTCCTTGCGCCCGTCCAAATAGGCGTCCTGGATCTTGTGCGCCGCCTCCTCGTAGCCCATGCGCGCGAAGACGTCGAAGTGGAAGTTCATCTCCTTCGCCCCCATGCCGCCGATGTAGAGCGCGAGCGACGGCCGGAACCCGTCGGCCGCGGCGTCGGTGTCGTCGTGGATGACCGTTGGCGCGAAGGCCAGGATCTCGAAGTCCTCGGCCGTGCGGCGCGCCCCGGGCCGGGCGAAGCCCTCGTCGAGCGACGCCTCGAAGGACGACATCGCCTTGGGCGAGAAGAAGATCGGGAACCAGCCGTCCGCGATCTCGGCGGCGAGCGCCACGTTCTTCGGCCCCTCGGCACCGAGAATGATCGGCACGTCGGCGCGCCGCGGGTGCACGATCGGCTTGAGCGGCTTGCCCAGGCCGGTGCCGCCCGGGTAGGGCAGCGGGTAATGCGGGCCGTCGTTGGTGACCGGCTTTTCCCGCGCCAGCGCCTGGCGCACGATGTCGACGTACTCGCGGGTGCGGGCGAGGGGGGCGGGGAAGGGCTGGCCGTACCAGCCCTCGACGACCTGGGGGCCGGACACGCCGAGCCCGAGCACGAAGCGGCCGCCCGAGAGGTGGTCGAGCGTCATGGCGGCCATGGCCATGGCGGTCGGTGTGCGCGCCGAGAGCTGGCACAGTGACGTGCCGAGGCGCACCCGCTCGGTGCGCGAGCCCCACCACGACAGCGGGGTCAGGGCGTCGGAGCCGTAGGACTCCGCCGTCCAGACGGAGTCGTAGCCGAGGCGGTCGGCCTCCGTCACGAGCTCGAGTGCGTGCGGCGGCGGTCCGGCGCCCCAGTACCCCATCTGCAGGCCGATCTTCATCGTCTTCACGTGGTGCTCCTCTCCCGTCTCAGACCTTGGCGATGATCTCGTCGGCGAACCAGCGCACTGCGCCCAGGCGCGCCGCCAGCGCCTCGTCGTCGGGCGTCCCCTCCTTGACGTCGACGAACATCCAGGGCGCGCACACGATGTCCGTCACGCCCGCCGCGGCGAAGCGCCGGTACAGCTCGACGTTCGGCCGCTCGTTGATCGACAGGTAGATCGTGAAGTCCTCGTCTTCGCGGCCAGCCTTCTTCAACGCCTCGCGCAAATTCGCCAGATGCATCCACGCGTCCTCCGCGCTGTAGGCGCCCGCGGCGATCCAGCCGTCGCACAGCGCGGCCGTCCGCCGCAGGGCCACGGGGGAGTGGCCGCCGCCGATGATCGGGACCGGCTCGGTCGGCGCGGGGAGCATCTGGCACTCGGGGACGTCGTAGTACTTGCCGTGGAACTCCACCCAGCCGCCCTGCCACAGCGCGCGCAGGGCGACGATCATCTCGTCGAGGCGCTTGCCGCGGTTGGTGAAGTCCTGCCCGGTCTGGTCGAACTCCTCCTTGCACCAGCCGACGCCGACGCCGAGGCGCACCCGGTTGTCCGAGATCACCGCGGCGGTCGCCACCGACTTGGCCACCGTGATGAGGTCACGCGCCGGGGCGACGTACACCCCTGTCGTGAACAACAACTTTTCCGCCACCGTTGCCATCCCGGCGATGAGCGTCATCGGGTCGGGCCACGGCGTCTCGGCCTCCCACCCCGGGTGCCCGTCCTCGCGCTGCGAGTACGTGTAGCGCGACTCGAGCTCCCTCGGGTTGAACAGGTGGTCCGAGACGTACATGCCGGCGTAGCCGAGCTCGTTGGACGCCTGGGCCAGCGGCACGGCCTGGCGCGTCGGCAGGAAGCTGACCGCCTGGTGGAAGCGCAGCGGCCCGCCCGCCCCGCTCCCGGCTTCGGTCACGTCAGCGGGCCCGGGCGGGCAGCGCGGTGCCCCCGACCGGCGCCGACGGCGCGAACGCGATCGGGATGTGCTTGGTGCCATTGATGAAGTTCGACTGCAGGCGCTGCACGTCGCCGTCGAGGCGCATGTCGGGGATGCGATCGAGCAGGCGGTCGAACATCACCATGATCTCCATCCGCGCCAGGTTGGCGCCGAGGCAGAAGTGCGGCCCGCCGCCGCCGAAGGCGATGTGGTTGTTGGGCGAGCGCGTCACGTCGAACGCGTCGGGGTTGTCGAACGCCTCCTCGTCGCGGTTGGCCGAGGTGTGCCAGAAGACGATCTTGTCGCCCTCCTTGATCTGCTGGCCGCGCAGCTCGAAGTCCGCGGTTGCCGTGCGGCGGAAGTGCATGACGGGTGTGACGTAGCGCAGCATCTCCTCGACGGCGCCGGGCAGCAGCGAGCGGTCCTGCCGCAGCAGCTCCCACTGGTCGGGGTGGTCGAAGAAGGCGGTCATGGCGCCCGACATGAGATTCCGCGTCGTCTCGTTGCCCGCCACGATGAGGAGCAGGAAGAAGAGGTCGAGCTCGAGCTGATCGAGCTTCTCGCCCTCGACCTCGGCGTCGATGAGCACCGACACCAGGTCGGCCTTGGGCGCCAGCCGCCGCTGCGACGCCAGCTCCTCGGCGTAGCTGTAGACCTGCATGGCCGACTCGCCCGGGTCGGCGCCCGGGATCTGGTACTCGGGGTCCTCGGCGCCGATCATCCGGTTCGACCAGTCGAAGACCATGCGCCGGTCCTCTTGGGGCACACCGAGCAGCTCCGCAATGACGAGCAGCGGGAGCTCGGCCGAGATCTCTTCGACGAAATCGGCCGTGCCGCGCTCGCAGACGGCGTCGATAATCCCGTCGGCGTACCCGACGATGCTCGCCTCGAGGTCGCGCACCATCTTGGGCGTGAAGCCCTTGTTGACCAGCCGCCGGTACCGCGTGTGCATGGTCGGGTCCATGTTGACCATCATCAGTTGCTGCTGGGCCAGCTGGTCGTCGTCCATCTCGTGGAACAGCGAGCCGCGCCGCGCCGACGAGTAGTGCTCCCAGTCCCGGTTGACCGTGACGCAGTCGTCGTAGCGGGTGACGGCCCAGAAGCCGCCGCGCGGCGCCACCTCTTCGGGGTGCCAGAAGACGGGCGCCTCCGCCCGCAGCTCGGCGAACCAGTGGTGGGGGACTCCGGCCACGAAGTTCCGCCCGTCGATGAGGTCGATCTCGTCGAGGCTCAAGGTCCCCCCTTTCGCTTGCTCGGCCGGACCGCCCGGTGGACCTGTCGCCGCCGCTTGGTGCCTGGCCTTTCGCGTTCGTTTTTAGAACGTGTGTCAGTTGATCATAGGCACGCGCCGCGCCCGCCATCCCGGGGCGTGGCCGCCGCGCCGGCCGCCCCGCACGCCGTCCCGGCGGCTCCTGTCCCCCTGCCCCCGAAACGAGAACGTGTTACAGTTTTGCTCAGCGCGGCCTTGACCTGGCAGGGACCGCCGAGTGCACGCGAGGCTGCCCCACGATGTTCCTCGAAGAGAGCCCCGAGCAGCAGGAACTGCGCGCCGAGTTGCGTCGCTATTACGCCGAGTTGCTGACCGACGAGGTGCGCGCCGGCCTGGCCGAGGGGGGTGAGGGCGGCGACGCCTGGCGCGACGTCGTCGGCCAGATCGGCAAGGACGGGTGGCTCGGCATCGGCTGGCCCACCGAGTTCGGCGGCCAGGGGCGCCCGGCCACCGACCAGTTCATCTTCTTCGACGAGACCCGGCGCGCCGGCGCCCCGTTCCCGTTCGTGACCATCAACACGGTCGGCCCGACGATCATGCGCTTCGGCACCGGCGAGCAGAAGTCCTTGTTCCTGCCCAAGATCCTCGCCGGCGAGGTCAACTTCGCCATCGGCTACACGGAGCCCGAGGCCGGCACCGACCTGGCCTCGCTGCGCACCCGTGCCGTGCGTGACGGCGAGGAGTACGTCGTGAACGGCGCCAAAATCTTCACCTCCGGTGCCGACGCGGCCGACTACGTCTGGCTCGCCACCCGCACCAATCCCGACGCGCCAAAGCACAAGGGCATCTCCATCCTGTGCGTCCCGACGACGGCGGCCGGCTTCGAGTGGTCGATCATCAACACGGTCGGCGGGCTGACCACGACGCAGACGTTCTACGACAACGTGCGCGTGCCGCTGGCCAACCGGGTGGGGGAGGAGAACGAGGGCTGGCGCATGATCACGAACCAGCTCAACCACGAGCGCGTCGGCCTCGCCGCGTGGAGCGGCCTCGCCCTCTCGCTCTACGAGGACGTGGTCGCGTGGGCGGCGACGACGCGGTCGGACGAGGGTCACGTCGTGATCGAGCAGCCGTGGGTGCAGATGGACCTGGCCAAGTGCAAGGCCGAGCTCGAGGCGATGTGGCTGTTGAACTGGCGCATGGCCGTCCACGTGGCCGACGGCGAGCTGACCGGCGCCGAGTCGTCGTCGATCAAGGTGTTCGGGACGGAACGCATCATCGAGGTCGCTCGGGTCCTCTCGGGTGTCGTGGGCGCGGCCGGCTACCTCACGCCGGGTTCGCCCGGCGCGCTGCTCCGCGGCCGCCTGGAGGCGACGGGACGCCAGGCGCAGGTGAACACGTTCGGTGGCGGCGTCAACGAGGTCCAGCGCGAGATCGTGGCCTCCGCCGGCCTCGGCATGACGCGGGGGGCCCGGTGAGCGCATCGTCCAACGGCGCCACCGAGGCGTCGGCGAACGGCACGGCGGGGCGTTTCGAGGAGCTCGCGCCGTTCCCCGACCGCAGCGCCGAGCTCGCCGCGCTGGTCGGCCAGGTGGCCGGCCCGCCCACACTCTCGCCGCACGCGGTCAACGTGCCCATGATCCGGCACTGGGTCGAGGCCATGGACGACCACAACCCCGTCTACGTCTCCGACGAGGCCGCCCGCGCCGCCGGCTACGACCGCCTGATCGCGCCGCCGGCCATGCTCCAGGCCTGGATCATGCGCGGGCTGCGCGCGTCCGTGCTCACCGAGGCGGCCCGCGAGGCCGGGACCTCGCAGGGTGACGGCCCGAGCGACCGCATGATGCAGCTCCTCGACGAGGAGGGGCTCACCTCAGTGGTGGCCACCAACTGCGAGCAGCACTACGGCCGGCCGCTCGTCGTGGGCGACCGCCTGCTCGTGCGCTCGGTGATCGAGGCGGTCTCGGACCCCAAGCGCACGGGCCTCGGCACGGGCCGCTTCCTCACGACCCGCCTGGACTTCGTGGCGGTGCCCGATGCCGACGTGCCGTCGGATCCCCCCACCGACGCCGCCGCGGTGCAGGCGCTCTACGACGCCGGCGAGCCGGTCGCCACCATGCGCTTTCGCATCCTCAAGTACCTGCCGCCGCAGCGCAAGGCGGCGCGCCCACCCCGCCCCCACCCGGCGCTGACCCAGGACAACGCCTTCTGGTTCGAGGGCGCGCGGGCCCACCATTTGCTGATCCAGCACTGCACCTCGTGCGGCACGTTGCGCCACCCGCCGCTGCCGGCCTGCGCCGCTTGCGGCTCACTCGAGTGGGACACCGTCACCTCAAGCGGCAGGGGCACCCTGTACTCCTATGTGGTCGTGCACTACCCCCAGGTGCCCGCGTTCGAATACCCGCTCCCCATCGGTCTCGTCGAGCTCGAGGAGGGGACGCGCGTCGTGGCCAACCTGAGCGGCGTCGAGCGTGCGGACATCACGATCGGCATGCCGTTACGGGCCGAGTTCGTCGACCACGACGAGGAGTTGTCGCTCCCGGTCTTCGTGCCGGTCGGTGCGGGTCAAGGTCCAAGGGAGCGGAACTGATGGACTTCGCCTTCAACGAGGAACAGCTCGCCGTCGCCGAGACGGCGAGCGGACTGTTCGGCGGGCTCGTCGATCCCGCCCGCGTGGCGGCCGTCGAGCAGAGCGACGAGCGCATCGACGGCGACCTCTGGCAGGCGTTGGCCGGCGCCGACCTCCTCGGCCTGGCCGTGCCCGAGTCCGACGGCGGCGCGGGCTACGGCCTGCTAGAGCTCTGCCTGCTGCTCGAGGCGCAAGGCAACGCCGTCGCGCCGGTGCCGCTCTGGGCGACGCTCGTGCTCGGCGCCTTGCCCTTGGCGCGCTTCGGCTCGTCGTCCCAGCGGGCACGCTGGCTGCCCGGGGTCGTGGCCGGTGACGCCATCCTCACGGCGGCACTGACGGGGAGCGCGTCCAGCCCGACGTCGACGCCGCCGCTGTGGGCCGCCGCCTCGGGCGACGGCTGGGTGCTCGAGGGCACCGAGCTCGCCGTGCCGCAGGCGCACCTGGCCGCTTGCGTCCTCGTGCCGGCGTCCACCGGCGACGGCGTGGTGCTGGCGCTGGTCGACCCGCACGCCAACGGCGCGACCCTCGAGCGCACGGTGACGACCAATCGCGAGATCCACCCGCACCTCCACCTCAGCGGAGTCCGCGTCGAGGCGGGCGACGTGCTGGCCGCGCCGCACGCCGGGCGCGCCGTCCTCGACGACCTCCTCGTGGCCGCCACCATCGGGCTCTGCGCGCTGCAGGTCGGCGTCTGCGAATCGGCGCTGAAACAGACGGCGACGTACCTCAACTCGCGCCACCAGTTCGGGCGCCCGCTCAGTACCTTCCAGGGCACGATGCTGAAGGCGGCCGACGCCGCCATCGACATCGAGGCCATGCGCGTCACGTGGCAGAACGCCGCCTGGTGCTACGACACCGGCCGCGACGCGGCCGAGTCGGCGCGGGTCGCCAAGTGGCAGGCCTCCGAGCGCGGCCAGCGCGCCGTGCACGCGACGCAACACCTCCACGGGGGCATGGGCGCCGACATCACCTACCCGATCCACCGCTACTTCCTCTGGGGCAAGCAGATCGAGCTGTTGCTCGGCGGCCCCAGTGCGCAACTGTCCAAGCTGGGTTCGGCGATCGCAGAGCAGGCGCTCGCCGCCGCGTCGGCCGAGGCCGCGCAGTGACCAACGTCGACACCGGCCCGACCTTCTTCGACGTCGCCGTCGGCGACGAGCTGCCGACGCTCGTGTTGCCGATCACGCGCACGCTGATCGTGTCGGGCGCGTTGGCCAGCCGGGACTACCAGGACGTGCACCACGATCACTTGCTGGCCCAGGACCGCGGCTCGAAGGACATCTTCATGAACATCCTCACCACCAACGGCCTCGTCGGCCGCTACGTCACCGACTGGTCGGGGCCGCGCAGCCGCTTGGCCGACGTGAGCATCCGTCTCGGCGCGCCGAACTACCCCGACTGCACCATGACCCTGACCGGCGCCGTAACGGACAAGGGCCCGCTCGGCGATGACGGACAGGGCGGACTCGTCACCGTCGCCATCCGCGGCGCCAACAACCTGGGCGACCACGTGACCGGCACCGTGCAGGTGATCCTGCCGCTCGGCGACGAAGGCGACGAAGGCGACGAAGGCGACGAAGGCGGCGAAGGCGACGAGGGCGGGCCGGCCTGATGCCGCGCGCGCACTCCTTCGCCGGCGCCACCGCCATCGCCGGCATCGGCGCCACCGAATTCTCCAAGGACTCGGGTCGCTCCGAGCTGCGCCTGGCGGTGGAGGCCGTGGCCGCGGCCCTCGACGACGCCGGCATCGCGCCGGGCGAGGTGCAGGGGATGGTGACGTTCAGCTCGGACACCAACCCCGACATCGACATCGCCCGCAGCCTCGGCATCGGTGACCTCACGTTCTTCAGCCGCATCCACTACGGCGGCGGGGCGGCCTGCGCCACCATCCAGCAGGCGGCGCTCGCCGTGTCCTCCGGCGTGGCCGACGTCGTCGTCTGCTACCGCGCCTTCAACGAGCGCTCGGGCAACCGC
>DASZLL010000025.1:0-14140 GCA_035552395.1 Acidimicrobiales bacterium
GGGCCCGTATCTTCATCGATGACGGGCGAACCCCCGAAAAGGTTCTGGTACCAGGTCCGGCTGCGACCAAGGTCAGTTACGGTCAGCGCGACGTGCGTTATGCCCGGAAATTCAGGCATGAGAGCCTCCTTAGAAGGACAGGTTGAACCATAGCTTTCGAGTGGGAGAGATGTCCCGGGGGGAAGGCCTATGATCCGGCAACCTCAGATCGATGGAACACCACCCAGCGACGGCTGTGGAACCGATCGGTGCGGTCACCCCGGCGTGAGCGGGGACATAACCTCGTCGGTTGGCCTCAGCCTTCCTAGCGGCTGAGCTTGCGTCTGATGCCGTCAGCGACTGGAGAGACCGTGACCGACATCGAAGCCAACAAGAGGACGGTCGTCAACTACTACCAGATAGCGTTTGAGGGGAACCCCGAGAAGGCAGTGGCTGACTATTTCGGCGATCGCTACATCCAGCACAATCCCGAGGCGCAGGACGGCCCCGAGGCCTTCATTGGGTTTGTGCATTACCTCCGTGGCGAATATCCGGAGTTGCGCCTCGATATCAAGCGGGTCATCGCCGAAGGGAATTTGGTTGCAACCCATTCGCACCTAGTCCTCAAGCCGGGCGAGCCAGGGCGTGCGTTGGCCGACTTCTTCCGCTTGGAGGACGGCAAGGTCGTCGAGCACTGGGACGTAATACAGGACGTGCCAGAAAGATCGGCGAACGCCAACGGCATGTTCTGATGCAAGGCCGGGGGGCGCTCTTCGCAGTCGTCAACTGACGGACCGCAGGGTCTGCGGCGTGGCTTCGAGGTTGGGGGGACAATGCCGCCGGCCGGGGGCATTCCTGGTAGACCGCCTCAATATGGCAAGTGATCGAATGCTCGAGTTGGTCGGACAAGCTGGCGGGCCTCTGGCCGACGCCAGTCTCTGGCACCTCGAAGTTGCCGAAAATGGGCCGCTGAGCCCCTCCATGCAGAGGATGGTCCTGACTGCTCCTGGGCTCGAGGGCCTTCGGTTCGTGGCAGGCCAGGACTTGATGTTGCGGGTGCCCCGGGCGGACGGGAACGTGACGAATCGCCGCTACACAATTCGCTCATTGAATGCAGCCCTTCCAGCAGTGACCATCGACGTTTCTTTACACGGCGCCGGGCCGGGAACCGATTGGATCCGTGCAGCCAGAGATGGTGACCGAATAGACGCCATCGGCCCACGCGGCAAGGTCACTCCGGTGATGGAGGCTGACTGGCATCTCTTCATCGGAGACGAGACGGGTATGCCCGGAGCGCTGGCGATGATAGAAGCACTTCCGACGACATCAACGGTGACGGCGCTCCTCGAAATCGATACGCCCACAGACGAACAAGAGCCGGACTTCCGCGGGGGTGAACAGCTCCAGCTGCGTTGGGTTCACCGTTTGGGCCAATCGGTGCCGGGAGATGCAGCGCTGCTGCTGGACGCACTGGCTGGTATCACCGCCCTACCCGCTGGCGTGGGGCATGTCTACATCGCAGCCGAGGCAGGCGTGGTGCGAAGCCTCCAGAGAAACTTGGTAGAGCGCGGTTTACAGAAAGAGCAGATCTCGGCCAAGGCCTACTGGCGACGCGGCCTTCCCAACGCAGAGCACGGGGAGCCGCTTCGCCAGGATTGATGCTCATGATGTCGCGCGCCGGCACCTCTTGGAGCGCCCCCGAAGCTTCGGGCGACTCTCGTTCCCAGGTACCCCCGACGTGACGGTGGGACGCTTCGGCACTTCGAAGGAGGTTGACAACTGGGCCCGCTTGCCTTTGAAATGGCTCGTCGGTCCGAGGAGGGCTCATGGACAATGACGTCGAGGCCGCGGTTCGGCAACTGATCGACAAGGACCAGATCATCGATCTTGTCCACCGCTACTCGTACTGCGTCGATCACAGGCTCTACGACGACGTCGTGGAACTGTTCACCGAGGACTGTGTCGTCGACTACGGACCGGACATCGCGATGCTTGTGCGCTCAAAGTCGCATCTCCGGGAGATGTTCGGACATCCCGACGGCGTCTTTGCCGCAACTAGCCACCACAATGCCAACGTCCTGGTGTCATTCGAGGACGTCGATCATGCGTCTGTGCGCACATCTGTGTACGCCTGGCACCAGCGGACCGATGGGAGCACGCCTCGCCTTTGGGGTTACTACCACGACTCGGTCGTCCGCCTTCCCGAGGGATGGCGTATTGCTGAGCGACAGCTTCGGACCCTTGGGGTCGAGGACTGGACAATGGAGATGCATTCAGCACTCGGGGCGACGGACGGTGGTCGGTAGTCCCCGTCGCGAGAGAGCCAGTGCTGTCCAGTATCGCCGAGGAGCCCCTGACGCCGGGTGAGAGAACCTGTCTCCTGCTTCGATCTCAGGACCTTGGACCAGGGCCAAGGTTCAATAGGTCCACGATGGATTGCTCGCTTTTGGAGAGGTCCACGAACTCGATTCCAATTCGCACGACTCCCTCCGGACCGGCCTTTGCATTTCGCACCTCACCGGCAAGGGTCACGTCGAGGGAACCACCCACCGGAAGCCGCACGGAGACACGAGACCCCACTAGATCGGATGGGTGGCGAAGGTCCATGCCCAGACCGAAATTTGAGAAGTCGAAAACTCCGCACTCTCGCCACGCATCGGAAGGTTCGCCCTCGACGTGGCAAGAGCCCATCCAGACGGCGGATTGGCGTTGTACCCGTCGGCGATTCTGGCCTGGCTCGGGGTCGCTCATTGGCCAAATCTAATGCGCGCCGCGGTCGAAGTTCGGCGGCATGGATTGACCTTTCGCCCATCCCGGACTGCCCGAAACGGCTCGCTCAGTGGGGCATCCCACGGACCCCCTGAGCCCTCACGGTCGAGTTGCACCGTCAACACCGGATTGCCGCGCTCAGCGTAGGGTGAGCTCCCTGCGGTAGACGCGCGCCGGCCCCAGCGCGGCGAGCTTGTCCGCAACCGAACGGAAAGCCTGGGAGGTCTCGCTCTCGGGCTCGACCGCAGTCACCGGGTGCCCCTCGTCGCCACCGAGCCGGATCGCGTTGACGAGTGGCACCTGGCCGAGCAGCGGCACGCCGAGATCGGCCGCCAGCGTGGCGCCCCCGCCCGTGCCGAACAACTCGTAGCGCTTGCCGTCGTCACCGGTGAACCAGCTCATGTTCTCTACCACGCCGCGTACCGAGAGCTTCAGGCGACGCGCCGCGAAAGCCGAACGCTGCGCCACCCTCTGGGCGGCGGGCTGCGGAGTGGTCACCACCACGATCTCCGCGCGTGGCATGACCTCGGCCAGCGTCAGCGCGACATCGCCGGTGCCCGGCGGCATGTCGACGAGGACGAAGTCGGGCTCGCCCCAATAGGCGTCGGTCAGGAACTGTTGGATGGCCTTGTGCAACATCGGACCGCGCCAGATCACCGGCTGGTCGTCCGGCACGAAATACCCCATCGACAGGCAGCGAACCCCGTGCGCGGACGTGGGGATGACGATGTCACCGAGGATGACGGGGTCGTGGTCCGTGCCCAACATCTTGGGCACCGAGAAGCCGTACACGTCGGCGTCGAGCAAGCCCACGCTGTACCCCGCCTGGGCGAGCGAAATGGCCAAGTTCACCGTGACCGTCGACTTGCCCACTCCCCCCTTCCCCGATGACACGCCGATGACCCGCGTGCGGGAATCGGGGCCGAGGAAGAGCGGCATTGGGCCCTGCCCGTGCGCGTGGCCTTGCCCATGTTCGTGATCGTGCACGTCGTCCTCGGGCGCCGCGAGGTCGACCCCGAGCATTCCGGCGCGCAGGCGCTCGCGCAGTTTGCCGCGCTCGTCCTCGCCCATCACGACGAAGTCGAGCTCGACTTCTTCCACGCCCGGCACGGTCAAGGCGACGCGGTGGATCTCGTCGGCCAGCGCGTCGGCGCTCGGCCAGGCGGCGACGGGCAGTGCGACCTCAAGGAGGGCCCGGCGCCGCTTGGGCCGCACCGAGCGCACCAGGCCGAGCTCGCCCAGCGTGAGATTCAGCTCGGGTTCGATGACCACGCCCAGCGCGGCCTCGAGCTCGGTTTGGTCAGCTGCTGCCATGCACTCCCTCGTCTCGGGTGGGAACTGGGGCCTGGTGCCGCACGTGCTCAAGCACGCACCCCGCGTCACCCCAGCTCGAAGGGCTGATCCCTCGGTAGACTACCCATCGTGAGCAGCGCTCCGATCACGGCGGCCGAGCCCATGCGGCCGGCCGGAGCCGACGGCCAGTTCAGCGCGGCCGTAGCCGCCGTCGCCGCCGCGTTCGGCGACCCGACCCGGCGCGACATCTTCTTGCATGTGCGCTCGAGCCCCGGCGTGACCGCCTCCGAGGTGGCCACCATCTTCTCGCTGCATCCCAACGTGGCGCGTCACCACCTCGCGCGGCTGGTCGACGGGGGCTACCTCCGCGTCGAGACCGGGCGCAATGCCGCCGGCGCCGGCCGCCCCTCCAAGCGCTACTTCTGCGTGGAGGACGAGCTCACCCTGGGGCTCATGCAGCGCAGGGACGACCTGCTCATGCGGCTGCTCGGTGAGGCGATGCGGCGCCTGGGCCCCGTCGAGGCCGAGGAGATGGCCGCCGTCGTGGGTGAGGAGTACGGACGGTCGCTCGCTTCTCGCATGACCCCCTCCGAGGGACAGCGCACGGTACGCGCCGCCATGCACGTCGTGGCCGACACCCTGACCGCCCACGGGTTTGCTGCGCACGCGGAGGACCGCGGCGACAAGACCGCGGTGATTGCGGAGCAGTGCCCCTTCGGCGAGGCGAGCACGACGAACCCCGTTCTCTGCGCCGTCGACCGCGGCATGGTCAAGGGGCTGCTCGCCGGCCTCTGCGGGACCGCGTCGGCGCTCCCGGTGATGCTGTCGTCGCGCGCCCGGGGCGACGAGGCCTGCACCGCGTCTGCCTGAGCCCCCGTGGCTCGCACCTACCTCGACCACGCCAGCACGACGCCGGCACGTCCGGAGGCCCTCGCCGCGCTCAGACGATGGGCCGCGCTCCCTCCCGGCGACCCTGGACGCCTGCACGAGGAGGGTCGCATCGTGCGCGACGCGCTCGAGGAGGCCCGCACCGAGGTCGCCGGTCTCTTGGGGACGGCACCGCGCCAGGTCGTCTTCACCTCCGGCGCCACCGAGGCGATCAACGCCGCCGTGTGGGGCGCCTGCCGCGCCGCGCCGGGCGCGCCGGTGCTCTGCGCGGCCGTCGAGCACTCGGCCGTTCGTGACGCCTCGGCGCGCGCCGCGCCGGTCGAGACGCTGGACGTGGACGCCACCGGCCGGCTCGACATCGACGCGCTGGGCGCCCGACTCCAAGCGCCGGGTCTGCCGCGTCCGGCCCTCGTTCATTGCCAGTGGGCCAACCACGAGGTGGGCACCCTCCAGCCCGTCCACGAGGTGGTAGCGCTGTGCCGCGACGCCGGCGTGAGCGTCCACGTCGACGCCGCCGCCGCCTGCGGGCACGTGCCCACCGACCTCGGCGCCCTCGATGCGGACCTGGTGAGCGTCAGCGCGCACAAGCTCGGTGGCGTTCCCGGAGCCGGGGCGCTCGTGGTGCGGCGAGGCACCCGGTTCGAGCCGCTGCTGGTCGGTGGCGCACAGGAGCGGGGGCGGCGCGGCGGGCTCGAGCCGATCCCCGCGCTGCTGGCCTTCGGAGCTGCGGCGGCGGCGCTGGCCCACGAGGGCGGCCGCGCCATCGACGAGGAGGCGGCCGCGGCCCGCCGGCAGATCGCCGACGTCGTGCGGAGCACCCTGGCGATCGAGGGCACCGAGGTGGTGGGCCCGGCCACAGCGGCGGCGCGACTTCCCTCGCTCGTGTGCCTGGGCGTGCAGGGCGTCGAGGCCGAACCAGTGCTCATTGGGCTCGACCGCGCTGGCGTAGCGGTCCACTCGGGCTCGGCCTGCTCGTCGGAGGCCATTGAGCCTTCGCCCGTGCTCGAGGCCATGGGTGCCGACCCCAGTCACTCCTTGCGCGTCAGCGTCGGGTGGACCACGACGGACGAGGAGTGCGCCACGTTCGCGGGCGCCTTTGCCCGCGTTGTGGCGGACCTGCGTGCCCTACGGAGCTGAGGGCGCCGTCGTCGTGGTGGACGAGGGTGCACCCAGTGCGGCGGGGACGAGCTTGCCGACCGCCACGTAGGACGGGTCGACCTCAGGCGCCACGACCGGGAGCTCGCTCGTCGGCGGGTCGTCGGCCAAGAACTCGTCGAATTGCACGACGGCCGCGGCGTTGTTGTGGTCCTGGTTGGCCAGGATCAGCCCCAGATAGAGGTGGCCCTGGTAATAGGTCGGCGACACGCTGATCGAACGGCTGACCTCGGCCCGACCATCCTCGGTGTAGGCCGCCACGTGCGAGGTGGTCCCAAGGTTCCACATCAGCCACCCGGCGCTGGCCAGCGCAGCCGGGTTCGAGGGGTCCTCGGCCAGCACGTCGTTGAAGAGGACCAGCGCCGCCTGCTCGTTCTTGAGGCCGCCTGCGTTGGCGAGGGCGTCGCCCTGCTGGAGCTGCTGCTCGATCTGCTGCGCCTGCGAGACGCTGACGCTGCCCGACGAGGCCTGTCCGGGCTGGCGCGCCTGCACGAAGTGCACGACGAGGATCACGATGCCGGTCACGATGAGCAAGAGGGAGACGGCGATGCCGACGCGGCGCCACATCGCCATACGCGGCCGCGCCGAGACGGCTGCGTCGTCGGCGGCGGCGTTGTCAGGTGACGACGGCGTCTCGGCTTCGGAGGGCTCGGGCTCGAGGCCGGCGAGTTCGGCCACGACTTCGGCCAGACGCGTCGAGTCCCGCGCCACCAAGAGGTCGTAGTCGCCCTCGGACAGGTCGCCGGCCTCGTGCTCCCGGCGGGCATCCTCGAGCGACCGGCGCAAGAAGTCCTCTTCGTCGGCCAGATACCAGCGCTCGTCGCGCCAGGCGTTGTCGCCGGCCCGGATCGACGTCGTGGGGTCGGGCGTCACGACACCACCTCGTGCTGCCGCAAGGCGTCGAACGCGCGCGTCCGGCGCCAGAACAGCACGCCGACCGCGCCGATGGTCGCCACGCCGAGCACCAAGGGGATGACCCAGATCAGCGGGAAGCCACCGGCGTCGGGCGGCACCAGCAAGATCGTCTGCCCGTACTCGGAGACCAAGGTCTGGTCGATATCGGCGTCGGAGCTTCCCGCGGCGACCAGGCTCTCGATCTGATGCCGCACTGCGATGGCGGTCGTGGAGTTCGATTGCGCCACCGAGACATCGGTGCAGGCCGGGCAGCGCACGCCGGCCTCGATGGCGGCGGCGCGCTGCGCGACCGTCTGGGGCGACGAGTCGAAGGCCCCGCTGCCGATCAGGAGCGCGACCCCCAGCACGACCAGCGGCAGCACCACCCGGGCCCACAGCGGGACGTGTGCCCGGATTGTCGCGGTGGTCGGGTCAGCCATGGGCAGGAATAGCTTGGGTGCCGCGCGCGGCCTTCAAGAAGGTGTCGAGATCCTTCTCGGTGGCCGGACCCTCGAGCACGGCGGTGACCCGCCCGGCGGGGTTGACCACGAAGGTCGTCGGCGGTGCGGTGACGCCGTAGTGCTCCGCGATCGTCCCGCCCGGGTCGCTCACCGCGGGCCACAGGTCGCCGTTGTGATGCAGGAACGACTTGGCGGTCCCCGTCGTGTCGTGGAACACGACGCTCACCATGTCGGCGCCGTTGGCGGAGTGCTGCTGTTGGTAGAAGAAGCGCGACAGGTCGGGGGCTTCCTGTTGGCACGGAATGCACCAACTCGCGAAGAAGTTGATCACCACGTAGTGGCCGCGCAGGGAGGCCAGCGTGACGGGCGCGCCGGTGGACAGGTTCGCGCTCGTGAAGTGCGGCGCCCGCTGCCCGAGCAGAGGGCTTTGCACTGCGGTCGCCTCCTGCGGCGTACGCGTGGCCAGGACGATGCCGAAGACCACGAGCACCACCAGCACCGCTCCCGCCGCCCAGCGGATCAGGTGGCTTCGCCGTCGTTCGGTCATGCGCGGCGAAGGCCCCGGGCAACCAGCGCGCCGACCGGCTCCGCTGCGTCGTCGCGCTCGTCGCTCTCACCATGGTCGCGATCACCGGGTGCGGCGTCGGTCACCAGCGCCGACGGCGCCGACGTCGGGTCGGTGGCGCGCCGGCGCCCGCCCGGCAACAACGCGAGGACGCCGCCGATCCCGATCAGGAGGCCGCCCGCCCAGAGCCAGGCCACCAGCGGCTCGATCACGACACCGATCGCCACGGAACCCTGGGGCAAGTTGTTGATGGCTTGATTGCCCGAGGTGGACCCGAGGCCGCCCACCGCGTCGAACGTCAGGTAGACGTCACCGAAGAACCCCGAGTCGATGGCCGGGGTCCCCACCTCTTGGAGCGCGCTGCCGAAGCTGGTGGTCGCCGGGGTGAACACTGCATCGTCGACCTTGACCAACGCCTCTTGCGATGTCCGCGAGGCGGAGGTGACCGTCCGCACCCCCTCGAATTCGAAGCGGTGCCCGTCGTACGTGACCACGCTGCCTCGATGGAGCGCCAGTTCCGCCTGGTGCCGGTACGACGTGGCGGCGATGACGCCGATCGCGAGCACCACCACGCCCAGGTGGACGATCATGCCGCCGTTGGCCCGGCCGACCAGGCCCCGCCACCAGCCCGCATGGCGCGCCTGGGCGGCCCGCACGGACAGCACCAACGCCCGGGCGGCCGTCGCGGCCGCCATGGCTCCGAGCCCGAAGCCGATGAGCGTCGCCGACCCCCGGAGCCCGAAGGCGACGCACAGCACGACGGTACCGACGCCGACCCAGACGGGAATGGCGAGGCGCTGCCACAGGACGCCGCCGTTGATCTTCCGCCAGCCGAGGACGGGCGCCACCGCCATCAGGAACAGCAGCGTGAGGCCGGCCGGCACGGCCACGGTGTTGAAGAAGGGCGCGCCCACGGTCACCTGCTGCTGGGTCACGGCCTCGTAGAGCAGGGGGTACACGGTACCGAGCAATACGACGAACGCGAAGCCGACGAAGACCACGTTGTTGAGGAGGAACGCGCCCTCGCGCCCGAGCGGTGCGTCGATCCCGCCCGGAGAGCGCAGGCGGTCGCCGCGCCAGGCGATCAGGCCAAACCCGACGATGACCACGGCGAAGAAGAAGCCGATGAGGATCGGACCGAGGTCCGACTCGGAGAAGGCGTGCACCGAAGTGATGACACCCGAGCGGGTGAGGAAGGTCCCGAGGATGGTCAGGGCAAAGGTGGCAATGGACAGCGAGAGATTCCACACCCGCATCAGGCCTCGCCGCTCCTGGACCAGCACCGAGTGCAAGTAGGCGGTGCCACAGAGCCACGGCAGGAGCGCGGCGTTTTCGACCGGGTCCCAGCCCCAGAAGCCTCCCCATCCGAGCACCTGGTAGGACCACCACGCCCCGAGCACGATGCCGACGGACAAGAAGGTGAATCCGATCAGCGTCCAACGACGGCACTCGATCTGCCAACGGTCGCCGACTCGGCCCGTCGCCAGCATGCCGATCGCGAATGCGAACGGGACCGTGAAGAGGACGAACCCGGTGTAGAGCAGGGGCGGGTGGATGGCCACGAGGGGGTTGTCCTGGAGGAGTGAGTTGGGACCCAAGCCCTGCGTGACGCCCGACGCAGTGTCGAAGGGGTTGGCCGGGCCGACCATGAGGCCGAAGAAAAAGGCCGACACGACGTAGAGGACGAGCGTGGCCCAGCGGATCACGGGGTCGAGAGTCTGGCGTCGATAGCGCCATACGAAGACCGTCGTGACGACGGACAGGACGAAGCCCCACAAGAGGATGGAGCCGGCCAGCGCCGACCACAGCCCGGTGATGGAGTAGAGCAACGGCGTGACGGTGCTGTTGTTCTGGGCGACGAAGACCAGCGCGAAGTCGTGGGTGACGAGCGCGTGCTCCATCGCACCCACGGCGAGCAGCGCCCCGACGAGCATGACCGGGGCAAGCAGGCGACCGTCCGCCGCCGCTCCGACGGCGAGGTTGCCGTCGGCCCCTGGCACTGCGGCTCGGCGCGGGCGGGCCAGCCCGTACGCCATGACGACGGCACCGACCAGGCAGGCGACGAACGCGAGCCAGACCCCGATCGCCCCGAGATGGGCCTCGACCACTAGTGCACTGTCCCGTTCTTCGCCTTCACACGGCCCGGGTACTGGGCGATGTACGTCGAAGAGTGCTTCACCTCGATTGAGTTGGAGACGAAGTGGTCAGACGTTGTCGACGCGAAATGGCCCACCACGACGACGGGAATGTTCGCCTGGAAGAGCTGCGGCGGGCTGCCCGAGTTCGCCACGGGCACGACGTGAACCCCCTGGGAAAGGCGGAAGTCGGCGCCGTTGGCAGTCGAGTGGATGGATCCGGCCACGACGTTGCCCTCGAGGCGGAACGTCGTGGTGCCCAACTGGGCCCGGTGCGCCAACGCCTGGTTCACCGTCTCGAAGTAGTCGAGCGAGCTGCCCAGCCCCTCGACGAGGAGGAAGACCAGGGCGGCGGCGAGCAGGGCGAAGACCAGGAGAAGCCGGCGTCGTGTGCGCCGACGCCGGGTTGCGGCCGCGGAGGCGACGAACCGCCCGCCGGCCACCTCAGGTGTGGCGGGCGGGCGGGGCTCGGTGCTGGTCCCGGTCACGACCCGTCGACGGCGGCCGCCCCCTCGTCGGGGGTGGACTCCTTCACCGCCAGCGCTCGATCCCAGCGGCGGCGACGCACCACGAGCGTGATGGCGTAGACGAAGAGCGTGGAAAGAGCGATGGCGTACCCGGCATCGACGTAGCTCACGACGCGCCCCCGCGGTCGGCCGGCCCGCTCGGTCGTCTGGCGCTCGTCCCGGCACCGACCAGTTCGGTGTCCTCGCTCCAACGCTCCGCCAACGAGACCTCGAGCTCCTCGTCGCCGACGGCGTCCTGCAGCACCTCGACCTGGTACCGCACGCCCAGTAGCCAGACGAACACCAGGGAGAAGGCGACGAAGCCGAGCAGGAAGGTCCACGACATGGAGGCCGAGGCATGGATCTGGAAGCCCGGGTCGATGAACGTCCCACCCTGGTGCAGCGTGTTCCACCAGTCCACCGAGAAGTGCACGATCGGAATGTCCACCGCGATGAGGAGCGCGGCGACGGCACAGCGGCGAGCGCGGACCGCGGTGTCAGCGGGCACGCGGCGCAAGGCCAGGTACCCGATCTCGAGCAGCAGCAGCAGCGCGGTGGAGGTGAGACGGGCGTCCCAGGTCCACCAGACGCCCCACACCGGCCGGCCCCAGAGCGAGCCGGTAACCAGAGTCAGAGCGGCGAAGACCGCGCCAACCTCGACGGCAGAGGCCGCCAACCGGTCCCAGAACAGCGAACGCGTCCGGGGCCACAGATACAGGAGGCTGCCGCCGGCGGCCACGAGGCCGACCCAGTAGAGCGCCACTGTCGCGATGGCGGGGTGGATGTAGAGCAACCGAGCCAAGTTGCCCTGGAACTTGTCCGGCGGGGTGACCCACAGCCCGAGCCAGACGGTGAAGCCGAGGCCGATTATGCCGAGGAGACCGACCGCATTGAGCCAGCGCGGCCGCCGGGGCCGGAGGCGCGGGAGGACGGGCGGTGCCGCCACGACGTCACTGGGCGGAGTGGGGGCCGTGGTGGTCATGCGGCCTCCTGAAGCGGTCCGTAGAGCACGATGCCGACGATCAGATAGATCACGGCGAAGGGGATGAGGATCTTCAGCCACTGGGTGCCCGACGAGACGCTGCCGCTGAGCGCCGCCTGCCAGATCTTGGAGCCGGCCAGCAGCACCGGGGCGAGCACCGGCAACACCAGCAGGGGCAGCAGGGTGTCGCGCACGCGCAGGCCGGCCGAGAGCGCGCCGTAGAGGACGCCGGCGCAGGCGAGGCCCACGGTGGCAAGCAGGCAGGCGACCGCGGCCAGCCAGATCACGTGCACGCGCACGTCGAAGAGCAGCGTCACGCCGGCCCACAGGACAAGCTGCAGCGCCAGCAGCTGGAGCCCGACCGCCGCCGCCTTGCCCAGGAAGATGCCGGCGGGGTCGATGCCCGACAGGCGCAGACCGTCGCGGGTGCCCTCGCCCGATTCAACGGCGACGCTGCGCTGGATGGCAAGCACGGTCGAGAACAAGAGGGCGACCCAGAAAATCCCCGGTGCGGCGTGGCGCAACGTGCTTTGGTTCGGCCCGATGGCGAACGCGAGGAGCACCAGCACGAGCACGGCGAAGGGCACCACCTGCCACAGGCCCACGCGCGAGCGCGCCTCGATGCGCAGGTCCTTGCCCGCGACGAGCACCGCGTCATGCCACATGGAAGGCCCCCCCGTGTCCCGACGCCTCGTCGGGCGCGGCGGGCGGGACGGCCGTGAGGGTGACGCGCCGACCCCCGGTCTCCTCGCCGGTGACGCGGCCACCGCCCATGGCGACGACCCGGTCGGCCAACGGGACCGACAGGTGCGGCTCGTGCGAGGAGAGCAGCACGGACGCGCCGGAGGACACGGCTTCGGCGATGAGCTCGCCGAGGAGGGCGCGCGAAGCGGCATCGAGCCCGGCGTGCGGCTCGTCGAGCAGCCAGAGTGCGGGTTGGCGAGCGACCAGCGCGGCGAGCGCCACGCGACGACGCTGGCCAGCCGAGAGGCGCCCTGCCGGCGTCGTGCGCAGGCGGCCGGTGAGGCCGAGGCGCTCGAGCGCGTCGTCGGCGCGCTTGACGGGAAGGCCGAGGGCACGGACGGCAAACCGGACGTTCTCCGCCGCGCTCAGCTCGTCGTAGAGAGGGGCAGCATGCCCCAAAAGGCCGACGAAACGCCGCACGGCCGTGTGGTCCGCGATCAGGTCGACGCCCAGCACGCTCGCCGCACCCGAGGTCACGGGGAGCAGGCCGGCGCAGACCCGAAGCAAGCTGGTCTTGCCCGCGCCGTTCGGGCCAACGACGACCACGACCTCTCCCTGCTCGAGGGACAGGTCTACCCCGGCGAGGGCGGGGAAGCGGCCGGCGAGAGCGACAGCGGCACGGAGGAGGACAACGGGGGCCATGGCCTTTCCCCCATGGTAGGGGGGGTGGGTCCCGGGGTTCCAAGCGGGGGTCGCCGGTCGCGGGCGCTGACGAGGGCCTCGTCGGGGGCGGGGCCGGCCAGGGGGCGGGCCGGCCAGGGGGCGGGGCCGGCCAGGGGGCGGGGCCGGCCAGGGGCGGGGCCGGTCAGAGCGCCGACCAGACCCAGGCGTAGTGAAAGGGAGGCCGCGGTGGCGGTCCCAGCTCGGCTTCAGCCGGACGAGGTCGTCGTCGACGAGGGCCTCGTGCATCTCGGTGGCGGCGCGGGCGGCGGCGCGGGCGGCGGCCATGTGCTCGCTCGGCAGGTGCAGGTGAGTCTCGATGGCGACCGGTTCGCCGCCGGGCCCGTCGAAGTGGGTCGGCATGCCGACGGCCATGAGGAAGTACGGATGGACGCCGACGATGACGAAGCGGCCACCGGCCGAACGCATGAGGCGGCGGACCCCGGAGTAGAGCGGCCCGCGCTCGGACAAGCGCTCGTCGACGAGGACGCACAAGACGAGGTCATAGGTGGCGGGGGCGAGGCCGGTGGCGCGCACGTCGAGGCCGCGGCGGCGGGCAAGGTCCAGCATGGCGGGCGTGATGTCGAAGCCGTCGATCGGGAAGTCGCCCTGCGTCCTCAGGAAGGTGGCGGTGCGGCCGGATCCACACCCGAGTCGGCGGCGCGGGTGACGCGCGCCCATTCCACGGTCTCGACGCTCTCGAGCAGCACCACGTTCATGACGTCGTCGACGGTGGACTCGTCGCTGGGGCCCAGGCGTCGTAGCCCTCGGCGGCGGCGGTGCGGGAGTGGCGCTGGTCGAACGCGGGCGAAGTCCCGCACGAGACCGGCCTACTGCATGTGCGCCAACGCGTTGATCTGGTCGAGCGACGTCTCGGTGTCGCCGGCGATTTCGGCGCTTGCGAAGGCGCGCAGGGCGAGCTCGTGCGCTACGAGGAGATCCGACATTTCGCGTTCGGACGAATCGAGCTCGCCGATGCGCCGGTACATGGCACAGAACTGCGAGGTGATCGGCTCGAACGTCGCGAGGAGGTCGACCCAGGGGGTGCGGGCGGCACCGGCCAAGGCTTCGGCCGCCTGCAGCGACTCGGGGTCGGGTTCGGTCGACAG
>DASZLL010000026.1:0-56586 GCA_035552395.1 Acidimicrobiales bacterium
GCTGTGCGAACCACCGGTCGTGGTGTTGGGCCACTCCATGGGTGCCTTCGTGGCGGTCGTGCTCGCTGCCACGCACCCCGAGCTGGTCGAGCGGCTCGTGCTGGCCGACGGCGGCCTGCCGCTGCCGCTGCCCGAGGGAGCGCTCGCGGACATGGACCCCGACGAGGTGATCGACGCCGTGCTGGGACCGGCGGTCGAGCGGCTGGCCGTGGTGTTCCCGTCCGAGGCGTCGTACTTCGACTTCTGGCGGGCGCACCCCGCCATGGAGGAATGGAGCAGCGACATCGAGGCCTACCTGCGCTACGACCTCCAACCGGTGGAGGGTGGCCTCCGGTCGCGCGTGGTCGAGGCGGCGGTGCGGACCGACGGCGCCGAACAGATGGTGGCGCCCAACCTGATCGCGGGGTCGCTGCGCGCCGTGCGTTGTCCGTGCCACTTCATCGGCGCGCCCCGCGGGCTGCTCAACCAACCCTCGCCCCTGTTCGCCGATGAGGTCGTGCGACACTGGCAGAGTGAGCTTCCCGACCTGCGCGCCGACGTCGTCGAGAACGTCAACCACTACACGCTGGTCATCGGCGAGCGCGGCGCGGCCGAAGTGGCCCACGCCGTGCGGAATGGCTGAGGCGGCGCAACCCCCGTCCGGTTCTGCGTGACCACGACGTCGTGGTGACGCAGCAGCTGCGGCCGGAGCGCAGCCAGGTCAACGAGAAGCACAAGTGGATCGCGCTGTTCATCACGACGCTCGGGATGCTGATGGCGGCGATCGATGGCTCGATCGTCCTGATCGCACTGCCCGCCATCTTCCGCGGCATCCACCTCGACCCGCTGCTCCCGTCGAACACGTTCTTCCTATTGTGGATGATCCTCGGCTTCCTCATCGTCACCAGCGTGCTGGTCGTGAGCCTGGGCAAGCTCGGGGACCTCTACGGCCGTGTGCGCATGTACAACCTCGGCTTCGCCGTCTTCACCTTCTTCTCCCTCCTGCTGAGCATCACGTGGATGACCGGCACGGCCGGGGGCGTCTGGCTGATCGTCATGCGCATCTTCCAGGGCGTCGGCGCCGCGATGCTGATGGCGAACTCGGCCGCCATCCTCACCGACGCCTTCCCGCCGGACCGTCGTGGGTTCGCCCTCGGGATCAACCAGGCGGCTGCCATCAGCGGGACGTTCATCGGCTTACTGCTCGGCGGCCTGCTGGCCCCAGTGAACTGGCGGCTCATCTTCCTGGTCTCGGTCCCGATCGGCCTGTTCGCCACGATCTGGGGCTACTTCTCGCTGCACGAGGTCGCGCGCGGCTCGGGCGGAAAGATCGACTGGGCCGGCAACGTGACCTTCGCCATCGGGCTGATCCTCGTCATGGTCGGCATCACCTACGGAATCGAGCCCTACGGGCGCCATCCCATGGGGTGGACGAACCCGACGGTGCTCGCCGAGCTCGGTCTCGGCGTCGCCTTCCTCATCTGGTTCTGCTGGATCGAGGTGCATTCCGAGCACCCGATGTTCCGGCTGCAGCTCTTCAAGATCAGGGCCTTCTCGGCCGGCGTCTTCGCCAGCTTCCTCGGGGCGCTGGGACGGGGCGGCCTGATGTTCATGCTGATCATCTGGCTCCAGGGCATCTGGCTGCCCCAGCACGGCTACACGTTCGAGGTGACACCGTTGTGGGCCGGGATCTTCATGATCCCGTTGACGGCCGGCTTCATGATCGCCGGCCCGCTCTCGGGCATCCTCTCGGATCGCTACGGCTCGCGACCGTTCGCGACGTTCGGCATGCTGGGCACGGCGGTGTGCTTCCTCCTGCTCGAGACGCTGCCGGTCAACTTCGCCTATAGCGAGTTCGCCGTGCTCCTGTTCATCACCGGCGCGTGCATGTCGACCTTCGGCGCCTCCAACCGCACCGGCGTCATGAACAGCCTCCCGGCGACCGACCGGGGCGCCGGGTCGGGGATGAACACGACGTTCCAGAACTCGGCGCAGGTGCTTTCCATCGGCATCTTCTTCACCTTGATCATCGTCGGGCTCTCCGACACCCTCCCCGCCGCCTTGGTGCGCGGACTGAGCGCCCACGGCGTGCCGGTCCAGACCGCGGTTTCGATTTCGCACCTCCCGCCTGTCTCGACCCTGTTCGCCGCGTTCTTGGGCTACAACCCGGCCAGCCACCTGCTGGGCCCGCACGTCCTGTCGCAGCTGACGCCTGGGCAACGCGCCACGGTCACCGGCGAGCGGTTCTTCCCGAGCCTGATCACCGACGCGTTCCGTGACGGCCTTCACGAGGCGTTCAACTTCGGGATCGTGATGTGCCTCGTCGGCGCCGCCGCCTCGTGGACCCGCGGCGGCAAGGCGCCGGCGGCCGCCGAGGTCGGTAGCGAATTTGCACTGGTGGCCGACCCGGAGCCGGCCACGCTCTGAGCGGCTGGAACTCGGCCCAGGGGGCACTCCCCGCCCGGTGGTCGCCCGTGCGTCAGGTGAATGGCCTTCGTCAGCGCTGCCCGAATCCGGAGAGTGCGGCCGCGGCCCGGCGCTCTATGACGGGGTAACTGTGGGTCTTCGCCGAAGCGAGCGCTTGGTTCACGGCGGCCACGGCACGATCGCGATCACCACCGGTGCGCTCCAGCCACGAGCCCAAGGCCAGGCGGGTGCGAGCGAGGTACCAAGCCGCCCCCATGCGTTGATGGGTCGCTTCCGCCTGCTCGAGGAGGGTCAGACCCTCTTCATGGCGTCCCGCGGCCAATAGCAAGTTGCCCGCGTAGTAGGCGATGGACCCCTGCAACACGGGACCGGTATGGGGGATCTGGTCGGCATACGGCAGCAGCCATTCCGCCAACCAACCCGCAGGTTCCGACCATTCCAGCTGGCCAATGGGATCCGCGGCCAGGCAAATGGTGGGAAGCCAGAGGAAATTCTCGGGCACCGAGGCAAAGCGCTCTTCCACCAGAGGCTCGAGCGCGGCCCGAGCCTCCTCGGGCCGGTCGAGGTCGCAATACACAGAAGCCAAAAGCCCACGGAAGGCGGGGATGCCATTGCTCTCGGTCTCTTGAGCCAGAAGGTCGACGATCTCGTCGCTCCGTCCTTGCACGAGGCGGATGGTGGCGAATTGGGCGGCGAAGATGCTGAAAGCATCGGGTTCGCCGATGGCGCCACCCAGCTCGAGAGCGTGCGAGGACATTTGCTCGGCCTTGGACGTATCCCCCGAGAAGAGGACCAAGCCGGCGTCGATATAAGTAGTGAGCCACACCAGAATCGGCTGGTCCAGCTTCTCGGCAATGGCACGCGAGTGGTCATACGCGTCATTGGCCCAAGCGAGGTCACCGGTCTGCGCGCGAGTGAAGCCAAGAAGGTTGTTCGCCCAGAAGACAACCCAGGGATCACCACAATCCTGTGCAGCGGCCACAGCCTCATCACACAGACGCAGTCGCTCGGTGAGGTTCGCTGGTGTGGCGATCGTCAGGAGCACCGAATTGATGGCGGCAGCCACTGTCAGGCCGCTGCCGGAACGCCGAGCCAGATCGATTGCTTCATCGGCCCAGGTCTGGCGGCAATCGAGATCCTCGCTGAACATCGTTTCCGACGCGAGCAGGGCGAGCACACGTGCGCGGGTCAGCGGTGCATCCTCGGTCACGGCCTCGCAGGCACTCTGCAACAGATCAATACGCTCGCAATCTGACACGCCCGAGGCCGAGAAGATGCCCCGCGTGTTGGACAACACAGCATCAGCCAGGAGCTCCGTGTTGCCGCTGCGACGGGCGAGGCTCCCGGCGTCGAGAAGCGTCTGGCGATAGAGCGGGTCACCCGCGTACCGGCGTGCGTTACCCAACCCGGCCAAAATCCGTGCCCGGCTGTCGTCGTCGGCACCCGCCTGCTCGGCCAATCCAAGAGCCTGTTCGAACCACTGCATGGCTTCATGGTCGGCGAACTGGGCCATGGCCTGTTCCCCGGCCAGGCGCGCGTAGGTCATGCCCTTGCCTGCGTCACTTCCTAACCGGCCGAAGTGGTACGCCAGTTCGGAGATGCGCCCTGGGGCGCTGGGGAGCGCCTCGATCGCCTCGCCCACCTTGCGGTGCAGCCTGGCCGTTCTGGTGGCGCTCACCGAGTTGTAGAGCGAATGCTGGATGATGGCGTGGACAAAGCTGTAACGGTCCGGGCTGACGTTGCTGACGAGGGTCGCTTCGCAAGCGGTATCGAGCGCGATGAGCACTGCGTCCTCACTCAACTCCGACGCTCGAGCCACCACCGGGAGGTCGAATTCCTGGCCGACCACCGCAGCGGTGACGAGCACCTGACCAACGGTGTCGCCGAGATGCGCCACTCGCCGCTCAACGACCTCCCGAACGCTGACCGGCATCCCGCGCTCTTGTAAGTCCGCCGATGTCCGCCACTCGGTGACCTGATAGATCCCGCCGGTCTCACGAAGATGCTGGAGCAACGCGCCGACGAAGAACGGGTTGCCTCCCGTTTCGATGGCGAGTGCGTCCCGCAACGCCATCCCTTCCTCCCCCATCGTCTCTCCCGCCGCCAACTCCATGTATTCAAGAAGCTGGTCACTATCGAACCCGGCCAATGTCAGCCGCATGACGTGAGCGACGCGGTTGACGTCGGCCAGCCACCGGGCCAGAGGTCCGTCCTTTTGCACGTCCGACTCGCGGTAGCTGCCCAGCACGAGGAGGCGCAGATTGCGGGGTTCGAAGACGAGGTGGCGCAACAGCTGGATTGCCGAGTTGTCGGCCCAGTGCAAGTCATCCACCACGATGACAACCGGCGCCAGCTGGCACGCTGCGACAACGACGGACTGCACCGCGTCGAAGAGCATCGCCCTCGCGGTATCGGCGTCGATCGATGCGGGTTCAGGCTGGCCCACGAGGGCGGCAACCCGTGACCCGAGGAGGGCGAGACTCTCGATGCGGCGCCCCAGCCCGTCCAACACCGATGGGGCGTGCGTGATCAAGTGCTCGACGATTTCCGCCCACATCTGGTACGGCGTGCCGATCTCTTCGTCGCAGTGCCCGAAAAGGACAATGGCGCCTCGACCATGGGCATCGCGTGCACATTCCGTGGCAAGTGTGGTCTTGCCTACTCCGGGCTCACCCGCGAGGACCGCCATCTGGAGCTCGTTGAGCACCTCGCAGTTTCCAAACATCTTGCCCAACTGGGATTGCTCGCCGCGCCGACCGACGAAACCAACCTTGGGCCGGATCGCGCAACCGTCCGGCAGCGGGAACCGCGCTCGTCCGGACAGCTCGGCCCCGGCCGGCGCCCAGATCAGCTCCACAGCGGGGACCGGGTCGGGCAAACCCTTCAGGTCGAGCTGCCCCACCGCTTCGAGCTGCTGGGTGGCGCGGCGGCGGGCGGCCACACCGACAATCTCGTGCAACAGGACCTGGCCGCCATTGGCGGTGGCGCACAGCCTGGCGGCTTCGACGATCACGTCGCCGTAGTAGTTCCCGTCTTCTTCGGCGACCTCGCCCATGGAGACGCCCACCCGGAGCGACAACGCCGTTGATGACCTGCGGTTGTGAAGTTCGACGGCCCGCTGCATGGCCTCTGAACAAGCAATGCTGCTGCTCGGGCTGGAGAACACGGCCATGAGCCCGTCGCCCAGATGCTTGAGCACCGTCCCGCCGTAAGCGAGTACCTCCCGGCGCAGCAGCGAGTACGCCTCGTCCAGCAACCGATCGGCGGTGTCCGGAGCCAGCGAAACCGAAAGCGCGGTGGAGCCAACGAGGTCCGTGAACATCACCGTCAGGGTTACGGTCTGCTGTCGGTTCACCGCCCACCCCAAGTCTTCGCCAAACCCATTGTTGCCGAGGCATCTTCGCACGTCAACGGGCGTTGATGTTCGGGTAAAGTCCGAGCCGGGTGGGCCTCAAGGCGGGGAGGAGTCATGGTCGCGGACAGGGCGGAGCGCAAGAAGGTCGCAGTGCTCGGTGGCGGCGTGTCCGGCATGATCTCCGCCTTCGAGCTGACGAAGACGCCTGAGCTGCGCGACCAATTCGACGTCACCGTGTACCAGATGGGATGGCGCCTGGGTGGGAAGGGCGCCAGCGGCCGAGACATGACACGTGGCGCGCGGATCGAGGAGCACGGACTGCACATCTGGTTCGGGTTCTACGACAACGCCTTTGCGGCAATGCGTTCTTGTTACGCAGAGCTCGGACGGAAGGCGGGCACACCACTGGCCACCTTCGACGACGCCTTCACTCCGTGCCGAGAGATCGTCTTGGCCGATCAACATGAGGGGTCTTGGACGTTGTGGCCGCTCGAGGTACCCGACAACCCCCTACCGGTCGGCACCACGGGGCCGCTTCCCACACTGTGGGACATCCTCGTCGCCGCCGCCGATTGGGCCGAGCGCAGTTGGGCAGGACTCGAGGGCGAGGTGTTCGACCTACTGGGGTACCACCCGAGCCCGGCCCATTGGCCGGCGCTCATCACGCGCGTGGAGTCCGCCCTCGGCCGGGCGTGCAAAGAGGGTGACCAGGTCATCCACGCGACGGTCCTGAGGACCATCAGCAAGGTGGTCCACGAACTGGCGGACGGAGGCGTCACGCGAGAGCTGACGGACCTGCTGGCCGAGCTGATCGACGAGGTCCGCAATGCGCTGTGGGACCACGTGGTCCGCGAGCACATGGAGCACGGCGGACTGCGCTTCTTCTTCACCACATTCGACACGCTCGGCTCGACGCTCATCGGACTCCTCAAATGTGAAGCAGGCCAAAGCCTGGGCGCCCTCGACGGACTCGAACTCAAGGACTGGCTACGGTCCAACGGCGCCAGGAGAGAGACGCTAAGCGAAGGGCCCTTTCTGCGAGGGTTGTACGACAGCGTGTTCGCCTTCGAAGGCGGTGACTGCTCGCGGCCGAATCTGGCGGCCGGGACGGCCGTCCACGGCATGCTGCGCATGGTGGGCACCTACCGAGGCTCGTTTGCCTGGAAGATGGAAGCCGGAATGGGCGACACCATCTTCGGGCCCCTTTACGAGGTTCTGGCGAAGCGGGGGGTGACGTTCAAGTTCTTTCATCGCGTCACGGGCCTCCAGCTGACTGCCGACAAAGCACTGATCGGCGGCATCGAGGTGGCCCGTCAGGCCAACGTGGCGAAGGAGCCGTACGAACCTCTCGTGACCGTCAACGGGCTGCCGTGCTGGCCGAACGCACCGGACTGGACCCAACTGGAACACGGCGACGCTTTGCGGGATGCCGCCACGAAATTCGAGTACGGCGAGGATGCGCCAGATGCGGAAACCATCAACCTCACCCTCGGCCGTGATTTCGACGCCGTCGTCCTCGCCATCCCCGTAGGAGCGTTGGCTCCGTTGTGCGGCGAGCTGGCCCAGGAAAGCCCGCGCTTTGCCGAGATGCTGGCCAACTCGAAGACGGTGATGACGCAAGCCTTTCAACTCTGGACGACCAAGACTGCGCAAGAGTTGGGCTGGAGCCACGGGCAGGGGTCGATACTCACTTCCTACACGGAGCCGCTCGACACGTACTGTGACATGAGCCACCTGCTCGGTCGGGAGACGTGGACAGCGGCAGACAGCGTCGAAGCGGTCGCGTACTTCTGTGGCGCGTTGGCTGACCAGCCCGGCGACACCCAGGAATCGACGGATGAGCGGGCTCGAAAGGCATCGGCCGACACGGCAGCGCGTCTGCTCGGCCCGGTCTGGCCGGCGTGCCCTGACGTTGCCAACGTGCTGTGCACGCCAGGCACATCCACGCCGGCCTCCGACGCCATGTCGGTCCAGTACTGGCGGGCCAACTTCCAGCCGACAGAGCGCTACACGCTCAGCCTGGCCGGCACCATGGGAGCGCGCCTGTCGGCCGAAGAGTCCACCTTCGCCAACCTTGCCCTGGCCGGGGACTGGGTGAAGACGTCGATGAATGTGGGTTGTGTGGAGGCATCGGTCATGGCCGGGATGCAGGCGGCCCGGGCCATCAGTGGTGCAGCTGCCGTGATCTCGGGCGAGGACGACACGTGGCTCTGGGGTAACCGCCCTTAGCGCATCAGAGACCCCAGGCGCGAGCCAGCTCTTGGGGCACTTCGAAGTTGGGCCGATCCCCTTGGCGCTCGTGCGCTTCGAATCCCCGCCAAATTTGGCGGCCGAGTATCGCTGCGAACGGTGACATGACGGGAAGACGCACAAGCGACACGTCGTAGGCCCGATCGACGACGCGCATCACTTGAAACAGCGTCTTCGTCCAATTGGATGGCGGCACGGCCAGCCATTCCGCGGTGGCATCGCCCAGGTAGTGCCGGATCCCCGACGCAGGGAGACCAGCGAGGCGATTCGAAGCGAGCATTCCTTGCATACAGCCGATGGCTGCCGCGGTCAGGGCCTTCCCCTCTGTTGAAGGTCCTTGCTCACGTTGACGTCGTTGGTCCCACAAGATTCGGGAATCTCCCCAGCTGAGAGGAAGGAGATCATCGGAGATGCCCATGAGATGACCGACAAGGTTCCACACGTGGACGTACGCCTCCGTGTGGTACGCGCTGAGACGAACTCCCACGCTTTCGAGCGACTCGGTCCCCTCGACGCTGAAGGACAAGAGTGTGCCGAGTAGATGGAGTTGGTTGACCGGGAGACCGTAGCTGTCGTCCCAGGGGGTGATCTCTATGCCGGTCTGTTTCGAAATCTGCTCTGCGTTGGCAATGACGTGGCGGACGGCGGCGTGCATGAGACGTACGTGCCGAACCGACGTGTAGCCGACGCCTCCGAGATCAAGCCGGCCCGGAGTCATCACATCGAGGATGAGCTGACCCGTTTCGATGAAACGCCGTTGCGGCTGGCGGGTGAGCTGGTTGGTCCGGGCGAGCACTTGTACGCCGTTCTTGCTGGCGTAATCGGATGGAAGGCTGGCCATGAAGAGCCCGAGGCCAAGTTGCGGACCGAATTCTCCGAAGACGCGCTGACCGTCCCGCACGATCTCGGGATCGGCCCACGTGGGCCAGGCATCGCGCCGGCGGAGGAACGGCCCGATCCCCGGCAGATCCTCGTCGACCACGCCATCCGCTGTCGCAGCGGCCAGATGCTGGAAGAGGTCCGCCCGGGCCGGCCCCACAGTCTCGAAGTACTCGGCCACAGCGTCGTCGGCCGGCGCATCGGCGACGTGGCTCAGGCGATCGAGGTCGGCATCAGAGGGCACACCCTTGGACGGCGGGATCGATCTCCCCAGCTGGGGCGTGCGAAGCCTGCGGCTGGTCAGGGGCATGCCACGACCTCGGGCGCTACCCGCCAGCCTCGCCACTCGCCCACGGGCTCATTTTGCCCCGTCATGGCGGCGGGGGCTCGCTGAATGACGTGTGACGGTGAATCGGCCAGGTTCTCGCACACATGGGCCCGCTCCGGCCGGGACCGTGTCGAGGACGATTCGGCCTTCACGGGCATGGACGGGCTCGCCGTGGGACCAGTTGACGTTGCTCGAAAGAAGCGCCCGGTTCACCTACACGCAGAACGTGATTGAGAGAGAAATTCGTGGGCCGCCCGGGTCTCGATCCCGGCACCTTGGGATTAAAAGTCCCCTGCTCTTCCGGATGAGCTAGCGGCCCGGCAGTGCAACATAACGGACCGGTGCACCTACCAGAGTCCTAAGCCGATCGTTGCGGGGTCAGCCGATCGACTCGAGACGAGGCAGCACCGGCGCCCACGTCTCTTGGAGCCAGCGCGTCGGCTCTGGCCCCGTCGAGCGAATCACGATCGCATCCACCCCCGCCGCCGAGAACGATTCGGCCTCACGAAGGATCACGTCGGGCCCGGCGTCGTCGGCGATCGTCATCAGCGCGGTCACCTCGATGTCCTCCGGTTTTCGACCGACATCGGCGCAGTGGCGGTGTAGGACTTCAACTTTGTGTCGGACCATGTTTGCATCGCCGATGATGTTGCAGACGTCGGCGTACTGCGCCACCAGTCGGAGCGTCTTGCGCTCGCCACCTCCACCGATCAACAACCGGGGTCGGGGGGCACTGACGGGTGGAGGGGAGCAAAGGGTCTCGGCCAGCCGGTAGTGCACACCTTCAAAGGGGCCGTTGTCGTCGCTCCACATCTGGAAACAGATCTGGATGGTCTCTTCGAGTCGTTCATACCGTTCGCGCAGTGGGGGAAACGGAACGCCCAGCCCTCGATGCTCTCGCTCGTACCAGGCGGCGCCTAAGCCGAGCTCGGCGCGTCCTCCAGAGAGGACGTCCAAAGTGGTGACGGTTTTCGCCAGGAGCCCTGGATGCCGGTAGGTAACCCCGCCGACCAGCAGGCGGAAGCGCAGGCGCTCGGTCTGGCCGGCGGCAAAGGACAGAGCCGTATAGCCCTCGAGCATGGGCTCATCGGCCGGCCACATCATGTCCATCTGGAACCAATGGTCCATGACCGAGAGCGTGCGGACGCCGATGCGGTCGGCCGTCTCAGCCAACGACGTGAACGTCGGACCGATGGCGGCGACGCCGCCCGGCCAGGTGAACCGCGGCACATGAAGGTCGAGTTGCATGGATCTCCTTCGGAACTCGTGGCGAGGGTACCCCGGGATAGACGCAATGCAGGCCCGGGTTCCCGACATGGCTTCGCCCTGGTTTCGAGCCGGTCCGTGAGGCCCCAGGACCTCGGCGCCACGCCAACAGGTGGACGGGAAGGCCGGGCGGCCGCGTAGAGCGCTGAATACGTGCGAACCCCAGCGCGCTAAGCGCTCTTGGCCCGCCGTCACCAGATCAGGATCGATCGACCCAGCGAGGTAGGTCGATCTTCTCCGCCAAGGATCGGGCGAGCGCAGGCTTGGCGACTTCGTGGTGCTGCACGACCAGTGCCCTCATTGTGGTTCGAGGGCCCTGCGCGCCTGGTCCAAACTCTTGCTCGGGCCGCCGGCAGAGACAACCTCAATGCAGGCGGCGAGCTCTTCGCGAACGGAGTCGGGTGCAGACGGGTCCCGGGCCCAACCCGTGAGCGCCCGTAGTTCGAGCATTTTGGCCCCCTGCTGCCGGGCCAGGCGGATCGCGGCGCGATAGTCCTCCGCTGCCTCGGGGAATCCCGCCCGGGCTCGTCGTTCAGCCCGAAGTCGGAGGATCTCGGCTTCACAGAAGCGCTCGCCCGTGGCATTGGAAGTCTCAATGGCGGCGGTGAGAAGGGCGATGGCGCGCGAATCGTCCACGCGCTCGTCATCTGCAATCAGCATCTGGAAATACGGCCGCAACAACGGACCGGGGATTTCGGGTTCCTCGATGCCCTCGCCCGCCCACCATTGGAGCGACCGCGCCCACAGCTTCCACTGCCGCGTGCTCATTTCGTGGGCCACGTGCAGGGCCTCGCTCGAGAGTTTGATCACAACCTCGCGCTCGCCATCGAACTGCGCAATTATGGCGGCGGTCACGGCGGCGACGGCCTGAGCCTGGGGAACCCGCCGCTCCGTAGTGCTCTGCAACACATCGTTCGCAATCCTCCACGCCTCGGTGGAGCGTCCACGCAGCCAGCACGCCAGCGCGGTCGCGATGCGGGGAGCCGCCAACGCCATCAGCTCAACCGAGCGCACTGGGGGAAGGTCCTGCAAGCTCGCTTCCAGCGGAAGGCCGCTCGCGGCGTAGGAGGTGCGCATCTGCTCGAGACCCTCTCGGATCATTCCTTGCCATATCCGCGTCGTCGCTTCGTACGATGTGATCAGCTGAAGGGTCCAGGCGTCGTTCAGCTCGACCGCTTCCCTCCGGGCTTCGACCAGGATGGCATTGATCGTCCGGTAATCGGCACTCGCCTGCCACCACGGGATGAGAATCATGTGGTTTCGCAAGAGGATCTCGCGGTCCCCCAAACGCCGGGCCAACTCCTCGACCCGACGTGATTCCTCAAGTGCCTCCTGCGAACTCTGGTCGACCGCCGTGAGGCACATCACCAACCGGCTACGGGACTTCAATTCGGTCGACTCTCGGTCATTCTCGGGCAGCTGACCCACGAGAGCCAGCACCGCACGTTCATGCTCAGCAGCTTCCCTAAAGCGAGCATTCTGCCGCGCGGTGTGAGCCGCCTGCTTCCACAGCGGCACCGCCTCCGTGGCGCGCCCCGCTGCACCTAAGTGATAGGCGGCGATCTCGGGGCGAGCGCCGGCACGACCCGAGGCAACCAACATCGTGCCGACCGCGCCATGAATGCGGGCACGGTCGGCACGCAACACCGATCGGTAGGACGCCTCGTGAAAGAGGGCGTGACGGAATTGGAGTTCTTCCACTTTGCCGGTGGGCTCGACAACGACATGTTCGCGGAGTCGCTGGAGATGGATATCGAGCTCCGACCCTTCGAGTCCCGTGGCCGCGATTAACATCGGGCGATCAAATGTGCGACCGATGACGGATGCGGCTTGCGCCACGCGCTTGGCATCGCTTCCGACGCGATCGAGCCGCGCCGTGATGACCTCCGACAGCGACGTGGGAAGAGCCGGGCCAAGGCCGTCCGGGCTCTCGGCCACCCCGCGAGCCAGCTCTTCAAGAAACAGCGGCACGCCCTCAGATCGCGCCACCATCGCGGCACGCATCTCCCGAGTCAACCGGTCAGACTCTGGAAGCCGTTCAATCAGCGTCCGCGCGTCGTCGCCGTCGAGGCCGGTCAGGTTGAACCGCCCGTCAGGCTGGGTATGTTGATCGACTTCGAGCTCGGGCCGAGCACTCATTGCGACCAGCACTGGAGTGCCGCCACGGGCAATCACGTGGACCGACTCCATTGTGCTCGGATCCGCCCAGTGCGCGTCCTCGACGATCAGGAGGACAGGACCATTGCGGGCGCGCTCTTCGACCCAGTCCGCGGCTTCGCGCGGCGTTGCCGGAACATCGCCCATGGGCTCTCCGAACGGGTGCAGCGGACTCAACGCGGTCCGGCGGTTGCACAGAATGGTCAGGACTTGGTCCCCTCGCGAACCGAGCTCGTTGCCGAACTCGAAGAGAAGGCGCGATTTACCGATGCCGGGTTCTCCTGAGACCAAGACGAGTCTTCCGGCCCCGGCTTCGACGGCTGCCCAGTGCTCACTCAACCAGTTCCAGACCGCGGGTCGCGGCACGAAGCCACCGAGAGGACGGGCTTCGAGGCGGTGCCGCGCCCCGCTTTGCTGGAGCACGACAAACGCAGAGATCGGTTCTGCAATGCCTTTCAACGTGAGGGCGCCGAGAGACTCCACCTCGAAAAACCCGGCAACCAATTGTGCCGTCTCGCCGCTGATCACGATTTGACCTGGGTTACCCGCGGCCTGCAGACGAGATGCCATGTTCGGGACCTGACCCCAGACGTCTGGCAAGCGCTCCTGGCCGCCCGCCGTCATGGCCGCCACGAGTACTTCACCGGTGTGGATGCCCGACCGCGCCCGCATGTCGCCGATGCCAAGACCGGGTGGGAGCGCGGCCCCCAAGACCTTGATGGCCCCGACTATGTCGATCGCTGCCGACAACGCCTCCCGACTCGCCGACTCGGTGGCTTCGGGGTAGCCGAAGTATGCAATGGCGCCATCACCCTGGAATTGCGCGATGACCCCGCCGTGCGCGGTGACGACCTCGGCGACCTTGTGTTGATAGGCGTCGAGCACTTCGTGCCAGTCCTCGGGATCGAGCGCCGAGGCGAGCTCAGTCGACCCCACGAGGTCGGTGAACACCACGGTGAGCTGGCGTCGCTCGGAAACCCGCGTCGGAGACGTCACAGTACAAATGATTTCGCGGGACGCGAAGCACCGCCAGGTCCTTGAGAGCGTCGTCGCACGGTTGCAATTTAGGTCCCCCCAGCCCGAAGGAATAGTCCCGAAGACCCTTATGTCCACTGAAGACCTCGGCACTGAGCCTGCGTACGTCCGTCCCGGTCACGATGGGCCGAGAATCGTAGGCTGTCGTCATGAAGACTGGGCCTTCCAAGCGTGCGGTGGTTCTGATCCTCGTGACCTCGATTCCGCTTCTGCTCGGGCTCGCTGCGGTCGGGGCCGGGGCGCAGGACACCACGACCACCTCTTCCTCTCTGCCCTCCACGACCACCACCGCGCCACCAACGACGACCACGGCGCCGCCCAGCACTACCACGACGAGCGCACCTGCGACGACGACCACGCGGTCGCACCAATCGACGACGTCGACCACCCATCCGTCGACCACGACGACGACGGTCAGATCGACATCGAGCTCTTCTGCGTGGGGATGGGTGCTCCTCGGCGTCGTGATCCTTCTGGCCATTCTGCTGGTCGTCCTGCTCATCGCCCGAACGAGGCGCCAGGGACGCGAAGCAACCTGGCAGGGACTCACGGGACCGGCCATTGCAGCGGCTGAACTCGCACGCGACCTTGTCTTGTCACTCACCGAAACTGATGACGCGCAACGGAGAGCCAACGTCGCGATCCAGGTCGACCAAGCGGTCTCGGGCCTCGAGCGTGCCGCGGCCTCGGCGCCGGACGAGACGGACGCCGCGAAGTGCACCAGGTGCGCGGAGAGCCTTCGGGGACTGGCCTTCGCTGTTGAGGCAGATCACCTGATGCGCTCCGGAGGCTCGCCGCCGACTGGTGAGCAGCTTGCGGCCGCAGACGCCGCTCGACGCAACCGCGCCGCCGACCTCGAAGCAGCCCTTCGGGACCTCAAGGCGACGACGGCGCTGTCCAAATAGCTGGACACTCTGAGCGCGATTGCCTCACGAAGAGGAGGTTCGACAGCGCCGTTGCGCCGTGCTTGAGTGGGGCGCCGTGAGCACTTCGCGGTTGGTCGAAGGAGCAGGACTCTTCCTCTACGTGAGCGAAGCAGGAGAACCAGGAGACCCCACGATTCTTTTAGTTCACGGGTTTCCGGACACGAGCGCAGTCTGGGACCGGGTCGTCGAACGACTCGCCGGGTCGTTCCATGTCGTCAGATACGACGTCCGGGGCGCCGGTCAGTCAGGTTCGCCCGGCGATCGAACTGGCTATGCGCTCCCATTGCTCGTTGACGACCTGGCTGCCGTGGCCAATGCCACCAGTCCCGACGCACCGGTCCATTTGGTCGCTCACGACTGGGGATCGATCCAGGGGTGGGAGGCGGTGACGACAAAGGCGCTGGGGGACCGGTTCGCGAGCTACACCTCCATCTCGGGACCTCCGCTCGATCATGCAGGACTGTGGGCTCGTCGCCATCGCACGCTGCAGAGAGCTGACCTCGCGCGATCGGTTCGACAATCTCTGCACTCTTGGTACATCGCATTCTTCCATCTTCCTTTCGTGCCGGAGCTCTTGGTACGGATCCCACGAGCCACCGCTTTGTGGACTCGGGCACTGCATCGCATTGAAGGGACGCCGAGCGACGAGCGCTGGCCAGCTCCGACCTTCGCCGCCGACTTTGCCAACGGGGTCGAGCTCTATCGCGCCAACGTGCGAGGCCGGATGCTCCATCCCGTAGCTCGCCACACCGACGTTCCGGTCCAGCTGGTGATCCCTTTGCGGGATCGATATGTGACCCCTGCCCTGCTCGACGGGCTCGAAGACTGGACCTCTCGTATGTGGCGCCGCCCCGTCGACGCCGGGCACTGGGTCATCCGCATGAGCCCCGACCTCATCGCCACCGCCATCAAGGAGGTCGTTGCTTTCGTCGACCAGGGGACCGAATCCGCCACCATTCGGGCTCTCGACGAGACGTGCTGAGCTGGCGGACTACTCGGCGCGCAACAGGAAGGCGGTTGGCGTCCTGGCTGCGGTACGCGCCGGGACCGCTGCGATCTGATTGGCCAGTACCAGCGTGCCCAGGGTGACCAGAGCCAGCGACAGGATAGGGACTCTGGGGTACGGCACCGCGTAGATCTGGCGGGCAAAGAGATCCCAGAGCGACCGACCGATGACCACGCCCAGGGGGGATGCCAACGACGATCCCCACGGTGGCCTGCCGGGCGACTAATGGCAGGCAGTTGGCGGCGGACGAAGCCCATCGTTTTCAGCAGGGCGAGGACTCGCCGCCGCTGGCGCACCGCGCCGGCAGCGTGAGCGCACGAGCCGCAATAGCACCCAGGGCCAGGCCGGAGACCAGCAGGGTCGGCATCAACGCGATCGTTTTGTAGTTCACGATCTCGGCTGGACGTTGCATGCCCTTTAACACGACGCTGTTGCCAGCCGACCCGCCAGCGGTCGACGCGAAGGCGCGGTTCGCCGTATCGACGATGCGATTCAGACTGGCCACGGCGGCAGCCTGCGGTGCTCCGGCCGTCAGGCGGACCTGAATTGCGGATGTCAGCACCACACCCCACCACGAGGATTGGCGCGCTACCGTACGCTCACATGGCGCAGATCCGGGTGGTGCTCGCGGAGGACAACGCCCTGCTGCGCGAGGGTATCGCTCGCATCATGGACGGGGAGGCCGATTTTGACCTGGTCGGGGGCGCCGCCGACCTACCCGAGCTCCTTAGCCTGATCGAAAGCGAGTCTCCCGAGGTGGTGGTGACCGACATTCGCATGCCACCGACCGGCACCGACGAAGGAATACAGGCCGCGTCGTGGCTGCGTGAGCACAAGCCCGATGTCGGGGTCGTCGTGCTCAGTCAGTACAAGACGCCCTCGTACGCCCTTGCCCTTCTCGAGACCGGGTCTGCCGGTCGCGCCTATCTGCTGAAAGAGCAGGTCGCCGGCGCCGACGAGCTCGCCCAGGCCATCCGCATTGTTGCCCAGGGGGGTTCCATGATCGATCCCCAGATCGTCGATGAGCTCATTCAAGCAAAATCCTCGAGGCGGAAGTCCGACCTCTCCTGGCTGACACCGAGGGAATCGGAGATCTTGGGGGAGATGGCCACCGGCAAGAGCAATGCCGCCATCGCGGCCTCGTTACAGGTGTCGGAGCGGGCGGTGGAGAAGCATACAAACTCCATCTTTTCCAAACTCGGGCTGAGCGAGGAGCGCGACGTCAACCGCCGGGTCAAGGCCGTCCTCGTCTATTTGAGCGACCCGGGGGCAGGGTGACACCACCACCTCCCGCCGTGTGGCACCACCAGGGCCATGACCGCAGTGCCGGCGCGAAAATGGAGAGGTGAGTGAACGCCTTCCGGTCCTGATCGTCGACGATCAGGCGCCCTTCCGGGCGGCCATGAAGGCCGTCCTCCGCCGGACCACTGAATTCGAACTGGTCGGCGAAGCGGCCAACGGAAACGAAGCCGTCACGATGGCGGAGCAACTGAAGCCAGCCCTCGTCCTTATGGACATCAACATGCCTGAGATGAACGGGATCGAGGCGACCCGTGCCCTCGTCGCCAGACAACCCGGCGTCGTCGTCGTCCTCTGCTCCACCTACGACGCCGGCGACCTTCCTCCCGAGGTGGCCACCAGCGGGGCCCGCGCCTACCTCAACAAGGAACACCTTGCGGCCGACACGCTTCGGCAACTCTGGGAGGAGCGCGATGTGCAGGGGTTCACCTCGGTTTAAGTCCTGCTCAGACGAGGGGCACCGAACCGCGTACGACTGAGCCCTTGCCGATCTCGGACTCCCACCGCACCGTGCCGCCGATCGCGCCCAACCGGTCCGCCATGTTCACGTAGCCGTGACCCTTTTGTGCCCGGTCCGGATCGAAGCCGGGGCCGTCGTCGGCAACGGTGAACAGGAGCCCGCCTGCCTCTTCCCAGAGACGCAGCTCCACGCGGGCGTCCGGGGCGTGCTTGGCGGCGTTTTGCAGTGCCTCCAGGCAGCAGAAGTACACCGCTGCTTCGGTCTCGGACGGGTACCGGCCGATCCCGTCAGTCGAGATGTCGACTGGCAGGGGGCTCCGGTTCGCCGCGGCCCGGAGCGCCTCGACCAATCCGCTGTCGACGAGCAAGGGGGGATAGATCCCATGCGCCAGCTGGCGCAGCTCCTGAATCGTTTCCTGGACCTCGCCGGCGAGACCGTCGAGCATCTCGAGACCTGCATCGACATCGTCGACGATGATGTCCCGGGCGAGACGCAGGTTGACCGCGAGGGCAACGAGGTGCTGTTGTGCGCCATCGTGCAGGTTCCGCTCAATGCGACGCCGTTCGGCATCGCCACTCGCGACGATGCGAGCTCTCGACTCTCGGAGCGCATCCGCTTGCTTACGGACCTCGTCCAAGGTCGTCTGGAGCGCGGTGTCGAGCTGGGAGTTGTGAAGGGCCAGGCCCACCTGCCGAGCCAGGTCCGAGAGGACGCGGTCGTCGTCCTCGGAGAACCCACTCGCCTGGGATGATCGCTCGACGACGATGAGTCCGAGGAGTTCTCCGGCATGACTGACCGGAGCGACCCGTATCTGCTCCTTCTCGCGGCCGGCGAGCAGGGCGGGGAGCCAGATCGAAGCCCACGCGGTTCCCGAGACTCCCGCCCGGGTGACCACGGGTCGCTCCCGTGGCGTGACGACGATCGAACCCGATCCGAGGTCCGGCACCGAGGCCGTGCGTTCGAGCACCTCGCCCGCGCCGGTGAAGACCTCCGCGCTGGTCAGCGTCATCGTCTTTCGCAACGACTCGGTCAGCTGCAACAGCAGCTCGTCCATGGGAATCGCCCGGGTCAGCCTGCTGCCGAAGGTTCGAAGCACCTCGTCTGGAGCCTCACGGGCTCCGTAGACAAAGCGGGTCGAGGACTGCAGGAACCTCTCGCGGACAGGGACGAAGATCAGTGCTGCCACACCCGATGCCACCATGGAGAGGGCGAGAACCTCCTTGTCGCCCGTGGTCTTCGGGGCATGGCCCAGACCGAGCACCAAGACGAGGTAGATGGCCGACACGACAACCACGAAGCCCAAGACCGCGAGGACCTGCACGAGGCCCCGACTGCCATGAGGCGCCAGCCGACGGCTCTCGCTGGCCAAGAGTCCCAGCGGGATCAGGACCGTCCCAGCGGCGGCAACGGCGCCAAGTGGTCCGGGCCACCCGACGAGCAGGTGCAGCACGGTCGCCGCGAGCGCGACCATCACGGCCAGGGTCACGCCGATGCCGAACCACTGCAAGCGTTCGCGCCGGTAGCCGATGGAAGCGACGTACCGGGCCCGCATGGGAGCAAGCGCCAGCACGGTCGCGATCGTCCAGCTGACAGCGCCGTCGGCGACGCTGAAGGGATGATGCGTGACAACGAGCGCGAGGCCGACTCCGACAGCGGCCACGTAGACGACCTCCACGGCGCCGCGCCGAACTGAGTCGTGGAGGCGGCCGTCGGGAAGGGCGAGCAGGAAGTGGAACGAAATCGCCGTAACGAGGACGGCGGCCAGGGTCGCGACGTCACGGGCGCCGGCGGACGAGTGCACGGTCTCCGCCTGACGACCGGCGGTCAGGGCCACCATGGCGACAAGCGCGTCGATCGCAGCGAGAAGATGGAACGGCGACAGGGTGCTCCCGGTGCGTTCCCGCACCCGCGTGTCGACGATTCCGACAAGGGCCCAGACGAGGGTCAGACCGAAGGCGACACCGTCGACCGGCGACATGCCGCCCGGCACGAAGATGCGAGCGCCGACAACCACACCGGCGACGGTCAGTCCCAGCAACAGGACATGGAGAACCCGGAACCATCCGACGGCGGGCGCGCCGGTCCCGGAATCGACGACCGGCGGCTCCGCCACCTCCAACCTCACATCACCCGGCACGCTCGCAGACATTGCCTTTCTTCGTTCTGCTCAGGACTGCGCGGCGACCGGCCGGTCCGCGTGCTCGGCGACCTCGATCCGTCCGTCCCGCATTCGAACGATCCGTGCGGCGGCCGACGCGACCTCCGGATCGTGGGTGACCAGAAGGATGGTCTGTCCGCCCGCGTGGAGCCTGCTCAAGAGCTCAATGACTTCCTGTCCGCCTTCGGAGTCCAACGCGCCAGTGGGCTCATCCGCCAAAAGCAGGGTGGGCTCATTGGCCAAGGCGCGCGCGATCGCCAGCCGTTGGCGCTGCCCGCCCGAGAGCATGCCCGGCACGGTCGATGCCTTGTCACCGATGCCGAGGAGGTCGAGGAGGTCACGAGCCCGACTTTCCGCCATCTTGCGTTTCCGTCCTGCGATCACAGCCGGGAGGGCGACGTTCTCCAATACCGTCATCCCTTCGAGGAGATTGAAGAACTGAAAGACGATGCCGATGTGGCGCCGTCGCATTTGCGAGAGCTCGTCTTCGCTCCGCCCCGTGACCAGCTCGCCCGCCACGGTTATCGTCCCCTCGTCTGCGATGTCGAGTCCGGCGATCAGGTTGAGCAGGGTCGACTTCCCGCAACCGGAAGGGCCCATCAAGGCAATGAAGTCTCCCGCAGGCACGACCAGATTGGCGCCCCGTAAGGCTCGAACTGGTGCGTTTTCCGCCTCGAAGGTCTTGCGAACCTTGTCTACGACCAAGGCATCCATGTCAGTTTCCTTCTTTCGTCGCGCCACCGCCTGGGCAAGCGCCTCCCAATAGTTTGTATGCAACGACAGGGGTGTCGCGGCCCTTCACCAGCTGAGGTGGCAGAGCGACGGTCGGCCAAGGCGATTGCCAGGCCTCGACCGTCCCCTGGGAGACCACCGTCTCACCCGCATCCGCCAGCTGCTGAAGCCGTTGGGACATGTTCACCGTGTCGCCGACGAGGGTGTATTCCAGGCGCTCCTCGGAACCCAGCAATGCCGCGGCGGCTTCGCCAGTCGACAGCCCGAGCCCGAGACCGAAGGGTGGGAGGCCCTCCACCCGCCACCGGTCGTTGATGACTTGCTGGTTCTCGTGCATGGCCCGCGCGGCAGCTACCGCTCTGTCGGCGTGGTCCGCCTGCTCGAAAGGAGCGCCGAACACCGCCATGACGGCATCGCCCACAAACTGCATGACGGTGCCATTCTCCCCGAGAATGGCACCGTTCATCGCGGCCCGGTGGATGTTGAGCTGTCCAGCCAACTGGCTGGGATCGGCGTGTTCGGCAATGCTCGAATAGGAGCGGATGTCGCTCATGAGCACGGTCACGGTGACCCGTTCGGTCTCGCCGATTCGCCGGCCGTCACGGCGAAGCTTTTCGGCCAGGCCCCCGGGGAGAAGTCGCGACAGCGTCTCGCCCTGCTCCTCCCGGTCCACGATCGCCTGGTGGAGGAGGCGGAGCCGTTGCAGCGCACCGTCGGTCCCTGCAGACACGCCCTCGGCCAACTTGACGAACACCGCCTCGACTTCAGCGTCGACAGCCTCGGGCGGCAAACCCCGCGCGACGGCGATGGCCTTGATCGGCTTGCCCTCGGCAACCATAGCGAGCAACGCCTCCTCGGCCGCTGAAAGCCCGCCGTGGCTCGTGACCGGCCGTACGAGCGCATCGACGATCGCGGGGTCAAGCGCGTTGCCGCCGCTCGCGACCGCCCGGATGGCGTCGACGAGTTGGTCGCCCTGCGCGATGTGGTCCTTTAAGAGATAGCCATAGCCAGCCGATCCCTCTGCCAGCAGCGAGACGGCGTACTCGGGGTCGTCGTACTGAGAAAGGATCACCACTCCGGTTCCGGGATGGCGCTTGCGGACCTCCTTGGCGGCGTCGATGCCCTCGCGGTGAAAGGCAGGGGGCATGCGGATGTCCGTGACAAGGACCTGAGGTTCCAACTCCATGGCCCCCTGCACGACCTCGTCATAGTCGGCCGCTACCCCGACGATGCGCAGGTCCTTGTGACGCTCGATCAACGCGCGGACTCCTTCACGCACGATCAAGTTGTCATCGGCCAAGAGCACAGAGATCGTGCCGGTCCCACCCACGTCGTCAACCATTGCTTCAGTTCTCACACACTTAGGGGCGGGCGAACAGGTGGGGATCCTCCCGGCAACGGTGGTGCTAGGCACACCCTTGAACGCCTGTCACCACACTCGTCATTCCCCGGTCCCTGGTACACGCTGGTTCTATGAGTACGGACACGGCTACCCGCCAAGAAGCGGTCGCCACCTCGTTGTCGTGGATACCCACCGAGGCGATCGAAGGCGCCCAACGACTGGCTTTCGATTCCGGCATCACGCACTACGACGCTCCACCGCCGGCGGAGGGTATGGACGTGGACCGTCTGCGCGATGAAGACCGCTTTCGCTTCGCCAACGAGCTCCGGGCCTTCATCTCCGTGGACGGCACCGGACGGATCGTCGACTCCGGCTACTTGGGACGCGGGCTCATGGGGACGACCCTCGTGAACCTGAAGGCGGTCAAGCACCGCTTCCAGGCCGTCCAGCTGCCTACGATCCAACGAGATCCCGAGCATGGAGACGGCTGGGTGCGATTCGTCCAGACATGCGGAGGGCGTACGGGCGTCCCCGCCCCACGCCCGGTGCGCCGCAAGCCCTTCGTGCAGTGGCAGGCGCCACTGGTGTGGACGACACTCTCGCTTACCCTCCACGCGGACGGTCGGTCGGACCACGCGCTCATCGGAGCGAGCAAATTCCCTCGCCATTGGGTATACGGCGACGACAACAAGCTCTCGCACAAGTCGGGCCTGACGGACTTCAAGGATTGGTACCGCAAGTCCTTCGGCAAGCACAGTCCTTGGGGTGACGAAGACTCCGAGGCCCTGGTCTCAGCGGTTGAGTCGGCCCTCGAGACGTCGCTGTCGGCTCAGCTGATGCAAGGTGGTGGCAAGCGACGCATCGATCGGTTCCCAGCTGGGACGACCCTGGTGCAGGAAGGCGATCCGGGCACCGAGGTCTTGCTGATCCTCGACGGCATTGTGAGAGTCGAACGTGGCGGCGAACGCCTCGCGGAATACGGCCCGGGCGCTTTCCTCGGAGAGCGGGCACACCTCGAGGGAGGAATGCGCACCTCGAGCAACATCGCAGTGACGCCCTGTCGAGTGGCCATGTTCGACGCGGAACTCATCGAACGCTCGCATCTCGAAGAGCTGTCAGCGGGTCATCGCCGCGAGGACGCCGCGCGAGACTGATTCCGTGCGCGTGACCTTCTGCGGGACCCGGGGGTCAACGCCGGCAACCGGTTCCGACTTCGTCCGCTACGGCGGAAACACCTCATGCGTCGCGGTGTCACATGACGACGCTGCCGGTCCGTCACTGCTCCTCGACGCCGGAACTGGCCTCCGACGGGTGCAAGAGCTACTCGGCGAGCGCCCTTTCCAGGGCTCGCTTCTCCTGACGCACTTGCACTGGGACCACGTGCAAGGTCTGCCTTTCTTCCCCTCCGGCGACCGCGTCGGATCAAGAGTCTCCCTCCTGCTCCCGGCGGACGATGAAACGGGCGCATCGGACCTCCTGGCCCGCATGATGTCCCCACCGTTCTTCCCGATCGGCCCCAGGCAGCTGCGGGGCGACTGGGACTTCGGCTTCGTTCCCGACGGCGCCTTCGAGTCCGAGGGGTTCTCGGTTGTGGCCAGGGACGTGCCGCATAAGGGTGGGCACACCGTGGGGTTTCGCGTGAGTGACGGTCGCACGTCCATGGCCTACATCCCCGACCACTGTCCGACGGCACTCGGGGCAGGTCCCGAGAACCTCGGCGTGTACCACGAGCGCGCGCTCGAGTTGGCGAGCGGCGTCGATCTCCTGATCCATGATTCCCACCTGCGCGCGGAAGAGGTGGCATCCGAAGGCTCGTTCGGGCACGCGGCAGCCGAATACGCCGTGCGACTCGGCGAGCGAGCCGGTGCACGACGCGTCGTGCTCTTCCATCATCGCCCGGAGCGCACGGACACCGAGGTCGAGCACACGGTGGGCCGATTCGCCGAATGCGGCCTGCCGGTCACCGCGGCCGAGGAAGGCGTGACGGTCGAACTGTGAGACGCGGATGAGGCGAGCCGATGCGATTGTGGTCGGAGCCGGACCAAACGGGCTCGTCGCGGCCGTTACTCTCGCCCGCGCAGGACTGAGGGTCGACGTCTATGAAGCGGCCCCAGAGGCTGGCGGCGGCTGCCGCACCAGCGGACTGACGCTTCCGGGCTTCCTCCACGACGTCTGCTCGGCCGTCCACCCACTCCTCCTGGCCTCGCCGGCGTTCCGTGACATCGATCTGCCGTCTCGCGGGGTGCGCCTGCTCACTCCCGCCGTGGCCTTCGCCCACCCTCTCGACGGCGGCCGAGCCGCCGGTGTCGGCGGGACCGTTGCCGACGTGGCCGCGTCGCTCGGGGTCGACGGGCAGGCCTACGCGCGCACGTTCGATTCGCTCGTGCGAGATGCGGACAAGATTCTGCCCGTCTTCCTCGGCTCCATGCGCTCCGTGCCGCGCCACCCGATCGCGGCGGCCGAATTCGGGCTGCGCGCCTTGTCCTCGGCCCAGGCGACGGCGAGCCGATTCCGGACCGACGAAGCGCGCGCCTTGATTGCCGGCGCCGCCGCGCACTCGATGCTGCCGCTCAGTGCACCGCTCTCGGGTGCCTTTCCACGCCTGTTCGGGACCCTGGCGCATCGTTACGGCTGGCCCGTCGTCGAGGGTGGGAGTGCCGCGATCGTCGACGCCCTGGTGACGGAGCTCACGTCCCTCGACGGTCGCGTCGAGACGAATTGCCGTGTCAAGAACCTGGACGACCTTCCGCCGGCACCGACCGTCGTCCTCGACGTGACGCCGCGCCAGTTGCTCGATCTCGCCGGCGACCGTCTCCCATCGCAATACGCGCGGGCGCTGTCGCGCTATCGCTACGGGCCTGGCGTGTGCAAGGTCGACTGGGCACTCGATGGACCAGTGCCGTGGGCGGCGCCAACTTGTCGAGACACTGTCACCGTCCACGTTGGCGGCACCTTCGAAGAGGTCGCGCTGAGTGAGGCTGATGTCAACTCGGGACGGCACCCGGAACGCCCCTTTTGCCTGGTGGCGCAGCCATGCGTGGTCGATCCCGGACGCGCCCCCAAGGGCCACCACACCCTGTGGGCCTATTGCCACGTCCCGAACGGCTCTGACGTGGACATGGCCGATCGCATCGAGGCGCAGATCGAGCGCTTCGCTCCCGGGTTTCGCGACCTCGTGCTCGCCCGTGCAACGTCGACCGCGACCGCCACTGAAGCACACAACCCGAGCTACGTCGGCGGCGACATCAGTGCGGGAGCCGCGACACTCCGCCAGATGGTCTTCCGCCCAACCGTTCGGTGGAACCCCTACCGCACCGCGCTCCGTGGCGTCTACCTCTGCTCCGCGGCCACGCCGCCGGGCGGTGGCGTACACGGCATGTGCGGTCTCGGAGCCGCGCAGACCGCGCTACATGACGTACGACGCCAAAGAGGAAGCCGCTCAAGCGGCTGACCAATACGGCGCCGTCAGTCGGCGAAGCGAGCCACGAGCGCGTCACCCACGCGGCGCACCGTGTCGGCGGTGCCGGTGGGCATGTTGAAGATGAAGTAGTCGACGCCCGAGGCGGCGAGCTCGTCGACCTGGGCCACGAGCTCGTCGGACGTCCCGACGTTCGACCCCGAGGGCTCCTCGCCGGTGACCTGCCGCAGGAAGTCCGTGGTAGCCACCGTCTCCTGCTCGTTCTCGGTCAGCACCAGGGTGGCGAGGCGGCTGATGGTGATCTCGGAAGGGTCGCGGCCGATGGCATCGCAGTGTCGGTGCAGGACGTCGACCTTGTGCGCGATGGTCGCGGCGTCGCCAAAAAGGTTGCACATGTCCGCGTACTGGGCCACCAGGCGCAGCGTCCTCTTTTCGCCACCGCCGCCCACGAGGATCGACGGCCCGCCGCGCTGGACCGGAGGGGGGATGTTGTGGGCTTCGTGCGTGCGGTAGTAGGTGCCTTCGAACGATGGCGCCGTGCCGGCAAACATGGCCCGACAGATCTGGAGTGCTTCCTCCAGGCGGTCGAGCCGCTCGCCTGCGGGCGGAAAGTCGAAGCCCAAACCGTCGTGCTCGACGTCGTACCAGGCGGCGCCGATGCCAAGGATGGCCCGGCCGGCACTGATCACGTCGAGAGTCGTGACGATCTTGGCCAGATGCGCGGGATTGCGGTAGGTCACACCGGACACCAGAGCGCCAAGGCGTATCTCGGAGGTGCGCGCGGCGAGCGCCCCGAGCAACGTGTACGCGTCGAGCATCGGTTGGGAGGGTCCGCCCATCGGCGGAAGCTGGAAGAAGTGGTCCATGACCCACACCGAGTCGTACCCGGACTCCTCTGCTGCGCTCGCCCGTTCAACGACCTCATCGAAGAGCGCGCCCGGCGCGCCATCAATGAAGTTGGGGATCTGCAGTCCAAAGCGCATGCCCGAAAGCTATCCAGTCATGCGCCGGCGCAGCCAGGCCACGGCGACCTCCCCTTGAGCTGCCTGGAACCGCCGGAGTGTCGGAAGCCCGGGCGGGGGCGGCCGGAGCGAGTGCGACACGAAGAACCCACTGACCGCCGCCAGCAGCGCCGTGATGACATCGTGGTCGGCCTTCCGGGAGGGTCGGTGCCCGGCCAGGAGCTCTTCGGGCTGGGGACCTCCCTCCAAGACGACCGACGGCGCCCAGGCCACGAGGTCGAACACGGCCGTCCCTACGGCGGCGTGCGGCCAGTCGACGAAAACGGGGCCCGCCGGACCCAGGAGGATGTTGTCCGACCGAATGTCCCCGTGGACCAGGGTCGGCCCCTCGATTGCGGTTGGCCAACGCGCCTCGAGCTCGGCGAGACGCGACAGGTGCGCGGCACACCAAGGGTCGAGTTCGGATGGAGCGGATGATCCGGCCAACTCGGCCCAGCCGCCGAACAGCGGCTGGAAGTGGAGCGCGGCCGGCTCGAGGTGGGGGGCCGGACTGGGCGTGAGCGTGTCGTGAACCTCTTCGAGGGCTCGAAGCACCGCCGCAAGCTCGGCCCGCTCCCAGGGATGCTGCGGGAGCCCGCCCTCGATGGCCTCGAAGGCCAGCGCCACCCACGCCCCGTCGTCGTACGTCTCGCGTAGCACCGGGAACGCCGACGATGCGGGGAGCGCGGCCGAGACGACCGCCTCACGCCGGTGGAGCAGCGGCGACTCAGCGTTGAGCTCCGCGCCCACTGCCTTGACGAACACGGCGCCCCGCGGGCATTCGAGCCGCGCCGCGGCGCCCGGCGAGAACCCGCCGGACAAATCGCGCACTTCGATGGGCACACCGCCACCGAGCGAAGAGGCCCACGCCTTCACCGCGTCGGGCACCCGGGCCCAGGGCAGGTGGACGCCGGCCGCCGGACCGGTCGGCGAGGTCAAGTGGCGGCCCCGGCAGCGGCAAGCGCCTCGCTGATGCTGGCGACCAGGCGGCGCGCTGACTCCGCACTGAGCTCGACGGCCACTCGAGCGCCTGGTCCTTTGGCCGGGTCGGTGAAGTCGATATTCAACGTGTGATCAAAGGGCGCATGGAACGGATGGTCGAAGTACACCTGCGCCGAAGTGACGTTGAACCAACCCTGGGCGCCTTTCGCGCTGCCGGAGATGTCGGTGGGAACGGTGAGGTAGGAGCACATGGTCAGACCTCCAGGTAGGTGCCGAAGAATTCGAAGATGCGCTGCCAGCCGTCGACGGCAGCCTCGGGCCGGTAGGCCGGTCGGTCGACCGAGAAGAAGGCGTGACCGGCGCCGTCATAGCGATGGAATTCGTACGTCTTGCCCGCGTCCTTGAGCGCCGCCTCCAGCTCGTCGACCTGCTCGGGGCTGGGGAACTGATCGTCGTTGCCGAAGAGGCCGAGCAGCGGGCAGTGGAGGTCGCCCGCTCGACCGACCAAGGGCTTCACCTTGAGCGGGAAGCCGTCGGGCACCGCCCCCGTCACGAACGCGCCGTAGCAATCGACCGCGGCGTCGACGGGAAGGCTCACCGCGGTGAGGAACGCGTGGCGTCCGCCGGAGCAGTAGCCGATAACGCCGACCTTGCCGTTCGAGGTCGGGAGCGCACGGAGGGCCTCGACGGTGACCTTGGCGTCGCTGACGAACTGCTCATCGGTCACGCCGCCGGCTTCACGAGTGGCGGCCGCGGCGTCGTCCGGATCCACATCGAGCCCTTGGCGGGCGTAGAGGTTGGGGCAGATGGCGTTGTAACCCTCTGCCGCGAATCGCCGGGTGATCTCCTTTGACCCAGAGTCCCAGCCGGGCAGGTGGTGAATCACGAAAACGCCGCCGAACGGGCCGTCACCGGCGGGCCGGGCTTGGTAGGCGTTGATCGGCGCGCCGTCGGCGCTGCTGAGGATGACGTTGCCGGCGGTGAGCGCCTCGTCGGGTACTGCCACAGTGAACCCCTTTCGTCTCTCGGGTGCAATCTCACGCACCCTATGCGGGCGGCGGACGAGGTGAACGGGCGGCCACGGCCGTCGACCGGCAAGATGTGGCCCGTGCGGCGCCGAGGACAACGGGGACGGATACTTGGCGTGGTGGCGTCGGTGGCGTCGTTGGCCGTCATCGCAGCATCGAATGGTGCTTCGGTTGCGGACGCTGCGGTGCCCGCGGTGCGCAGCGTGCTCGGCCCGGGCACGCTCGATTCCCCGGGGGCGCTGGCGACGGACAGCGCTGGAGATGTATTCGTGGCCGACACGGGACACTGTCGCGTCCTGATCGTCGCCGCGCACTCCGGCCATTCCTACGGTGGGGCCGTTTCGGCTGGGCACGCGCGCACCATTGCCGGCGGCCACTGCGGGGATGCATCGATCGGACACCCCACCGGACTGGCCGTGGACGTGACCGGAGACGTCTATGTCGCCGAGGCGAACGAGCAGCGGATTCAGGTGATCGAGCCTTCCGGCATCATCGCCCTCGTGGCCGGCTCCGGGAAGGCAGGCGACAGCGGCGACGGGGGCATGGCCACGTCGGGCCGGCTGGACGAGCCCACGGGGGTCGCGGTCGACCGAAGTGGCGACCTGTTCATCGCCGACACGGCCAACTGCAAAATCCGGGTGGTGCCCGAGGCCGACGGCGAAATCCTCGGTCAGCCGGTCGAGCGCGATCACCTCTACACCATCGCCGGCACCGGGGTCTGCGGCAGTGCGGGGCAGGGGGGGCCGCTGGCGACCGCGCAATTGTTCGACCCCGTGGCGGTTGCGGTCGACTTCGCCGGCGACCTTCTGGTGGCCGACCGGGGTGACCAGTCGGTGCTGTTGGCCACGGAGCACAGCGGTACGTACTACGGCACTGCCGTCGGCGCCGGGGACATCGGCGTCGTCGTCGGCGGGACCGGGAGCTACGGGTCCTACGTCGCCGACGGGCTCTCGGCCACGAGTGTCGGGGCCGAGCTCAACGACCCTCGGGGCATTGCGCTCGGTCCCACCGGTGCACTCGTGCTGAGCGACGGGTTCATGCACGTCATCCGGGTCGTCCCGGCCCAATCGGCGACTCAGTTCGGCCGGGTTATGGCCGCGGGCGATCTCTACACGGTGGCCGGCGCGCTTCCCGTGAAGACGGCCGCCGGTTCGGGCGACGGGACCCGCTGGGTGCTCACCCGGATGGGCATCCCCACGGGCATCGCCGTGACGACGGGCGGCGCCGTGGTGTTCTGCGACGAAGCCACCGGCGCAGTGATGAGGGTCGGATGAGCGACGGCCGCTCCTCGTTCGGGCGCCGTACCTTCCTCGGTTCGGGCATGGCGCTCTCGGCGTCGGCCGTCGCTGCCGGTGCCGTGGTCGATGGCTCCGCGCCCGCTGGCGCCTCGGCGCGCCCGGCGCGGTCGCTGGGAGAAGTTGGGCCGTCCGCGGCGGCTCCGCGCGGATCCCTGCGGGCCGGGTCCCTCACCGTCAGCGGCCTCACCGCCGCCGTGGGGATCGACCCGGACGACTGCCAGTTCGCCTGGACGCTGCGGGCAACGGGGCGTGGCGCGAGGCAGACCGCGTACCGGATCGCCGTGCGCCGCAGGGACGCTGGTCACAAGGGTCGGGTCTGGGACAGCGGGACCGTGTCGACCGCGCAGCAGGCGTTCGTGCTGTACGGGGGTGCCACCCTCGACGGCGACGCCGCCTACGAGTGGACCGTCCGGGCGCGGGACAATGCGGGACGGTGGGGACCGGTGTCGGCTCCCATGGCCTTCAGCACGTCGTTGCGGATGGCGGACTGGAAGGCGCAGTGGCTCAGGCCGGCGGCCGCGTCGGCACAGCCTGACCGCGTCACGTATCTCCGCAGCACGCTGACACCGCCTGCGGGCACGCTCCAACGCGCCACGGTGTACACGTCGGCCGCCCACACCTACCGGTTGTACCTCAACGGGCACGCGGTCGATGCCTGGCCGAGCTTCTCCTACCCCGACGAGCAATACGCCCGAGCGGTTGACGTCACGCGCGCGGTCCGCACCGGTCGCCCCAACGCGCTCGGTGTACTGCACCGGTGGTATGGCGGCGGCCAGGGCCGCCCCGCTTCGTCGCCCGGCCTCCTGGTCCAGCTGTCGCTCTGGTACCGGGACGGGCGCCGCTTCGTTTCCGGATCCGACGGCACCTGGCGCGAACTCCCCGCCGAGTGGCTGCCGTCGCCGCTGCGCAATTCAGATGGTGGCGACTTCGTCGAATGGGTCGACGGGCGGGCGCACCCACGGGGTTGGTCCGATCCCGGTTTCGACGACGAAGACTGGGCCGAGGCCACGGTTCTCGGTCCGGCGGGCACGGCGCCGTTCACCGGGATGGTCCCGCAGCGCACGCGGATAGCAGAACATCAGGTGTCCCCCGTGCGCGTTCACGCACTGGCGAGCGGCGCGGTGGTGGCGGACTTCGGTGCCGTCTACGCGGCGCGCCCCCTCGTCGAGTTCCCCTGCGGAGACTCGGGGCGGACGGTGACCGGGCGGGTCGGCTACCTGCTCGATCCAGACGGGCAGGTCTCCACCCTGCACGGGACGCAGGGGTCGAACCTGTCGTTCTCCTACATCATGGGAGATGGCCCCCAAACCTTCGAGGGCTTCACCTATTGCGGGTTCCGCTATCTCCAGGTCGACAATCCGGGCCAGTCCATGGGTGCCATCCACCTCGCGGCGATCGCCCGGCATGCGGCGATGCCCAACGTGTCGATGGCGACCTTTTCGAGCGGGAACCACACCCTCGACGCCGTCTGGAAACTGAACGCCCGTTCGTGTCTCTACTGCAGCCAGGAGCAATTCGTCGACACCCCGACACGGGAAAAGGGGCAGTTCGTCTGGGACGCCGCCAACGAGTCGGAGGGGGTGATGCGCGCCTACGGCGACCAGAACCTCACGTGGCAGGCCCTGCGCGACGTCCTGCGCGGGCAACGCCGCTACTGGCCCGACGGGCGCGTCAACGCGGTGTACCCGAACGACGACGGGGCTCGCTCCTTCGGAACGTTTACCGCCCGCTATCCCGAGTGGGTGTGGCGCTACTACGCGTCGACCGGCGACCGGGCGACGGCGATCCTCTTCTATTCCTCGGTGACGAAGGTAGCGGCGTGGCTGTGGTCGGCCCAGCAGGCGAACGGCCTCCTCTACGGCCTCGCCGACCAGAGCAACGGGGATCCGGTCTACGGCTACGACCTCTCGGTCGTGACGGACACCGCGAGCAACGTGCTGGCCGTCAATGCGTTCAACCGGGTCGCCCAGCTCGCGGAGATAGCCGGCGACCATGGCGGCACGTTGCTCTGGCAGGACCGGGCCAGACAGCTCACCGATTCCATCAACGCGAACCTGCGACGAAGCGACGGTGTCTATGTCGACGGCGTCCTGGCCGGCGGGGCGCAGAGCAGCTCCGCCTCGCAGGAGGCGAACGCGCTCGCCCTGGCGTACGGCGTGGTACCGGCAGCGGACGTGGCGCGCGCCGGCGCCTACGTGGCGAGCCTGGGAGTCCACCTCGGTCCGAACCATGGCCTCGAGCTCCTCCGCGGGCTGGCCGCGGCGGGCCGGCCCGACGCCGTGGTGCAGACGCTGACCGACCGTTCCACCCCCGGATGGGCCCACATCGTCGCCACGGGAGGGACCTTCACCTGGGAGGTCTGGTCACCGAGCGACCTGATCGGCGACTCCATGTCGCACGGCTGGGGCTCGTCCGCGCTCGTCGCCATGCAAGAGACGCTGCTCGGGGTCTCCTTCAGGACGCCCAATCCCGACGGGACGACGAGGCTCAGCGTCGCGCCGCCGCGGCGGGGTCTTCGCCGGGCGTCGGGCTCGGCGCCGACGGTCGCCGGCCCGGTCGCGGTCGCCTGGCAACGGGCCGGCCGCGGGATCACGCTTGATCTCACGATGCCGGCGAATATGACTGCGATGGTGCACCTTCCGGCGACCTCGGCGGCGCACGTACGCGAGGGTGGCGTCGCCGCCCACGCGTCGCCCGGCGTGGTGGTGCGCTCAGTCGGCGACGGCCTGGCCGTGCTCGAGGTCGGATCCGGGAGTTACCGGTTCACCAGCAGCTGACCAGCGACGGCGGGCACCGCGCCGCCATTGCTTACGAGGCGCAAATCGTGCCCGCCGGGGGTGCGGTACCAGAGACGAAGTAGGTCTGGACGTAGCCCCGGACGCACGCGCTGTAGAAGTACGCCACGTGGTCCACGCCGTCGCGGGTGAGGAGGACCCCGTGATTGAGCTCGTGCGCCACGTTGACCGCCCAGGCGTAGGGGGTGGCCGGGTCACCGGTGGTGCCGACTACGAGGATGGGCGGTGAGCCGGGCGCGCTGATCGGCCCGACTGGGCGAGTCGGCGGCGCGGGCCAGACGGCGCACGAGGCTTCGCCCCACGCGAGCAAAGGGCCGAAGACGGGCGCCGACGCCTTGAACAAGTCGGCCAGATATCCGTAGGCCCCGAGGTCAGGCGAGGTCGGGTGGTCGAGGCAGTCGATGGCGACGGCCGCGTCGTCCCCGTTGGACGATCCGTTCTGGTTGTACTGATCCGACATCGTCACGACCTGAGCGCCGTTGCCGGCGGCATCGGCCGCCAACGCGGCACCGAGGTCGGGCCAGTCCGTCTGGGAGTACAGCCCCTCCAACAGGGCGTCGTAGAGCTCGCCTGCCCCCGCCGTGCGGCCGCCTCCGGCCGGGACCGCATTGGCCACACTCGATGCGATCTGTGCCAACAACGTGCTCGTCGGATCGGTGCCCGTGTGCCACGGGCACGCGCTCGTACCCGCGCACCACGAGAAGAACGACTGAAGCGAGGCCTCGAAGCCGACAGCCTGGCCCTCCGTAATTTCGTTCAGGGTCAGCGCGGGATCGATCACGCTGTCGAGCACCATGGCGCGCACGTGGGTGGGGAACATGGACGCGTAGGTCAATCCGAGCAAGGTGCCGTAGGACTGGCCCATGTAGCTGAGCGCGCTGTCCCCGAGCGCGATGCGCAGGCGCTCCATGTCCCGCGCCGAGTCGACCGTCCCGACGTAGGGCAGGACGGTGCCGCTGGCCTTCTGGCAGGCGTCGGCGTACTGCCGGAAGCTGGCGACGGTCGCCGACTGCGCACTCGGTGTCGTCGGCACCGGGTCGGGCAGCGGCGTCGGCGGGCTACCCGGCGCCTCGCCGCACGTGACCGGATCGCTGCGGTCCACGCCACGGGGGTCGAACATGACGATGTCGAAGTCATCGAGCAGTCCGGGCGTGAGCGTGCCCAACTCGTTGGACATGTCGTCGACACCGGAGACACCGGGGCCACCGGGGTCGATCACGAGCGAGCCGACGCGGTCGGCCGGTACCTCGGCCGGATGGCGGGCGACGGCGATCGAGATGGTCTGCCCGTTGCCCGGGTCCGTATAGCTGAGCGGAACGATCAGGTTGCCGCATTGCAGGTCCCCGTTGCAGGGGGTCCAGCCGATCAGAGCGACCGGAGGATCGGTCACCGGAAGCAGTGAGGTGGTCGTCGTGGTCGGTGCGGCGGCGGTCGTCGTGACCCTGGCCGGGTGGCTCGCCCCGTCCGCCCGCTTGGCGGCGCCGTTCTGGGCACAGCCGGCCACTGCGGTGGCCAAGACGAGCGCGCCGACGGCCAGAACCAGGCCAGCGGGCGTCCTCCTCACAACGGCCAGGTTCGCACGTCAACGGCCTGCGGTAACCGCGCCACCCAGGTGACCGAGGTCTTCTCGTCCCCGCGCATGCAGGCTCGTCTACCCCGGGAAAGTTGTCTTCGCCGCCGACCGTTCCGTTTCCGATGGCGTGTGTGAGCCGGCGTGCGGCCCGAAGCAGGAGAACGAGTGGAGGCCCAGGTGCCACCGAAACCTGACGACAGAACACAAGACGACCTCGACCGGGGCACGCCGGGCGCTTCGGCGCGGGCTCGCTACGCCCGGCTCCGCCGGCGCGACGACCGGCGCCGCCGCGAGGTGTTCGGGCGCCTCGCCCCGCTCGTCGCGCTCCTCACGGGACCGAGGCGCTCGACCGAAGCCTGGGCCTGGGGCGCCGAGGGCGAAGAGCGGGTCGGTGCCCTCCTCGACCGCGCTGTCGGTGACCGTGGCCTGCTGCTCCACGACCGGCGCATCCCGGGCAGCCGGGCGAACATCGACCACGTGGCGATCGTGCCGTCAGGAGTGTGGGTGATCGACGCCAAGCACTACCACGGCCGGCTCGAGCGACGAAGCGGGCGCGGCTGGTTCATGCCTCGCCAGGCGCTGTACGTGGGTCGCCGGGACCGTTCCGCCCTGATCGCCTCCGCCGAGCGTCAGCGCGCCGAGGTGGCGCGCCGCCTCCCGCCCAACGTCGCGGTCAGGGCGGCACTGTGCTTCACGGGGATCGAGACGAACCTGTTCGCCCGCCCCTTCACCCTCGACGGGATCCTCGTCACCTGGCCGAAGGCCCTGTCCACGGTGCTGTGCGCGCGGGGACGGCTCGACGCCGACCACCGCCACGACCTCGCGACCGCCCTCGGGCGCGCCTTCCCGCCTTACGCCCCCTCGGGGACCTCCCACAAGCCCACGGGTGCCGCCCCGAGCGCGTAGTGGCCGGGCAGCCGCTCACCCGACATGGCGCGCTCCATGCGCTGCTGCATGCCGGGCAACAGCGTCCCGTCCCGAATCATCTGCATGAACAACGCGCCCGCATTGCCCACGTCGAAGAAGTCTCGCTGCCAGGACCACAGGAAATTCCCGCCGTAGCGGAACCAGCTCCCGCCCAGGCCCGCGATCTCGTAGTTGGTGCCGTCCGCCCGGGTCGCGTTGGCCACCTGCTTCCACAGACCGAGGACCTCGCCCTGGGCCTCGTCAATGAGCACCTTCTGGTACGGGTACGTCCAGCCCTCGAGGCCCGCCATCTCGAACCCGAGCGCGACCTCGCGGATCTGCTCGCGCCCGACCACCATGAACTCGTCGTTGGGGCCGACGTTCCAGCCGTAGGTCGCGTCCACGGTGTACATGTCGGCCATGTGGTGCCAGTCGCGCTTCGCTTCGCCCTGGCGGTTCACCTCCAGCCAGCGTTCCACCATCTCTTCCAACTCCGCACGTGGGTAGGCGGGCATCGTCAGTCAGTCCTCCTGGTTCTCGATGATCGACAGAGCATGGGTCAGCCAGTACTTCACCGCCAGCTCGACCGCGGGGCGGAGCTCCTCGGGCGGCTCGGGCACAAGGGCCGTCAGCTCCCCGCTTTGAGACCGAGAACACGTCGGGCGCCTCGCCCCCGCAGGCGGCGTGGCCCTGGCGCAGGTTGCGGTCGACGACGATCTTCACGCTGGAGCCACCATCTTGGGGCGGTCGTTGCGATACTTCCCATCCCCGCAACAGGACGGAAAGATGGCCTTGACCTGCATCATGGCCAAGGCCGCGCCGGCCCAGCCCTGGCGGCCGGCGCCGAACCGGATCTTCGGGCTGCCGAGGTCGAAGTGATCCTCTCGAGCGATGCGGTTGGGTCGTTTCCCCTGCGCCTCTGTAGCGTCGGGCGCGGCAGAGAACTTTGACGAGGAGCGACGCATGAGCCCAGAGGCCGACAAGCGAGCCGGCGGCATGGCCGCGAGCGACAAGAGCAAGAGTTAGTGCCCGTCGAAGCCGCGGCCCAGCCGCAACGGATCGAGATCGATGATGCCGCGCCGGGCGTCCGGGTCATCGCCTTCAACCGGCCCGAGGTCCGCAACGCGTTCGACACCGCCATGTACCACGAGGTCTCGGCCGCGCTCCGGGCCGCCGATGCTGACGAGACGGTCGGCGCAGTGGTGTTGACGGGCCGGGGCAGCGCCTTCACCTCGGGCCAAGACCTGGCCGAGATGGCGGCCATTGCCACCGGCACGGCCGTAGAGGGCGCCGGCCAGGGTTTCACGGGCCTGCTCGACTGCCTCACCGAGCTCTCGGTGCCGCTCCTTGCCGCGGTCAACGGCGTGGCGGTCGGGCTCGGCTTCACCGTGCTCGCCCACTGTGACCTCGTTCTCGTTGCGGCCGAGGCCCGGCTGCGTGCGCCCTTTGCCGAGCTGGGCGTCCCGCCCGAGGCCGCCAGCAGCTTCTTGTTTCCCGCCGTCATGGGCTGGCAGCAGGCGGCGCGCATCCTGCTCACCTCGGATTGGGTCAGCGCCGACGAGCTCGTGGCGCTCGGTCTCGCCCTGCGCTCGTGCGAGGCCGACCGCGTCCTCGGCGAGACGGTCCAACTGGCCGCGCGCGTCGCCGCGCACCCCCGCGCCGCCACCCGCGCCATGAGCTCGCTGATGCGGGCGGCGCGTCGCGATGCCGTGCTCGAGGCCAACCGCCGGGAACAGGGTGCGTTCGCTCGATTGCTCGGCGGCGCCGCGCGCCACGGCACCCTGGCCGACTTCGCCGGCAAGACCATCTGACCGTGCGCCTGGGCATCACCGCCGCCCTCACCGACCTCGACGTCGCACCGACCGTGCTCGCCGCCCTGGTCGAGGAGCTGGGCTTCGACTCCGTGTGGGTACCGGAGCACACCCATCTCCCCGTGCGCGAGGACCTCCCACCCGCGCTGGTCGAGGGTGTGCGCCTCGACGACTACAAGCGATGCCTCGACCCGCTCGTCGCGCTGGCGACCGCAGCCGCCGTGACCACCCGCATCGGGCTCGGGACCGGCATCTTGTTGGCCGCGCAGCACGATCCCATCGTCCTGGCCAAGCAGGTGGCCACCCTCGATCACCTCTCGGGGGGCCGGGTCACCCTCGGCGTGGGATACGGCTGGAACCGCGCCGAGGCCGCCGACCATGGCGTCGTGTTTGCCCGCCGCCACGACATGGTCCGCGAGCACGTCCGCGCCATGGAGGCCATCTGGTCGCACGAGCAGGCTGAATTCCATGGCGAGTTCGTCGACTTCGAGCCGACCTGGTCCTGGCCCAAGCCGGTGCAGCGGCCACGGGTACGCACCCTGATCGGCGGTGGGGCCACCGATGCCGTCTTTGGCGCGGTCGCAGAGTGGGCGGACGGGTGGATCCCGATCGGTGGTCGCGGGCTGGGCGAGGCCCTCCCCCGCCTGCGTGCCCGGGTGGAGTCGGCCGGGCGCGACCCGGGGCAACTGAGCGTGGTCCCGTTCGGCACCATCGCCGACCAGGGCAAGCTCGAGCACTACGCCGGGCTCGGCGTCAACGAGGTGGTGCTGCGGATCAGAGCCGCCGCCGCACCCGACGTGCGGGCGCAGCTCGAGGCGCTTGCGCCCCTCATCCCGTTCGCGGCCACACTGGAGCAGCCATGACCGACCTCATCGACGACGCGACCCCTCGTCTGGGCAGCACCACGCCGTTGCCCAAGATCGTCAGCGTGGACGACCACATCGTGGAACCGGCGCACCTGTGGCAGACCTGGTTGCCCGCACGCTTTCGCGACCGTGGTCCCAAGTCGGAGCGGCGCGGCATCGGCGAAATGGAGCACATGGGCGGCGGCACCTACCGCCAGTCCTTCGACCCCGACGGCCCGCCGGCCGACTGCTGGGTGTACGAGGACCTCGTGTACATCAACAAGCGCCATGTCGCAGCCGTCGGATTCGACCGCGACGACATGACCATGTCGCCGATCACCTACGACGAGATGCGCCCGGGCTGCTACGAGCCGGAGGCTCGCATGGCCGACAACGACGCGAACTGGGTCGACGCCAGCCTCTGCTTCCCGAGTTTCCCGCGCTTCTGTGGGCAGACCTTCCTCGAGGCGAAGGACAAGCAGCTCGCCGAGGCCTGCGTCGTCGCCTACAACGACTTCATGGTCGAGGAGTGGTGCGGCGACAGCGGCGGGAAGCTGCTGCCGCTCTGCCTCATCCCGCTGTGGGACGCCGCAATGGCGGCCACGGAGGTGCGCCGCAACGCCACCCGCGGCGTGCGCGCCGTCTGCTTCAGCGAGATCCCGCCCCATCTCGGGCTGCCCAGCATCCATAGCGGCTACTGGGACCCGTTCTTCGCAGCCTGCGAGGAAACCGCCACGGTGGTCTGCATGCACATCGGCTCGTCCTCGAAGATGCCGGCCACCTCGGCCGATGCGCCGGTCGCCGTCGCCGCCACGCTGAGCTTTGGCAACGCGATGGCCTCTTTGACCGACTTCCTCTTCTCGGGCGTCCTGGTGCGCTTTCCCCGGCTTCGGCTGGCCTACTCCGAGGGGCAGATCGGGTGGCTGCCCTACATCCTCGAGCGGGCGGACGACGTCTGGCGCGAGCACCGGGCGTGGGGCGGGGTGAAGGACATCGTGCCGGAGCCGCCGTCCACCTATTTCCGACGTCAGGTCTATGGCTGCTTCTTTCGCGACCAGCACGGGCTCGACTCACTGAGCGTGATCGGCGCGGACCGGATCACCTTCGAGACGGACTACCCGCACACCGACTCCACCTGGCCCGACACGCGGGCGGTGGCCGAACAGATGGTGCAGCACGTGAGCGACGAGGACGTCCACGCCATCATGCGTGGCAACGCCATCGAGATGCTCGGCCTCGACCTCGCGTGAAGCTGGGCGACGTCGTCAACCCGGAGGCGGCACACTGGGGCAAGCCGCTCGACGGCGTGCGGGTCCTGGCGCTCGAGCAGATGCAGGCTCTGCCCTACGCCACCCAGTTGCTGGGCCGGCTCGGCGCCGACGTGGTCAAGGTGGAGGCCCCCAAGACGGGGGATCTCGGCCGCAGCGCGCTGCCGGCGATGACCGACCCCGACGGCCGCGGCGTCGGCGCGACGTTCCTGCGCAACAACCTTTCCAAGCGCTCCGTCGTGATCGACCTCAAGCAGCCGGCGGGACGTGACCTGGTCCTCCGCCTGGCCCCGCGCTTTGACGTCGTGGCCGAGAACTTCCGGTCCGGCGCCGCCGAGCGGCTCGGCCTCGCGTACGCCGACATCGCGGCGGTGCACGAGCGCGTCGTGTATCTGTCGATCTCGGGGTTCGGGCGGCCGGTGCAAGCCGGCGCCGCCACCTCGCCCTACGACGGCTGGCCGGCCCTCGCCTCCATCGTCGAGGCCATGAGCGGCGCCTACGAGTTCAAGCGCCCGACCGACCAGCCGCCGATCGGCGCGCCCATGGGGGGCCTCGGCGACATCGTCACCGCGCTCTTCGCAGTCATCGGCACCCTGGCCGGGCTGCGCCAACGGGACCGCACCGGGCGAGCCCAACAGGTGGACGTGGCGATGCTCGACGCCATGGTCGCCGTCCTCGACGTCGTCCCCAACTTCTGGTCCATGGGGGCGCCGATGGGGACACCGTGGCCCGGCATCCTGCACGGGTTCCGGGCCAAGGACGGGTGGTTCATGCTCCAGGTCCTGCGCCCGCACCAGTGGCCCGACCTGGCCGGGGCGATCGGCCGCCCGGATTGGTCCGACGACCCTCGGTTCGCCACGCCACAAGGCTGGCTCGACCACATGGAGTCCGACATCCGCCCGGCCATCGAGTCCTGGGCCGCCGGTAAGACGAAGCGCGACGCCAGCGACGCCCTCAACGCGGCCGGCCTGGTGGCCGGGCCGGTGGCAACCGACGACGAGGTCGTGGCGGATCCCCATCTGGCCGTGCGTCACATGCTGGTGGAACACCCGCGCAGCGACGGCGTGGCGCAGCCCGTGCTGATCCCGGGTTTGCCGGTGAAGTTCGCCGACGTCGCCGAAGGTCCAGAGGCGCGGGTGCCGTGGCTGGGCGAGCACACCGACGAGGTGCTCGCCGCCGAGCTCGGGCTCGGGGCCGACGAGCTTTCCGCGTTGCGGTCCGACGGCGTGATCGGCTGAGGTGGCGTCAGTAGCGCGGGAGCACCACGTACGCGACGAGGTAGGCGAAGAGCGCGGCACCGACGAGCGTGCAGGCGTGAAAGACCTCGTGGAAGCCGAACACGCGCGGCCATGGGTTGGGCCATTTGCGTGCGTAGACCAACGCACCGGCCGTATACGCAAAGCCCCCCGCCAGCATGAGCCAGAACCCGCCCCAGCCCACGCTTCGTACGAGCTGGGGCGCCACCGCGAGGGGGCACCAGCCCACCACCACGTACGGGATGGCGACGACCCACTGCGGCGCGTCGAGCCAGATCTGACGGAGCGCGATCCCCGCCGCGGCGCCCGCCCAGACAAGCGTGAGCAGGAACACCCGCGCCCAACCGGTCAGCCCCAGAGCGGCGACGGCCGTGGACGTCCCGGCGATGCCCACGAAAATCGCACTGTGGTCCGCTCGGCGCATGCGGCGCCAGCCCCGCGCCGACCAGTGAATGCGATGGAAGGCCGCGCTCGTGCCGAACATGGCCAGCATGCCGACGACGTAGACGGAGAGCGCGGCCTTCGCCCCCGCATCGGGGCCGGCGGCGATGAGGAAGGGTCCGCCGATCAGCCAACCCACGAACGCGACGACGTGGAGCCAGCCGCGCAACGCGGGCCGCTGCCCGCGGTTGTCCGCGAGCTTTCCCTGTTCGCCCTGGGCCACGACCGTCACGCGACCGAGTCCTCTTGGCGGTCTGCCTCTTCCACCTCGCGGCGCGAGATCCCGAGCAGGAACAAGATGGCGTCGAGGTAAGGCACGCTCAGCGCAGTGTCGGCAGCGCGACGCACCACCGGCTTTGCATTGAACGCGATCCCGAGGCCGGCGGCGGCCAGCATGTCGATGTCGTTGGCGCCGTCGCCCACCGCAATCGTCCGGGCCACCGGGACGCCGGCCGCGGCGGCGAAGCGAACTAGCGCCTCCGCCTTGCCGGCCCGGTCCACGACGGGACCGCGCAGCTCGCCGGTGAGCACGCCACCGTCGAGCACGAGCTCGTTGGCCGTGAGATGGTCGATGCCGAGGTCTCGCACGAGCTCGTCGATCACCTGGGTGAACCCGCCGCTGACGACCGCGATCTCGTAGCCGAGCCGCTTCAGTGTTCGCACCAGCGTCCGCGCCCCGGGCGTCAGCTGCATGCCCTCCTTGACCACATCGAGGTCGGATTCCTTCAGCCCGGCCAGCAGGTGGACCCGTTGGCGGAGCGCCTCTTCGAAGTCGATGTCACCGGCCATCGCGGCCTCCGTCACGGCGGCGACGGCGGCCCCACAGCCGTGCCGTTCGGCCAGCAGGTCGATGACCTCACCCTGGAGCAGCGTGGAATCCGCGTCCATGACGATCAGATGCTTGGCTCGCCGGTGCAGCCCGGCGACCTGCACTGCGATGTCGATTTGGTGATGGGCGGCCTCGGAGGCGAGGCGCCGCCGCAGCTCGTCGAGATCGGAGCCGACGACAATCAGCTCGTAGCTGTGCACGGGGTACGCGGCCAGGCGCACGATCCGCTCGATGTTGCCCCCGCACGCCGCCACCGCCCCCGCCACGCCCTCCAGTGTGACGGCATCGATGTCCGGCGCCAGGACCGTGACCAGATGCCGATCGGAGACCTCGTCGATCTCGGCTTCGGAGAGCGGCTCGACCGTCACCTCGACCCCGGTCGCGCCCAATTCCTCGCGCAACGCCGCGCCCAGGCCGGCGGCGGCCGGGGACGCCAGCGCCACTTCCACGCACAGCAGGAGGCGGCCGTGGACGCGCACCTGCTCGACGTCCTCCACGGCAACGCCCTGGCGCGCCAACGACGCGAACAGTCGGGCCGCGATGCCCGGCCCGTCCTGCCCGCTCACCGTCACCAGGTGGGGCGCGGCCACTCCGGGTGCGCTCACGAGAGCGTCAGGTCTTTCTCGTCCATCCACCCCGACCCCTCGACCCACCGCCGCACGATGCGGGCCGGCACCCCGGCCACGACGCAGCGGTCGGGGACCACTCCGCGCACGACCGCCCCCGCGGCCACCACGACGTGTTCGCCGATCTGTGCACCCGGGAGGATGACGGCATTGGCACCGAGCCAACTCCCCGACCCGATCCGCACCCCGGCCTCCGTCGGCCACTGCCGTCCGATTGGCTCGACCGGGTCGAGGTACGTGTGGTTCTGATCCGTGATGTACACGTACGGCCCCGTCTGGATGTCGTCGCCGATGTCGATCTCCCAATGACCGACGATGTGCGAGCCGCGTCCGATCAGGCAACGACTGCCGATGGAGACGACCGGGTTGGTCGGCATCACCTGCCCGGGTGCCATGCCGGCGGTGAGGCAGGCGCCGGGACCGACGATGGTCTCTGCGCCGATATGGATCAGGTGCTCGTTGTAGATGGAGCCCTGGGGGAAGATCAGGCAGGCGCCACGGCCCATCTTCCCGAAGCGCCGACCCCGCTCGTCGTCGGGTCCGATCGCACCCAATTCACCGGCGGTGTCCCAGGTGGCACGCACGAGACGCGAGAGCGGCCGGCGCAGGGGGCCGGGGAGCGAACGGGCCCAGGTCACCCCGGAATGGTACGGGGTGGCGACGCCCGTTCCCGAACGGCCGGCGTTCTGAGCAAACTGGGGGCCTTAGGTACACTCGGGTCGTGCAGCCGCTCCCCCCGGACGGCGGCTCCGACCCCGCGCCGCTCGATGCCCCGACGCCGCGCCCCCGGCTGAACCGCCGCGAATTCCTGCAGCTCTCGGCGCTCGGCGCCGCGGGGGTCACGGCGGGCACCCACCGGCCCGGTCAGGCGGCCAAGGGCCGGCCGCCCGCTCGAGCCCGGCGGCACGGGAAAGCCCCGGGTCCGGCCGTCGTCGACACGAAGTTGGCGAGTGGGGTGATCGTGCCGACCGCCCCGTGGCTCATTGCCGAGAATGCCCGGAAGGGCACCCTGGATTGGATCTGTAATTTCGTGCAGCCCAACCACGCGCTCGAAGGATTCGCCAGTCAGGTCAGCGCGGTGACCGGCGACGACGTCGCGTTGTTCGTCAACACCACCGCGCGGGCGGTGCAGGCCCAGGTGTACCGCATGGGCTACTACCAAGGTTTGGGCGGGCGGCTGATGTTCCAAACCGACTTCGTGTCGGCGACCGCCCAACCGCCTCCGGTGACCAACAATCTGGGCACGGTGAGTTGTCCGTGGAAGCCGACCATGACATTGAACGTCACGAAGGACTGGCTCCCCGGCTGCTATCTCGTCAAGCTCGTGGGAAGCGGCGGTGAAGAGCAGTTCGTGCCGCTCACCATTCGCAACGATGCCTCCACGGCGTCCTACGTGATCCAAAACAGCGTCACGACCTGGCAGGCCTACAACCTCTGGGGCAGCTACAGCCTCTACTACGGCCCCGCGCACGGCGGGGGACAGAACTTCGGCAACCGGGCCCGCGTCGTGTCCTTCGACCGGCCGTACCCGCAGACCTGGGCCTCGGGCGCGGCCGACTTCGTCGGCAACGAGCTTCCGCTCCTCTTCCACCTCGAGCGGCTCGGACTGGACCTGACCTACTGGACGGACGTCGACCTGCACGCACGACCCGAGCTCCTCATGAACCACCGCTGCCTGTTCAGCCTCGGTCACGACGAGTACTGGTCCCAGCCGATGCGCCAAGGCGCCGCGCAGGCCAACGCCAGCGGGGTGAACCTTGCCTTCCTCGGCGCCAATGCGTGCTATCGCCAGATCCGCATGGAGCCGTCCTCCACCGGACCGAACCGCCTCGAGGTTTGTTACAAGAGCGCGGCCGAGGATCCGTTGGCGCACGAGACCCCGGAGCTCACGACGGTCAACTGGGGGCAGGCGCCGGTGGGCCAGCCGGAGTCGACGCTGATCGGTTCGATGTACCAATCCGTGGGCGCCAAGGCCGACACGGTGGTGACCGACGCGTCCTCGTGGTTCTACGACGGCTGCAACCTCAAGGACGGGCAGAGCTTCCCCCAGACGGTCCTGGGGGAGTACGACCGCTACGTGCCTGCGCTCGCCGGCCCCAAGAACGCGGACGTGCTGGCGCACTCGCCGGTGCCGGGGCAGTCGAACTGGTCCGACATCACCTACTACACGGCGCCCGGGAACGGCGGGGGCGTGCTGGCCAGCGGATCGGCCAGCTTCGTCGCCCAACTCTCGACCACCGGGGTGGTTCCCTCCCTCGTTGTCCCGGGGCCCTTCCCGGGCATCAGCGACGTCTTCAACCGCGCCATGGAGAATCTGTACGGTCGCTTCGGGCTGGGACCGGCCAGCTCGTATGGCAGTTCAGGCGGCAACTGGCGCGCCGTCTACACCGGGGCGGCCGCGACGGCCGGCAGTGCTCCCGGGACGGCCTCGGCCTGATCGGGCGCATGTCGGGGGGTGAGACCCCCGTTCCCGATCCATGGACCTCCGCCGCGGCTGGGCGCACACGCTCCGCCGGAGCTGGGCGGCGCGGCGCGCACTGGCCGTCACCACCACCGTCGCCGGGGTCGGCCTCGCGGTGATCGGCGTGCTCACCTACGCCAATGCCTCAACCTCCTCGACCGGGGCGGGCGCGTCCGACACCGGGACGTCGACCTCCGGCCCAGCCACCGCCGCCCTGGCGGAGCCACCGACCAGCAGCGACCCGAGCACACCGGGCACCTGGCTCAGCGTTGGACCCGACGAGACCGACCCGTTCATCGTGCTCGAGAACGGGGTCTACTCCCTTTTCACCTCGCGGGCGGGCGGCGGCGCCAACGTGCCGGTGCGTGCCGCCACGATCCCCGGCCACTGGGGCCCGGTGGTCGATGCCCTCCCGGCGTTACCCGCCTGGGCGCAGCCGGGGTGGGCCTGGGCGCCCGACGTCCACCGCTTCGGCGATCGGTACGTCCTCTATTTCACGACGCTGCTGAGGGGATCGTCTCCGGCCACCATGTGCATCGGCGACGCCGTCGGGACGAAGATCAGCGGGCCCTTCGTGGCGCAACCGGATCCCTTCATCTGCCAGCGGGCGCTCGGGGGTTCGATCGACCCACGCACCTTCGTCAGGCCGGACGGCAACGCGTTCATGCTCTGGAAGTCGGATCAGAACGCGAACTCGTCCACCACGCCCACCCAGATCTACAGCCAGGCCCTCAGCCCCGACGGCCTGCACCTCCTCGGTCACGCCAGCGCCATCTTCGCTCCGGACGAGGCCTGGCAGGGCACCGTGGTCGAGGCGCCGCAACTGTGGGTGGCCGGGGGCAACGACTACCTCTTCTATTCGGGCTTCTGGTTCAACCAACCCGGCTATGCCGTCGGCGTCGCTCGCTGCGCGGGACCGCTCGGTCCGTGTGCCGACACGTCGCCCGCGCCGTTGCTCGGGTCGAATGCCCAAGGCTCCGGTCCCGGCGAGGAGTCCGTGTTCAGCGACCCGAAAGGCATGTGGCTGCTCTACGCACCGTTTCACTCTTGGGCCCCCCAGGCGACGCCGGCGCGCCCGGCCACGGCGGTGCGCCTCGGGTTCAACAGCGCCGGCGTCTACCTGGCGGCCACGCCCAGCTCGCCCGGTGCCATCTGAGGACGGCGGCCCGCGGGTCTGGGTGCGCCGCGGGTGGCGTGAGCTCGAGTGACACCACTTTCGGGTGTGGCCCCCCTACGATCGAGCCGCCGAAATGACAAACCCCGCCGCACATCGCACCCGGGCCCGCCGTCCGTTCGCCTGGGGCGTGCTGGCCTCTGCCGGAATCGCCGGGTTGGTGTTGAGCGCCTGCTCCTCCACTCCGCCGCACAAGGACGCCGCGCCCAAGCTCAAGCCGACGACCACGACCACGACGGCCGCGCCCGCACCGCCGTGCCCGTTGACCGGCCTGCCGGCGCCCACCGGCTCGGTGCCACAGCGGCCCGCCATGGCGGTGAAGATCGACAATTACCCGGACGGGCGTCCGCAGGCGGGCCTGGACAAGGCCGACATCGTGTTCGAGGAGCCGGTCGAGGGTGGCATCACTCGCTACGCCGCCGTGTTCCAGTGCCAGGACGTGCCGCTCATCGGCCCGGCCCGCTCCGCCCGCAACATCGACATCGGCATCCTGGGCCAGCTGGGCAACCCGCTGGAGGCGCACGTCGGCGGGATCAACCCGGTCATCGCCAACATCGATGCCTCTCCCATCGTCGACGTGAACCTCGGTTCGAGCGACTCGCTGATGATCCACCCGCCCGGCCGCAGTTCGCCGGACGCCGACTTCACGTCGACGGCCCTCGTCTACGGCACGCACCCCACCATGAACACCCCGCCGCAGCCGTTGTTCCCGTATTCCACTGCGCTCCCCGCCGGGGGCAGCCCGGTGTCGACGGTGAACATCGACTTCTCGGGGACATCCAACGTGACCTGGAAGTGGAACGGCACCACGAACACCTTCCAGCGCTTTTACAACGGGACGACGCCCGACATGCTGGCCGACAACGCGCAGAACCAAACCCCGAACGTGGTGGTGCAGTACGTGCAGGTCAGCTACGGACCATGGGCCGAGAACTCGGAGGGGGGTCTCGAGGTGCAGGCCGACCTCTATCCCGACGCGAGCGGCACGGCGGTCATCTACCGCAACGGCATGGCCTTCCCGGCCAGCTGGCACCGCACCTCGCTGGGGTCACCGACGCAGTTCGTCAATGCGGCGGGACAGGTGATCCCCTTGGAGCTCGGGTCGACCTGGGTCGAGCTGGTGCCCAACACGATCATCGCCGCGACCACGCCGTAGCACCGCAGACGGCCGGCGGGCGCGGCTACGCCTGTGGCTTGCGGGCCACGACGGCAAGCAGCAGGCACTCGTCGGCCGCCGCGAACACGCCGGGGTGCGCACTCGCCTCGGCCTCGTCGAAGCGGCCCGCGGCGACGCCCTGTCGCATCAGATTGAGGCCCTTGCACTCGGTCACCAAGAACCCGGCGCGCTCGAGCTTGGACGCCAGCTGGGCCGCCGCATATTCGATCTGGTGATCGTGGTTCATGGGCTCGTCCGACCGCAGGCGCCACGCCGGGCCGTTGGGTGTATCGAGGCAGAACCACCCTCCCGGCGCCAGCACCCGGAACGCCTCGCGCACGACGGTGTCGCCGTCGGCCTCGGTCACGTGCTCAATGGTCTGGCCGCTGTAGACGAGGTCGAAGATGCCGTCGCCATAACGGCCGAGGTCCACCATGGAGTGGAAGGCGAACTCGACCGGACCGAGCTCGGATGTCACGGTCTCCCCGGTCGAACCACCCTGGTAGATCTCGTCGCGTTCTTCCACCGGGAGATCGACGACGACCAGTCGCTCGAAGGGGTAGGGGTAGCCGAGGTGGACGAGCGCGCCATCGGGCAGGCCCTGATGCGTCCCGCCGAGGTCGAGAATCCGCTCCGCCCGGGGCAGGCCGGCCACGAACTCGCTGCGGCTCACGTGCATGGAGAGCAACACGTTGCCCATGGGGACGCGGCGGCGGAACTCCTCTGAGTGGGCGAGCGCCTCGGCCACGCCACGCCGGGACAGCTCCCCGTTGGCCAGGCGGTGGGTGTAGTCGGCGCCGCCCGCCGCGTCCGGTTCGCGGTCGAGGATGACATTGAAGGCCAGGCGCACCGACTGCTTCGGCGGCAGGTAGCGGAAGGGGACGGTGGGCACGAAGCGGTCGAGGACCCGATAGGCGCGGCGCTTCCACCCGTTGGCTGGCATCGCACCATTCTGTCGGGTGGGGCGCCTGGACTCGGCCCGGACGCGAAGCGCTCCGGACCGGTGACCCGAGGGAGTGGTCGGGACCGTCCGGAGGCTTCGGCTCCGCTGTGAGGGCGGGGTTAGGACGATGCGTCGAGCGAGATGGGCATGTCGTCGGGATCGACGATCTCTTCGCTGAGGTCGGGGTCGATCTCCGCAGGCGCCAGGTGCGCCCGGACCCGGTCGTCGACCTCGGCCATCAGTTGCGGGTTCTCCGAGAGGAAGGTCTTCACGTTCTCGCGGCCTTGGCCGAGCTGCTCACCCTCGTAGGTGAACCAGGCGCCCGACTTCTTGATGAACCCGAGATCGACCGCGACGTCGAGTATCGAGCCTTCGCGGCTGATCCCCTTGCCGTACATGATGTCGAACTCGGCCTGCTTGAACGGCGACGAGCACTTGTTCTTGACCACTTTGACCCGGGTCCGATTACCGGTGACGTCGGCGCCGTCCTTGATCGCCTCGATCCGCCGGATGTCGAGGCGGATCGACGAGTAGAACTTCAGCGCGCGGCCACCGGGGGTGACCTCAGGTGAGTTGTGGACGACCACGCCGTCGACGAGATAGTTGTGGCTGTCCTCGACCTCGATGTCGAAGCGGTGCATCGAGCGGGTCGGCGGCTTCACATGAATATCGGTCACCGGGAGCGCGACCAGCTCATAGCGCATCGGCTTGAGCACGGGCTCGACGTTGAATCGGCCTCGGTAGGCAGGAAGCAACTTGTAGTCCATGCTCGGGTGTACGAATGGAGCGATCAGCGCGTGGAGCTTCGCCGTTTCGGCGTTGCTGAACACCAGGACCGCCTTCTTGGCCGCACCGGAAGCGATCAATTTGGCGCTGATGCCCCAGGTGTCGGAAAGGTAGGCCACAAGGCGTTCGCGAGTCGCCGGCTCCATCGCCTCGACGCAAATTTGCGCACGGCCGGTAAGCCCGCTGGTGCGCTTCTGCAGGCCCTTCGACCGGATCGCGAAGCTGCCGTCGTCCATGTACCAAAGAGCCAACGACAACGGCGTGAGGCCTTTCAGGTACTCATCGCCGAAGACCTTCTTCTTATCGACATACACATCGTGGCGGAGCGGAGCCAGTTCGGGCAGCGGAGCGAAGTCGAAGCACACCACGCCGTCGTCACGGACATGGCGACTGCAGTCCACGTTGGCGAATAGAGACGCCTTCCAGTCCGCGTAGGCCGCCTGCTTCTTGCCGTGGCTGTAGCGGAACCGGGCGCCGTGACCACTACGCGTCGGCGACAAGGCGCTGTCTCCCATGAGGGTTCCCCGCAGCGCTTCCCACTGGAAGTCGGAGAAGTAGTGCGGGAGCGCCTCGAGCACCCGATCGCCCACTTTCAGCGTTCCGGCTTCGCGCCACCCGCTCGGCGTGCGGATGAGGTGGTTCGAAGTGCAGGCCAATTGGGCCCGTCCGTTCTTCGCGGGCTTCGCCACGGTGATCTGAAGGAACTGATCGGTCTTCCCGTTGTCGAACCAATTGACGACCTTCTTGGGCACGATCGCGCCCACCGTCGGGTCGTAAGACAGGACCTCGACGGGGAGGCGCTGGTTGACGATCTTCCCGATTTTCTCCGTGGTTCCGTCAGCGAGAACGACGCGGGAGCCATAGGAAAAGCAGCCGTACATCACTCCGATCTTTTCCCGCAGCTGGTTGATGAAGATCGCGATGGTGCTCGACTTCGACAGCGTCCCCGTCAGCTTGCGCAGGGCCTGCGACATGAGTCGGGCCTGGAGGCCGACGTGCGTGTCGCCCATCTCTCCCTCGATCTCGGCTCGCGGCGTCAATGCGGCGACGGAGTCGATGACCAAGATGTCGAGCGCGCCCGAGCGGATGAGCATGTCGGCGATCTCGAGTGCCTGCTCGCCCGTGTCCGGCTGCGAGATGAGGAGGTCGTCGACGTTGACCCCGATGGCCCGGGCGTAGACGGGATCCATGGCGTGCTCGGCGTCGATGTAGGCGCAGATGCCACCGTTGCGTTGCGCTTCGGCCACCGCGTGCATGGCCAGGGTTGACTTCCCCGACGACTCGGGCCCGTAGATCTCCACGATGCGGCCCCGGGGGAGGCCGCCAATGCCGAGTGCCAGGTCCAAGGAGAGCGCGCCGGTAGGGATGGACTCGATGTTCATGTTGAGGTTGTCGCCCATCCGCATGACCGAGCCCTTGCCGAACTGCTTCTCGATCTGACCCAGCGCCGCGTCGAGCGCCTTGTCCCGTTCTGCTTCAGCCATCCCTCTCTCCTCTGTTCTCTTCCTCTGTTCTCTTCCGCTGTGTCTCTTCCGCGAACTGCGTGGGCCTCGATCACCGGCGTGGCGTCGACCCTAGGTAGAGGGTGTGACGTACCCCGGCGCTTCCTGGGCGCCACTTTAACGAACACCTGTTCGTAAGTCGAGGATCCTCGCTCTCGCTTCGGTCGACGGAGAACGGTCGGCTCCGCGCCCGACGATGCCCGACGAATGGCCCAGTGTGACCCGGAGACCCCGCGCTGGCGTGCGATGCTGGCTGGCCCGCCGCCGCGGGGCGCGACAGAGGAGGATGGGTGCTCGGACGAAGGCTGGTGACCGGTTCTGTGCTGGCCGGACTGGCGTTCGCCGGGCTCGGCGTCGGGCCGGGCGTCGCGTCGGCCTCGTCCCACTCGAGTCCCCCCGACGCGCCGACCTTGTATCGCGAGACCCTGGCCACCACCCGGTCATGGTCCGTCCATTACGTCTCCACGTCGACCCAGTCACAGATCTCCGTCCTCGAGACAGGCGACGCCGGCCCGGCCTCGGGTACCCAGATGGTGGCCACCGGGAAGGGCAATCTGAACGACTCGATCAGCATCGACGTGATCGGCGGTCTCACCTATGTGAAGGGCAACGTCGGCGGGCTCGAGGTGCTGGCCGGCCTCAACGCAACCGAGGCGGTGGGGGCGGCGGACCACTGGATCGAATTCTCCACGACCAACTCAGCTTTCTCTCAGGTGGTGGCCGGCGTGCGTTCCCACGATGTGGCGGACGAGCTCCAGCTCAAGGGCACCCTGACCCTCGGTCACGCCCGCACACTCGACGGGACGGCGGTCGACGCCATCGACGGCACGCAGTCCTTTGGCGCACACAAGTCGACGCGCATCGTGCTATATGTCCGGGCCCACGGAAGCCACGTGCCGGTCGAGGAGGATGCGCTGGACTCGAAAGGCAAGACCACCGCCGCGCTGCACATCACCTACTCGCATTGGGGAGAGAAGGTGCGGCCCGAGGCACCATCGGGTGCGGTGCCGCTCGGTCCGGTCAGCGCCGTTTGACGCCTGGGCCAGGGGTCGCGAACCCGGACGCCCGGCCGAACATGGGAGAATGTCCCGGACCCCCACTCGGGACGGACGAGCGCCGACGGCGCCGCCGGACCCGAGATTCCCAGGAGAGTGAGCCTCATGTCCCGCCCTGTCCCCGTTCGTCTCGCCGCGGCAGCCACCGGCGTCACCGCGCTGGCGGCGCTTGCTCTCGGCGCGAATGTGGTGCCGGCCGGCGCGGCCGGCGCACCGGCCACGAGTGCGCAGTCCGAATACCAGGCCGCGGTAAAAGCAGCGGGGAACAAGACCGTCCACTTCGTCTCGGTCGTCACGCAGGGCAATGTCACGCTGCACGTAACGGGCGACGCCGGCTCCTCCTCGGGCGCGCAGACGCTGACCGTTCACAACGGAAAGGCGACGGAGCTCATGAGCGCCGAGATCGTCGGGTCCACGGGGTACGTGAACGGCAACAGCACGGGACTGCAGAATGTCATAGGTCTGACCAAGGCCCAGTCGAAGAAATACGCGGGCAAGTGGCTCTCCTTCCCGACATCCAACACCGCCTTGGCGCAGCTCGTGAGTGGGCTGTTGAAGTCGCAGGTGGCCACCGAGCTTGGCATCGACGGACCCTTTACGTATGCCACCGCCGCCACGGTGAGTGGGCACCACGCCGTGGCCATCAAGGGCAGCGTCAGCACCAGCAACGGCGGCAAGGCGACCGAGATCCTCTATGTCCCCTCCTCGGGCACGCCGTTGCCCATCGAGGAGGTCACCAACCCCGGCGCGTCCGCGAACTCGTCGTCCCTCCACGGCACGGTGACGTTCTCCAACTGGGGCGAGAAGACCTCGGTCAAGGCACCGGCGCACTCGACGTCCATTCTCAAGCTCGCGCCGCCGTCGTCCTCGGGCGCGACGACGACCACCGGCGGCTAACCGCCTGACTGCGTGCCCCCTCGTCTCGAAGTGGCGGCGGGCGACATCACGACCGAGCGGGTCGACGCGATTGTCAATGCCGCCAACCGCCAGCTCCGAGGCGGTGGTGGCGTGGACGGCGCCATCCACCGAGCGGCCGGCGCGGACCGCCTACACGCGGCGTGTCGCGCCATCGGGGAGTGTCCACCCGGCCAGGCCGTCGTCACCGACGGCTTCGACCTCCCCGCCCGGTTCATCATTCATACCGTGGGGCCGGTGTGGCGGGGCGGCACGGACCAAGAGCCCGAAACGCTGGCCGCGTGCTATCGCAACAGCCTGGCGGTCGCCGACCAGATCGCGGCCCGCTCGGTGGCGTTCCCGGCCATCTCGACCGGCATCTACGGCTATCCCCCGGAGGAGGCCGCCGCGATCGCCATGACAACCGTCGGCGTGGCGGTCACCGACGTCCTTGTCGTCCGGTTCATCGCCTTCGATGACGCCACGCTTAGCCACTATCGCCGGCTGCTCGTCTGAGAAGAGGTCAAGTTCGAGGGAGCATTACCTGCTAACCAGCAGCAAGCGCTCCGTTGCATCCCACCCAGTCCATTGAAACTCTCTGACCTGGCACGAGATCAGTAGTGTCCAAGTCCTTCCCAACGGTTCCGCCCGTGTTTATGGACACAATTATGGACAGGAAAATTTGGGGGTCTTCGTTCTTGGGTGTGCTGCCGCGTCGCGACTCGAAAGTGGTGGGCGCCTCGCAAATGATCGCGGCCAAAGGAGCAGAACACCTCGATGTGATTCCGATCGAACTTTCGTGACTGACCCATGTAATCGCACCCTGGGGGCACCCCGTTGTCTCAGATCACATACAATGAACCTACTAGTTCATACAATGATGTAAACGTGCCCAAATGACGACTAACTACGTGATGAAGGTCTCCGCCAACGGTCAGGTATCGATCCCGGCCGAGGCGCGGGCACGGTGGAACGTCGAGCAGGTGGTCATAATCGATCTGGGGGATCGAGTAGTCGTTCGGCCGCTGCCCGATGAACCCGTTGCGGCACTCAAGGGTAAGTACCGACGGCGCGGGGCGAACAGCGATCGGATCCGACACCAGGCGAGGGTCGAGGAAAGCGCTCGAGAACGCCGACGATGATCGTTCTTGACTCCTTCGCCGTCCTGGCTCTGCTCCGCGATGAACCTGCGGCCGCCCAGGTCCAGCAGCTCATCGAGGAGGGGGAAGAAGTGGCGCTCACAGTTCTCGGTGTCGCCGAGGTCGTCGATTGCCTGGTCCGTGTGATGGGAGCCGATGAAGACGAGGCCGTACTTGACTTGGCACAACTCGGCCTAGTCTCACCTTCCCCAATCGAGGCTGGGATGGCTGTACAGGCTGGTCTTCTCCGAGCCCGCCACTACCACCGCAAGAGCCGAGCCGTGAGTTTGGCCGACTGCATCGCAGCCGAGACGGCACGGCCACCCGGAGATCAGCTCGCAACTGCCGACCCGCATTTGCTCGACCTCTGCCAGGAAGAAGACATCGCGATCATTGCGTTACCTGACAGCGCCGGACGGCCTTGGTCGCCCTGAACGCCGGGCCGGTCGGACCGCGTTAGTCGGACCTCTGACCGGCCTTCATGTCCACCTCCACTCGGTAGAGGACGGCCGCCGGCCTTGTTGTCCCCGTGGCCTCGAGTACGAAGACGGATCCGTTGGCAACCGTGATTTGGGATGTTGTCGGGTTCTCGGTGAGACATGGTTCGATCGGAGTCCGTAGCGCGGTGATGTCAGTCGACTTTCCGGTTGCGGGATCCACTCTCCACAGGCTCTGGGGAGCGGTACAGAGTGCGCCGGAGCCGATGGACCAGAGGCCGTCCTTCGAACCGACAAGCGGAACGTCGCCGAACGGCTCGTTCGGGCCTTCGAGGATCGGCCTACCCGACAGGTCAAAAGCGACGAGTCTCGTGGAAATGACTGGATGCCCGTCGGAGCCGCTCGCAACATCGGCCCACACGGTCGACCCGATCGACGAGATCCAAAGGACCGAACTATGAGCAGGTCCGGTGTAGATCGTTGAGAGCGTCTGTGAGTCAGCCGCAAGGCGATAGATGGCTGCGGCGCTGCTTGTTCCCTCTGCGATCCACAGGCCTCCTCCATTGGCGACGATGGTGCCATGGCCGCCTTCGCTCGGAGGGGCATTCGTGATGCTGCGCAGCACGGCACCGGTCGAGGGCGAGACCTGCACGAGCTCACTGCCCCAGTAGGACATCCAGATGGATTCAGCGCCGTAGGCCATGTCCATGTGGGCGCGGCCGCTTCCCTCCGTTGTGATCATGACCGGGTTCATAACCGTCGAATGCTTCGTGGCAGGGTTGAAGATCTCAAGATGAAACTCGTCATTATTGATCGCGGACACATCACCAGCGATGTAGATGAGACCGTTCCCCACGGCCATGTAGTACCCGCAGACCGAGATGGGGTAGATGTGGCCCTGGAGCGTAATGGGGTCGATCTCTTCGATCGAACAGCTTTCTGGTGTGTTCTGCCCGCTTATCCCGAGTACCCAGACGGATCCACCGACCGACACGACCTGCTCCGGTACGAATGGACCGGGGAAGGTCGACGACCGGATCGACGATTTGCTTGAGGCTTCCGAATGGGGTGGTGGGCCACCAACCGCGACCTGCGAAGGCAATACCCAACCAAGCACCGCGACCAGCAGGAACAGAACGGTTGACAGCGCTCCACGCAACCTATGTCGGTCGGGCTGGCAATCGCATCGGGAAACCCGCATCGAGATCATTCTGGGTCGGACCTAAACGCGTGTCCATAGGGGAAGCGATGCCCCAGTGCGTCGGACTTGGGAGACGGGGATTAGTCATCGTGTCCGAGCAGCAAATGCCACTGGTTCCGTCGCTTGGTTAGAGCAGGTCGAGAAGTCCATCTTGCTGGAAGCGCGCCGCCAGAGTTGGATGTGGAGCCATGGACTTCTCCACGATCGAGGTGAGCTTCAGCGATGGTCGAGGTGCCATCACTCTGAACCGGCCCGACAAGCTGAACCCGCTCAGCACAACCACTCTCACTGAACTGATCGACGCGGCCCGATTCTTCGACTCGAGGCACGAGGTGAAGGTCGTAGTCCTTGGCGGCAGAGGTCGGGCGTTCTGCGCCGGTGCCGATCTGGCTGCGTTTACCACGAGTGACGGTTCGGCGCCGTCCCCCAGTGCTGTTCGCGATGCAGCTGACGCCGGGCGGCTCATGGCAGAAGCCGTCGAGTCGATGCGAGCCGTGACGGTGGCGAGGCTGCACGGCCACTGCGTCGGTGGAGGGCTTGTTCTTGCCGCCACGTGTGATTTGCGTGTCGCGGCTGACGACACCTACTTCTCAATCCCTGAAGTCGATCTCGGGATACCTCTCGCCTGGGGTGGGATACCTCGTCTTGTCCGCGAGATAGGACCGGCCATGACGAAGGAGCTGGTGATGACCTGCCGGCGGTTCAGCGCAACTGAGGCACATGCCGCGGGATTCCTCAACCGGGTCGTCCCCGCCTCCGAGCTCGACGCGTCAGTGGAGGCCCTCGTCAGCCACCTCGAGAGCAAGTCATCGCTGACCCTGTCCGCGACCAAGCAACATGTGAACGCCGTCACTGAGGGTATGGTCGGCACGGCTCGCGCGTGGAACGACGCCGACTCACTTGTGACGGCGCTACGTGATCCCGAGTCGCGAGCGGTGGCCACGGCCTACCTGAACCGCTTGGCAGGCACTTGACCCGGTTTGTCCACTGGACTGATCGGCCTATCCCGTACGCCAATGATGTTAAGGGACAGGTGGCCATGGGACTCGACCTCGAAATCTGACCCAGGTCGGTCGGGCTGCGAGTCTGTACGAACACTCGACATAGCCGACCGTCCGCAACGGTTACCGAGCGGGGACACCCGCCCCTTTCCCGCCTAGCCCGGAAGTACCGATCAGCCACCGCCCGGGCCGGCGGTCGGGGGCAGTCCGGATGCCGCGGTCCATGCACAAATGGGGATACTTGGTACGAAGGTGTCGGTCACCAAGTATACTTTCGGCATGAGTGCGATTCAGCAGTACCTGGTGTCAGCGTCGGGCCAGATGTCGATCCCCGCAGCGGTCCGCCATCGATGGGATCTGGACCAGGGGGGTCCCGTTGATGTGATCGATCTGGGCTTCGCCGTGCTCACCGTTCCTGCTGGGGAGGCGCAAGGACTTTTGGGTGACATTCTCAGCCGTGAAGACCATGCGGCGTTCGTCTCGACGCTTGCCGACGACCCTGAGCTCGCAACCACGTGAGTCAGGTCGTCATTGACGACCATCTCTTGCGCGACGTCCTCGCTGCCGAGCAGGGGCGTCGCCTCTCCCGCCTTGTTGCGACGAATGAGCTCCTCACCACCAACCTCTACTACGTCCGCCTCTGTAAAAGCGTCGTTGCCGCCCGAGGGGGCACGCTCACCGGGAGCTGGTCGCTAGAGCGCCGTCGGGAACTTGGCAGGAGCCTTCTGGAACTTCCCGAATCAATCGAAATTCTACCGGTGCGCTTGATCGGGTATCGCATGGCGGAACTCGCTGAGAGTCAGAGACTCTCGACCCTCGGTGCTGAGGCAGTCGCCGCGGCGGAACACCTGGGAGCTTCTCTCTGCGTATGGGACGGCGATGACGCTCCAGGTATCCGGGAGGCAGCACGAGCCACCGGCGTCACGTACCGAACCATTCCGCTCTGACCCCTTCCTTCACTGCATGTCGAACCGCAATCACCGGCGCTTTCGACCGAGCCCCGTGCACCCCCGGCCGGCGATCGGGGACGCGGAATTGACCCCATCTTCAGCGAGGACGACCATAGGCACCATGGTGGTGCGGGCTGCCGAGAGGTCAGGGCGGACGAAGGTCCAGACACTCCGCATCGCCGGTTCCATCCGGCGCTCCGTTCAGCTGCTCAACGAGGACCCGCTGAGTTGGTTCAGCGCGGCGGCCGAAA
>DASZLL010000027.1:0-1867 GCA_035552395.1 Acidimicrobiales bacterium
TGTCGCGCATGGAGCGCGTCGTGCGCGAGCGCATGACGACCCAGGACGTCGAGGCGATCACGCCGCAGACGCTGATCAACATCCGCCCGGTCGTGGCCGCGGTGAAGGAGTTCTTCGGCACGTCGCAGCTGTCCCAGTTCATGGACCAGACCAACCCGCTGACGGGCCTGGCCCACAAGCGCCGTTTGTCGGCCCTCGGACCGGGCGGTCTGTCGCGTGAGCGCGCCGGCTTCGAGGTGCGTGACGTCCACACCTCCCACTACGGCCGCATGTGCCCGATCGAGACACCGGAGGGCCCGAACATCGGCCTGATCGGCTCCATGGCCACCTACGCCCGGGTCAACGAATACGGCTTCATCGAGACGCCCTACCGCACCGTCGTCGACGGCAAGGTCACCGACGAGGTGAGCTACCTGGCCGCGGACGAGGAGGAGGAGCACGTCATCGCCCAGGCCAACGCGCAGCTCGGCCCCGATGGCCGGCTGACCGAGGACCGCGTCCTCGTGCGGCGCGGCCCGCAAGGCACTGGTGTGCGGATGGGCGCCGTGGGCGGCTCCTACGGCACGACGTCGGAGATCGACTTCGTCCCGCCGTCCGAGGTCGACCTCATGGACGTCTCGCCGAAGCAGATCGTGTCGGTGTCGACCGCGCTGATCCCCTTCGTGGAGCACGACGACGCCAACCGGGCCCTCATGGGCGCCAACATGCAGAAGCAGGCGGTGCCGCTGGTGATGCCCGAGGCGCCGTACATCGGCACCGGCGTCGAGGCGCGCGCGGCGCGCGACGCCGGCGACGTCCTCCTGGCGGAGGGCAACGGCACGGTCACCGAGATCAGCGGCGACTCCATCACGATCGAGTACGCCCCGGGGCAGAAGGACCGCCTGGGGACGGCGCTGGCGCGCAAGGTCTACCGGCTGTCCAAGTTCCGCCGCTCCAACCAGAACACGTGCATCAACCATCGCACCCTGGTGGCCGAGGGTCAGCCGGTCTCGACCGGCGACCTGCTGGCCGACGGCCCGTCGACGCACAACGGTGAGCTGGCGCTCGGCAAGAACCTGCTCGTCGCGTTCATGCCGTGGGAGGGCTACAACTACGAGGACGCCATCATCTTGTCGGAGCGCCTGGTGCGCGACGACGTGCTGACGTCCATCCACATCGAGGAGCACGAGGTCGACGCCCGCGACACCAAGCTGGGCGCCGAGGAGATCACCCGGGACATCCCGAACCTCTCCGAGGAGATCCTGGCCGACCTGGACGACCGGGGCATCATCCGCGTCGGCGCCGAAGTCGAGCCGGGCGACGTGCTGGTCGGCAAGGTCACCCCCAAGGGTGAGACCGAGCAGACGCCCGAAGAGCGCCTGCTGCGCGCCATCTTCGGTGAGAAGGCGCGCGAGGTGCGCGACACCTCGCTCAAGGTCCCGCACGGCGAGTACGGCAAGGTCATCGACGTCCGGGTGTTCAGCCGGGAGGAGTCGCACGAGCTGCCGCCGGGCGTGAACCAGCTGGTGCGGGTCTACGTGGCGCAGAAGCGCAAGATCTCCGAGGGCGACAAGCTGGCCGGCCGCCACGGCAACAAGGGCGTCATCTCCAAGATCCTGCCGGTCGAGGACATGCCGTACCTGTCCGACGGGACGCCGGTCGACATCATCTTGAACCCGCTCGGCGTGCCGAGCCGAATGAACGTGGGCCAGGTGCTCGAGTCGCACCTGGGCTACGCGGCCCGCCACGGCTGGGAAGGCATCGAGGTCAATGAGGGGGTCGGCACCTCGGCCAAGGGCGACGGGGCGGCGCGCAAGACGCGGCCGCGGACCGAACCGGCGGCGTGGGTCTCGACGCCCGTGTTCGACGGCGCCCACTGGGATGAGAC
>DASZLL010000028.1:0-9831 GCA_035552395.1 Acidimicrobiales bacterium
CATCCATTTGCCGTACCTAGCCAGGCGTGACGGCGATCCCGACGGCGTGTCCCGGGTAGCCGGGCACCGCGGTGGTGACGTCACCGAAGTACGGCGCATCGCCGAAGGCAAAGGCCTGCCCGCTCCCGTCGACCGCGTCGAAGCCCTGCCCGGAGTAGTCGGGGATCATGGCGGTCATCGGGCTCTTCATGTTGGCGATGCCCGGCGATGCAGCGCCCACGCCCACGTTCGGTGCATCGCCGAACCCGTGCACGGTGCCGTTGGCTTCGAGCATCCAGTAGCCGCCACCGTCAGGGGACGGCGCCACGCCGACGATCGGAGTGGGCGGAGGGCTGGAGCCGAGGGAGCCGAAGAACCCGGCGTCTCCGTAGGCGAAGATGCCGCCGTCGGACGCGACGAGCCAATAGCCGCCCCCGTCATGGGTCGGCACCATCCCAACGATCGGCTTATTGAGCACGATGCTGCCGGTGCTGCCGTAGAACTGCGCGTCGCCGTAGGCGAAGATGCCGCCGTCCGACGCGACGAGCCAGTAGCCGCCGCCGTCGGGGGTGACGGCCATGCCGACCATCGGCTTGTTCAGCACGATGCTGCCCGTGCTGCCCCAGAAGTGCGCGTCGCCGAAGCTGAAGACGCCGCCATCGGACGCCACCTCCCAGTAGCCGCCGGCGTCGTGTGTCGCCGCCATGCCGACGACCGGCTTGTTCAGTCGCATCCCCCCCGTGCTGCCGAAGAACTGCGCATTGCCGAAGCTGAAGACGCCGCCGTCGGTCGCGTTGATCCAATAGCCGCCGACGCCACCGCTCGGGCCGCCGACCTGCGTGATGTCACCGAGGGTCTGCAGCGAGGCGGGGCCGTAGTAATGGTTCACGATCTGGCTGTAGGTCCAGTTCCCGTTGCCGTTGTCCTGGCCGATGGCGTACCCCAGGGCGCCCCACTGGCCCATGCCGATGCCGTGGCCCCAGCCCTGGCCAGCGATGGAGAGCACGCCCCCGCTGGTCGACGTGATGGAGAAAAGATCCGACAGGAGACCGAGATCGCCGGAGAATTCGGTCCCGGGAACCGAGACGCTCCCCGCGCTCCCGTTGAGGGTGATGGTGTCCACCCGTCCACAACAGAAGTCGAAGGGGTGCCCGGGGTCGGTCGGGGTGGCGCCGAAGGTGCCGTTGAACGAGCCGATTTGGGGCCAGGTGGCGTTGATCGTGGCGTAGCTGATCGACGCAGTCCAATGGTGGTTCGTGTTGCCGGAGACCGCGTCCCCGTCGTCGGGCACGGCGGTGAACGGCGACTGCCCACTGGCGAAGCTGGAGGTGTAGCCGCCGGTCGATGACGAGTACTCGGTGGTGGCGATCTGGCCGCCCGGCATCACCATGACCTGACCGGCTGTGTCGTTGGCCGCAGCAACGCTCGCCGCGGTTTCGTACTGGGTCCCCCGATAGGTCTGGCACTGGAGATCACAGGTGTCGGCGTAGCCGCCGTAGCCGCCCAAGTTGGAGAGCACGTAGGAGCGAACGGCGATCGCTTGGGCCTCGAGCTCTTGGAAGCCCCAGTCCATGCTCTGGGGACCGGCGCCCCCAAGCGTGCTCCAGCCCGAAGGCGATTCTCCCGGGACGGTGTCCGCGACGTACTGCTCGAGGGGCAGCGTGTTGACCGTCCGCGGCGCATTCGCCGAGTTGTAGAGCCCGGTCAACGTGCCGTGGACGGTCGGACTGCCGCCCGCCACGCACAGGGTCAGGAGCCCGCCGCTGCTCGGCGAGGCCGTCGGCGTCGTCTGGTTCGCCAGCACCTCGGTCCACGGGCCAGTACAGCCGGCACCCGTGTACACGTTCCATGAGCCACCGATCGGTTGGAACAACACGGCCGGCGCACTCGGCACCCCTGGCGCCGAGACGGCGCCGCCTGCGGCCGCCACGATGACATCGTTGCCGTCGTTCTCGGTCATGGCGATGCGCACGCTGGTCGAGTCCGTCGGCAACGCATTTGCCTGGGCGGAACGGAGAGAGGCCGCCGCCGGAGACGCCGGGCCGAACAGGGCGGCGGGCAGCACAAAGGCCAGCGAGACGAGGAGCGCGACCCACGCCACCGGGGCGCGGCGCCGCAGGAAATCGGGACGCGGGACAGAGGTTCCGGGCGTCGACACGATGCTTGAGGCTAGGGCGTGGACCGCAGCGCCATGGTGCATGGTGACGCAATCGGGGTGCGACGCCGCGCCGATACACTGCTCGCCCGTGCGTGTCGACCAGGTCATTCCGTCGTTGGCCAGTCGCGACGCCATCGGCGTGAGCGCGCTGAACCTGCGCGACGGCCTGCGGGCGGCGGGCCTCGACTCCGACATCTACTACGGCAGCTTCACGCCGGACGTGGAGGGCGAGGGGCGGCCGGTGATCGAGCTCGGGCGGGCGAGCCGCGGGCGCTGGCTGCTGTATCAAGCGTCGATCGGGAGCCCCGTCTACGACATCGTTGCCGCACGGTCCGAGCCCAAGCTCGTCAACTACCACAACATCACACCGGCGCCACTCCTGCGCGACTGGGAGCCCGCGGTGGCCTACGAGGCGGCGCTCGGCCGCACCCAGCTGGCGCGGCTCGCGCCGCAGAGCCACTTCGCCGTGGCCGACTCCGCGTTCAACGAGTCCGAGCTGCTCGCGCTGGGCTACGACGGGACGGCCGTCGTCCCGTTGCTCATCGACATGCACTCGAAGAGCGACGAGCCGGATGCCGCGTTGACGGAGCAGCTGCGGGCGCGCAGGGAACGCGAGGGTGGGGCCGACCTGTTGTACGTCGGAAAGATCTCGCCGCACAAGGCACCGCACGACCTCGTCAAGATGCTCGACGTCCTGCGCCGGACCTACGACCCGGCGGCGCGCCTCCACCTGATCGGCTCACCCCTCGGCGCGACCTACCAGCCCGCGCTGCGCGCGTTCATCGACGAGCTCGGGTTGGGTGACGCGGTCAACCTGCCGGGCTCGGTGACCGGCGCGGAGCTCGAGGCGTATTTCCGCGCCGCCGACGTCTTCGTCATGGCGTCGAACCACGAGGGTTTCTGCGTGCCGCTGGCCGAGGCGATGGGGCACGGCGTCCCTATCGTCGCCTACGGCGTCACCGCCGTACCCGAAACCGTGGGCGGCGCCGGCCTGGTGCTGCCCGACAAGGCCGCGCTGCCGTTCGCGGCGGCGGTCGGGCGCGTCCTGCAGGACCCACAGCTGCACGCCGTGCTGGCGGCGGCCGGGCGAGAGCGGGCCGCCGGCTTCGACCTGAGCGCGTCGACCCGGCGCTTCGTGTCCCTCGTGCAGGAGGCCGTCGGGGCCTGAGCATTCCCGTCCAGCGGGCGTCGACCTGGACCGAGTCAAGGAAAGTGGCCGAGAGCAAGACCGAGTGTGGACTTTTACTCGCCACGCTGCGATGCTGCAGCGGTCACTGATGGGAGGCGGAATGCGCTCGTATTACTCGTGCTCGTCGGCTACCCCGTTGCTAGGGGTGACAATCGGTGAAGCCCTGCGGTCGACAAGCGAGAGGGTGCCTGACGCCCTCGCATTGGTCAGCCGTCATCAGGGCGTGCGCCTTACGTGGCGAGAGCTCGACCAGCTCGCGGACGAACTGGCCCGCGGCCTGCTGGCTAGCGGGATCCAAAAGGGCGACCGAATAGGCATCTGGTCACCGACGTGTGTCGAGTGGACCCTCTTGCAAATGGCGTCGGGTCGGGTCGGCAGCATTCTGGTCAACGTCAATCCGGCCTACCGCACGGCCGAGCTGTCCTACGCCTTGTCCCATTCGGGCGTTCGAATGTTGGTCACGGCACCTCGATTCAAAAGCTCCGATTACTTGGCCATGCTGTCCGACGTCCGTCCCACCTTGCCGGCGCTCGAGTGTGTGGTAGTGATCGGGGAAGCGCCGAGCGGCGCGGCCGACCAGTCGTTCGAGGAACTGATGGTCGGAGGAGCGGACGTCGACCTGCAGATGGTCCGAGCCGCCGAATCGCTGCTCGATCCGGACGACCCGATCAACATCCAGTACACCAGCGGCACCACGGGCAACCCGAAAGGAGCCACCCTCACCCACCACAACATCTTGAACAACGCGCGATCGATTGCCGATGTCCTGGAGTACACCGACGCAGATCGGGTTTGCATCCCCGTCCCTCTCTACCACTGCTTCGGCATGGGCATCGGAACCCTGGGTTGTGTCACTTCCGGGGCCGCGATGGTCTACCCCGCCGAGTCGTTCGAGCCCGAAGCGACTCTCGATGCGATCGCCGAGGAGTCGTGCACGAGCATCTACGGCGTGCCCACCATGTTCATCGCCATGCTGGCCTCGCCCGGTTTCGGTGCACGCGACCTTCGGAGCCTGCGCACCGGCATCATGGCGGGGGCACCGTGTCCGGTCGAGGTCATGAAGCGCGTCGTGAACGAGATGCATGCGTCCGAAATGAGCATCGCGTACGGCATGACGGAAACGTCTCCCGCCTCGACAATGACCCGGCGCTGGGACGACCTGGAACGTCGGACCTCGACCGTCGGCACCGCACTGCCTCATGTCGAGGTCAAGATTGCAGATCCCGTGACGGGCGGGACCGTGCCGACAGGTGCGCCAGGTGAGCTGTGCTCTCGCGGCTACCTCGTCATGGATGGGTATTGGCGGAACCCCGATGCCACCGCAGAAGCGATCGATTCGTCCGGCTGGATGCACACCGGAGACCTGGCGGTCATGGATCGCGACGGCTACGTCAACATCGTGGGCCGCTCGAAGGACATGGTCATTCGCGGCGGGGAGAACATCTATCCCCGCGAGATCGAGGAGGTCCTCTTCCAACACCCCGGCGTGACGGCCGCCCAGGTGATTGGCGTCCCGGACGAGCGCATGGGCGAAGAGCTCATGGCATGGGTCACCGTCGCCGAAGGTCAGACCCTGACCGAAGAGCAGCTCTGTGGCTTCTGCCGAGATCGCCTCGCTCGTTTCAAGGTTCCGCGCTATTGGAAGTTCGTCAGCGACTTCCCGTTGACGGTCACCGGCAAGGTGCAGAAGTTCAAGATGCGAGAGACCGCCGTGGCCGAACTTGGCCTCGAGGCGGCGGCGCAGATCGAGACGGCCTGAGCCAGGATCTTCTGGCGTGGCTCCAACCCGACGCGGCGAATGGCGGGACCGAAGACAACGTGGTCGAGGTCAGCGCGCCAGGGCCGCAATCAGGTCCACGGCCCGGTCCCCGGCGGTCGGGAGGTCGAGAGCCTGCACGCGCTGGTGACCGGCGTCCGCGAGCGTGCGCCGAAGCGCGGCGTCGGTGGCGACGCGGGCCGCGGCGCCGGCGAGCGCGTAGGGGTCTGTTGCGTCGACGAGGACGCCCGCATCGCCGATGACCTCGGGCAGCGCACCCGCAGCGTTCGCCACGACGGGGAGGCCCATCGTCATCGCCTCGATCACGGGGACCCCGAACCCCTCGTGGCGCGACGCCATGATCAGGGCATCTGACTGCGCCATCGCCGCCACTAAATCGGCGTCGCTGATGCCGCCGCGGAACGTGACGGCTTCGCCGATGCCCAACTCGGCCGCGAACCGCTCCAGGGCGCGGGTGTAGGCGGGTACGACCGGCCGCCCCACCACCTGCAGGGTGACGTCAGGGTCGTGGTGCGACCGCGCCACGAGGAGCGCCATGAGGGCGAGCTCGATGCCCTTGTTCGGGGCGACGCGCCCGACACAGATCCAGCGCGATCCGGCACCGGCGGTGCGGGGGCTGTCTGGCGCGTCGGCGGCAGCTCCGGCGGTGGGAGCGATGGCCGCCGGCGGCACTACGGCGGTGCGCGCGTAGCCGGCAGTGCGCAGCTCGGCCTCGTTGAACGCCGACACCGCGAGGGCGAGGCTGGTCCGGGCGGCCAGACTCGCCCGCTCGTGCAGCGCGCGCAGCTGGTGCCGGGCCATCGGGTTGTTCCAGGCGGCGTAGTACTCCGGGGGCGTCACGTTGTGGTAGTTCACCGCGAGCGTCTCGCGGCGCTCTGCCAACCACGAGGCGATCGCCGAGGCGGTGGCGAATTGGTAGAGCAGGACATCGCCCCGCTGGGCGTCGTCGGCGTAGCGCGGGAACAGCCTCGTCTCCGCCCCGGTCTCGGGGTCGAACATCTCCACGTAGATGCGCGACTCGATGCCACGGGCCTCCAGGAGGTCCCGCAGACGCAGCGTGTGCCGGCCCACCGCGTCGTCGCGGTGCAGCATCGGGACGAACTGATGGATGGCGCTCATCGCCGCTTTGCCGCGCCTTGCTCCCGCAGCTGACTGAGCAAGTCGACGAAGCGATCGGCCGCGTTGGGCAGATCGAGCTCGGCCAGCCGCCGCCGGCCGGCCTCGGCGAGTTCGGTCTGCCGAGCCGGGTCGGCCAGCACGGCACCGATGGCCGCGGCCAGCGCGTATGGTTCTCGCGACGTGACGACGACGCCCGCGCCGCCCAAGACCTCGGGCACCGCACCCCGGTCGAAGGCCACCACCGGGAGGCCGGCGGCCATCGCCTCGACGACGGGGACGCAGAAGCCTTCGTGTTCCGAGGTGACCACGAGGACGTCGGCCGAGCGGTAGGCCGCCGCGACGGCGGCGTCGGTGGCGTAGCCGGAGAACGACACGGCGTGCTCCAGACCGAGGTCGGCCACGTAGCGCCGAAGGGCCTGCTCGTAGGAATCGGTGACCGGCTTGCCGACGATGCGAAGCGTGGCCCCGGGGTCGGCGTGCTGGCGGGCCGCGGCCAGGGCGGCGATCGAGTGCTCGAGCGCCTTGTTCGGCGCCACCCGGCCGACGGCGAGCCATACCCCGCCGCGTCGGCCGGCTGCGTTGTCTGGCATCGTTTCCGGCGACGGAGCCGCGGTGACCTCGTCGCTCAGCGCGGCCGACGGCGGCACCACGGCGGTGGCGGCAAAGCCCGATTCGGCCAGATGGGTCTCGTTGTACGCCGAGTCGGCGATCGCCAGCGCCGTGCGCGGCGCCAGCACGGCCAGGTCGTCGCGGGCCCGATCCTGCCCCAGGGCGAGATGGTGGTCCCACGGCGCCATGAGTTCGGGCGGCGTGATGTTGTGGTAGTTCACGACAAGCGTCTCGGTGCGGCCCGCCAACCAGGGGGCCATGAGAGACGCTGTGGCGAACTGGTAGACGACGACGTCGCCGCGCTGCGCCCCCTCGGCGTACGCGATCGCGGGCAGCGTCTCGTCCGCCGTCTCGTCCTGCACCACGTCGACGAAGATGTTCGACTCGATGCCGCGACGCCGGGTGGCGTCGCGCAGGCGCAGCGTGTGCCGGCCGACCGCGTCGCCGCGGTGCAGCACCGGGACGAAGTGGTGGACGCCGCTCACGTGGCGGGGGTCGACGCGGCGATGCCGAAGCGCTCGTCACCGCCGGTTCCGTCGGGCAACGGCGTGAGGTCGACGAACCCGCTGCGGTCGAGGAGGAGCTCCCAAGTCTCGAGGTGAAGGGCCGCCCGGTCGACCATGTCCTGCGAGGTGGGCGTGGTGCCGGCGGCCTCCGCTGGAGGCTCGGACACGACGACGATCGGTGCACCGGGTGCGAGGGCGCGTCGGCAGTCGGCAAGCAGAGGAACGATCGCGTGCAACGGCAGCCGGTCCACCACGCCGCTCAGCACGACGCCGCCGAGGGAAGACGCCGGGCGCCGCGCCAGGTCCTCCGCGACCTCGCTGATCGTCACGGCGCTGCCGCGCTCGAGGGCGCGCAGCGCGACGGCGCCGCGCGGCTCGACCCCGTGCGACGGCGTTCCTGCCGCCGCCAACGCGCGCACGAGCGCACCCTCGCCACAGTCGGCATGCACGACGTCGCCCCCCGGTGAGCGCGCCAGGACGAGGGCGGTGATCGGCTCAATCCATCCGTCGAGCTCGCGGGTGGGCGCGAGCCAGGCCGCGCCGTCGAGCGGAACGTCCTCGGTGCGGAGTCGTGCCTCGAGGGTGCTCACACGCGCGTGCATGAAGCGGAACGCCTCGATCACGTGCGTCATGGCGTCGTCGATCTCGGGCTTCTCGCCGTCCACGGCCGGCTCGGCAGAGCTGAACAACCGGCCGCGCCGGCCGCCGCGCTTGGTGGCCGAGCCGCCCTTGGCGCGGAGCAGATCAGCCAAGTCCGACGCCCCCGGCTGGTAGGGGCCGTAGCGATCGCCGAGGTGGGTGAACGCACCCATGAAGTTCCACTCGTCGCTCCCCTGCGGCGACAGCCGGGCGAACGATGCCCGCAACGCCTCGCCGGCCCGGGCTTGGTTCTCTTCCGTGACGCCGCTCACCGACAGATGGTCGGATTCCTCGGCACCGTCCTCGGTGGGTTCGGCGTCGCCGGACCACCCTGAGCTGGAGCTGGACACGCGGGTTGATGCTAGCGGCGGGTCACGAGGTGCTCCGATACCCGCAAAAAATCACCCAGAAAGCGCTCCCAATCGCGCACGGTGGCAGAGTAACTTTGCCAACTTGACGCGAGCCAGGGAGACGAGGAGGGCGGCACCGTGACGCACCCGTACGCCATCGCGACCCGGCTCGTGGCGGCGGCGGTGCTGACGGCAGGACTGACCCTCGCGGTGAGCGTCGTCCTGGCACCCAGGGTGGACGCGCAGGCCAACCTGACTTTGAGCCTGCAGTGGCAAAACGAGCTCAACGACGCGCCGTGTGGGGTGGCCGAGTCGTCACCCGTGCTCGTCAACGACAACGGCACGCCCGCTGTCGAGGTCGGTGACCGGGAGGGCGATCTCCACGCCTTCGACCTGGCGAACCCGGCGCATGCCGGTGACCCGTCGACCCCGGCCCCCGGGTGGCCGACTTCGACCGGGGCGACCGTCGGGGGCGGCACCGGCTGCAACTCGCCGACCCAGGGCGTCGGCACGGTCCTCACCGGCTACAACGGTGTGGAGGTGCCGGGCAGTCCGCCCATCGACTCGACGGCGTCGATCGATCCCGGCTCGGGCAATCTCCTCGTCGACGCCGGCAACGCCGCCGAGGCGGCCGACGGCGGCTCCTACGCCTACTCGCCCGGTGGCAGCGAGATCTGGAACCAAGTCATCACGAACCCCCCGAGCGACACGGTGCCTAACGGCGGCATGCAGGCATCACTGTCGGTCGCGGCCGGGGAAGGCATCGCCGAGGCGGGCTCGCTCGGACAACAGACCACCGCACTCCAGACGGGGAATGGTGCCCCGGCACGCGGCTGGTCGCAGTTCTCCCCGGACAGCGTCTTCTCCACAGCTGCGGTGGCCGACCTCTACGGCACCGGCAGCCCCAACTTCATCTCCGGTGGCGCGACCTCGAGCGGGTTCGCATTCGGCACGCATTACTCGGACGGTGGACAGCTCCGCATCTTCAACGACCACGGCGGGCTCGTGTGCCGTGCCAACACGACCGAGGAGATCGACTCGTCGCCCGCCGTCGGCCCGATCCTCGCCGGCGGTGGCTACGGGATCGCGACGGGGACCGGCAGCTTCTGGGCCGCCACGACGGGACCGACCGCCGACGACAACACTGTCAAGGTCTACGACACGAAGTGCAACCAGGTCTGGAGCCAGACCCTCGACGGCTTCACCGGGGGCAGCCCGGCGCTCGCCGACATCCAGGGCAACGGCGGGCTGGCCGTGGTGGAAGGGACCGTACGGAGCACCACCGCGGGGAGCGTCTGGGCGCTGAACGCGGCCAACGGGCAGCCGATCTGGCGCGTGAACGCGATCGGCGCCATCTACGGATCGGTCACGACGGCCGACTTCGGCGAGGGCTACCAGGACGTCATCGTTCCGACCTCGCTGGGCATCGAGATCCTTGATGGCAGGGACGGCCAAGAGGTGGCGCACTTCGACGACGGCTCGAACATGGATGGGACGTCGGGGAC
>DASZLL010000029.1:0-65219 GCA_035552395.1 Acidimicrobiales bacterium
GCCACCGCCGGCATCGCCCAGCCCGACCTGCGAGCGGGCCTCTCCCGCTTGGTGGCCGAGCTTCTCGTCGACCTGCCGGGCTGAGCCCGCCGCGCCTCTTCTCCCTGGGCCCTCGGTCCCGCGCCGACGACCAGAACGGGCGGCCTCCGTGCCGGCGCGGCGGGTGAGGACGGCGGCGGGTTCACGGCTTGACGGGCCGCGCATCCTTCGGTGCGACGTTGGCGGCGATCGCCCGGAAGAGCCTGTCGCTCGAGTTGGGTTCAACGCTCCCGATTGGACCGGGCAGTGCTCGCATCGCACCTCCCCTGGCCGACGTGGGCGTCTCGACCGGGAGAGGAGCGACGGTTTTAGCTGGCGGTCGTCCCCGTGTTCCCCGACCCGGTCGAACCGGTCGTCCCACATTTGGCCTCGATCTTGGCGAGCCGGCCGTGCAGCTTCGACTCGCGGCTTTGCACGTTCGCGATCCGCTTGGCGATGCGGTCAGCGGCCTTGGTGTGGCCGGCGGTCTTCGCCTTGGCCTCGCGGGCTTCGGCCTTGGGGAGGCGGGTGTTGACCTTCGCCCCCCACTTCTGAATCCCGGCCTCGACCTTGGCCGCCTTGGCGCACACGGTGGCCGACGGGGTGGCCGTACCGGTGCCGGTGCCGGGGGTCGCCGCACCGGCGACACCGGCCACGCCCATCGTCAGCGCCCCGGCGACAGCCGTCCCTGCGATGATCCTGCGCAACATGAGTCCTCCTTGGACTTGCGTGCACCGTCGTGGTGCACCCGGCCGCCCCTCGACGGCACCGATCACACTGAGGCCCAGATATGAGGAGCCTGTAAGGGCGGTGTGATGGATGTGGCGCCGAGCGTAAGAACCGGCGAAGAATCAGCCTCGTTCGGGCCGCAGCGTCGGGAAGGCGATGACCTCACGGATGTTGGCCACATCGCTGAACAACATGATCAGCCGGTCGACGCCCAGCCCGAAGCCCGAGGTGGGCGGCAGGCCGTACTCCAACGCACGGATGTAGTCCTCGTCGATCTCCGGCGACTCCTCGTCGTCTCCTGCCCGCGCCTTGGCCGCCTGCTCCTCGAAGCGGGCGCGCTGGTCGTCGGGGTCGGTCAACTCGGTGAAGCCGTTCCCGAGCTCGCGCCCCGCGACGACCGGCTCGTAGCGCTCGACCAGATCGGGCCCGTCGCGGTGCCGGCGCGCCAGCGGTGACACCTCGGCTGGATAGTCGATGACGAACACGGGGCCCCACAGCCCGGGCTCGGTCGTCTTCTCGTAGATCTCGAGCAGGATCTTGCCCGGTCCCCACGCGTCGTCGACCTCGATTCCCACCTCGCTCGCCACTCGGGCCAGCTCGGCGCGCGGCGTGCGCACGTCGATGCTGAACCCGCTTGCCTCGCCGATGAGCTCGGTCATCGGCGCCCGCCGCCACGGCGTGGTCAGGTCGAGGGCACGCCCGCCGTAGGTGAGTTGGGTTGTGCCGAGGACGTCGAGGGCCAGCCCTGCCACCAACTCTTCGAACACGACCATGGTGTCGCGGTAGTCCGCGTAGGCCTGGTAGAGCTCGAGCATCGTGAATTCGGGGTTGTGCCGCGGCGAGAGGCCTTCGTTGCGGAAGACACGTCCGATCTCGAACACCTTGTCGAAGCCGCCCACCACGAGCCGCTTGAGGTAGAGCTCGGGCGCCACGCGCAGGAAGAAGTCAGTGTCGAGCGCGTTGTGGTGCGTGACGAACGGGCGCGCCGAGGCGCCGCCGGCGATGGGGTGCAGCAGCGGCGTCTCGACCTCCGCGAAACCCTCGTCCCACAGGCGCCGGCGCATGTGCCGCACCACGTCGCTGCGCAACTGCATGATCTGGCGGCTGCGCTCGTTGGCCCACAGGTCGACTTCGCGCTGGCGGTAGCGCATCTCGGTGTCGGTGACCCCGCGCCACTTGTCGCCGAAGTTGCGCCGCGCCTGGGCCAGCAGCACCCACTCGGTCACCTTCACCGACAGCTCGCCGCGCTTGGTCCGCACCACCTCGCCCCGGGCGCCGATCCAGTCGCCGAGATTGACCCGCACGAACTCGTCGAAGCCCGCCGTCACTGCGGCCAGTGCGAAGAGTTGGATCGACCCCGAGTTGTCGCGCAGCTCGCCGAACGCGAGCTTGCCCTGTGGCCGCAAGAGCATGATGCGGCCGGCGACCCCGACGGTGACGCCGGACTCCTCCCCGGGGCCGAGCGCCGACCACGTCTCGACGATCTCGGCGGCCTGGTGCGTGCGGTCGAAGCGATAGGGAATGTCGGGCGGCGCGTCGCTCACGAGCTGACGTTGCGCTCGAATACGATGCGCAGGCCGTGCAGGGTCAGCCAAGGGTCCACGTGCTCAATCGTGTCCGAATACGGGGCGATGAGCGAACTGAACCCGCCGGTGGCGACGACGGTGGAGGGCCCGAGCTCCTCCATGAAGCGCCGGGCCAGCGCGTCGACCAGGCCGGCGAACCCGTAGAGCGTCCCCGACTCGAGCGACTCGGCGGTGGAGCGGCCGATCACGTTGCGCGGCTCGACCAGCTCGACCCGGCGTAGCGCCGCGGCCTGCTGGTAGAGCGCCTCGAGGCTGATGGCCACGCCCGGCGTGATGGCCCCGCCGAGGTACTCGCCCTTGGCGCTGATCGCCTCCACCGTGGTCGCCGTCCCCATGTCGACGACGATGCACGGCCCGCCGTAGAGGTCGTAGGCGCCGACGGCGTCCGCGATGCGGTCGGCCCCGACCTCCTTGGGGTTGTCGTAGAGGATCGGCATCCCGCTCTTCGTGCCGGGACCGAGCACGACACAGGGCACCTCGGCGAACCAACGCGTCGCCATCTGGCGGAGCTCGGTCGTGACGTTCGGTACCGACGAGCTCACGGCGATGCCGGTCACCGACGTCGCGATGTCGAGGCCCTCGAGGTCAAGCAGCTGCGTGAGCAGCACGGCGTGCTCGTCGGGGGTGCGCGTCGGCACCGTGGAGAGGCGCCAGTGGTGGGTGAGCCCGTGCGGCGCCGTGGGGTCGTGTTCGGTCCCGATGCCCACCCCGACGCCGTCTTCGATCACCGGCACGGTGTCCGTGTCGGCGCGGGTGTAGAGCCCGATGACGGTCTCGGTGTTGCCGACGTCAATGACCAACAGCACGCTCAGCTCTTTCCTTCGTTGTGTTCGTTGACGGGCTCAGCCGTCCCGCTGGTCCACACGAGGTCGAGCCCGAGATCGAGCACCGGCGCCGAATGGGTGAGCGCCCCGACCGAGATGCGGTCCGGTCCCGCCGCCGCGTAGGCGCCGATGGTGTCCAGGCTCACCCCGCCCGACACCTCGGTGAGGATGGGTTCTCGCGCGTCGAGGTGGGCCAGCCGGACGGCCTCGACCACCACCGCCGGGGCCATGTTGTCGAGCAGCACGGCGTCGGCTCCGGCCCGGGACGCCTCGGCGACCTGGTCGAGCGTGTCGCACTCGATCTCGATCAGGCGCCCCGGCCACAGCGCCCGGGCGCGCGCCACGGCGTCGGTGATGGTGGTGCCGGCGAGATGGTTGTCCTTCACCAGCACCGCGTCGGAGAGTCCCATTCGGTGGTTGGTGCCACCCCCGGCGCGCACGGCGGCCTTCTCGAGGAGGCGGAGTCCCGGGAGGGTCTTGCGCGTATCGAGCACCTGCACCGAGGGGTTGGCCTGGTGCGCCGCGGCGACGAAGCGCGCCGTGAGGGTGGCGACCCCCGAGAGGTGTCCCACGAAGTTGAGCGCCGTGCGCTCGGCGGTGAGGATCGGGCGCAGCGGGCCGGTCACGTCCACGAGGGAGTCGCCGGGCTTGAGTTCGTCGCCGTCGGTGGCGTGCCACGTCAGCGCGAGCTCGGGCCCCACCTGACGGAACGCCTCGTCCGCACAGGCGCGCCCGGCGAGGACGCCCGCCTGGCGCGCCCGCAGCGCGCAGTGCGCCATCGCCCCCTCGGGGACCAGTGCGGCGGTCAGGTCGCCCTCGGGACCGAGGTCCTCCGCCAGCGCCCGCGTCACCGCGTCGGCCACGGCGCGGGCGTACGCCTCATCGCCGGTGTCGGTGTCGGTGTGGGTGTCGGTGTTCATGGCGACGCCCCCACCTCGGCGTCCGCGCCGCCCAGTACGAGGCGGCGACGCCAGGCCGGGTCCGTCTCGGGGTACTCGCTGCGGGCATGCGCGCCGCGGCTCTCCGTGCGTTCGAGGGCAGACACCAACAACGCGTCCGCCACCTGGAGGAGGTTCGCCAGCTCGCCGGCGCGTACCGACCCGCCGGGGTCGCCCAGCGCGCCGGCCACTTCGTCGAGCACGACGCGGGCACCTCCGAGAGTGTCGGCGCTGCGCACGACCCCCGCGCCCCGGGTCATGGCCCGCTGCAAGATGTCGCGCAGCTTGGTCACGTCCGGTGCGGGCGCGCTGGTTGGCGGCGTGGCGCCGCGCCCACTGACGGCGGCGCGTCTCGGGAGCGTGCTGGACCCGATGCCGTCGAGGGGCGTGTCGCCCAGGACCGTCCGTAACGCGCCGTTGGCCTCGGGCACGTCGATCCCCCCCGCGATGCGCTCGGCCAGGCGCGCCCCGAAGACCATGCCCTCGAGCAGCGAGTTGGACGCCAGGCGGTTGGCCCCGTGCACCCCGGTGCAGGCCACCTCGCCGACGGCCCACAGGCCCGGGAGCGCGGTGGCGCCCCAGAGGTCGGTGACCACGCCGCCCGAGAGGTGGTGGGCGGCGGGCGCGATGGGCAGCCAGTCCTTCTGCGGGTCCAGGCCGATGGAGGCGAGGGAGGCCGCGATGGTCGGGAAGCGGTGGGAGAAGCGCTCGAGCGCGGTCGCATCGAGCCAGAGATGGTCGACGCCCTGGAGGGCCATCCGGGCCGCCATAGCCCGGCTGACCACGTCGCGCGGCGCCAGCTCGTCGACGAAGCGCTCGCCGTCGCGGTCGCGCAACAGCGCGCCGTGGCCGCGCAGCGCCTCGGAGAGCAGCGGCCGCGGCATGGCCGGGTGGTGCAGCGCGGTCGGGTGGAACTGCACGAACTCCACGTCGGCCGTGGGCACGCCCGCGCGCAAGGCCATGGCCACCCCGTCGCCCGTCGACTCGGCCGGGTTCGTCGTGACCGAGAACAACTGGCCGGCGCCGCCGGTGGCCAGTACGACGTGGGTGGCCCGCAGGGCGACCGGAGCGGGGCCCTCGCCGGCGTCGTGCGGCGGCAGCGCCGTCACCCCGACGCAGCGCCCGCCTTCGACGATGAGGTCGAGGGCGAACCACCTTTCGAGCACGGCACTGGCCGAGCGGTAGGTGGCGTCGACGAGCGCGCGCTCGACCTCGGCGCCGGTGGCCGCGCCGCCGGCGTGCACGACGCGGGGACGGGAGTGGCCACCTTCGCGGGCGAGGGCCAGAGAGCCGGTGGCCTCGCGGTCGAACACGGCACCGAGCGCGATGAGCTCGTGCACCCGGGCCGGGCCCTCGTCGACCAGGATGCGCACGGCCTCCTCGTCGCAGAGGCCGACGCCGGCGCGCAGCGTGTCGGCCAGGTGCAGGTCGGTCGAGTCCTCGTCGCCGCCGAGCACGGCGGCCACCCCGCCCTGGGCCCAGCGCGTGGCGGACTGGGAGAGCGCGCCCTTGGTCAGGACCCCGAGGGACAACGAGGGTCGGGCCGCCGGGACGGTTTCGGCCAGACGGACGGCGGCCGACAGCCCGGCGACGCCGCTGCCCAGGACCAGGACGTCGAAGGGTCCCGGCGGGGCCTCGGGGCTCACGCCGGGTCGGTCAGGGGCGCCAGCTCGGCATCGAGGCGGGCTGACGCCTCGTCGATCACCCGGTTGCGCGTGTCGACGTGCACCACGCGCGGCACGTAGCTCTCGAGCTCGGCGCGCTCGTAGTCGCCGTAGGTGATGATGATCACCTTGTCGCCCGGCGCGACCAGGCGGGCGGCCGCACCGTTGAGGCAGATCTGGCCGCGCTCGCCCTCTATGGCGTAGGTCTCGAAGCGCGCGCCGTTGTCGATGTCGAGGACGGCGACCTGCTCGTAGGGAAGGATGTCGGCCAGCGCCATGAGCTCGGTGTCGATGGAGACCGAGCCGACGTAGTTGAGGTTGGCGCCCGTGACGGTGGCGCGGTGGATCTTGGACTTCATCATGCGGCGGCGCATCGGCTCACCCGATCCTTTCGAGTTGGCGGACCGGCGCGGCCGCGTCGTGCGGGGTGGGGGCGTGTCTGTCGGGGGAGGTGTGCATGTCTGTGTGTATGTCGTCGAGAGGAGCGGCTTCGATCGGGCGTTCGGCGCCCTCGAGCGCCGCGCTGTTGTCGATGAGGCGCACCGGCCCGACCACGCCGGCGATCAGCAGTCGCACGGCGGCGGGGTCCTCGATCAGCGCGACCTCCTCGAGGGTGGCGGCGCCGACGGCCACGGCGTAGTCGAGTTGGACGAGCGGCTCGGCCAACGCCACGGCGCGCATGGCCCGGGCCACGGCGGCGGCGTCGCGCTCACCGGCAGCCACGGCGGCCCGGCCGGCGGCCAGGGCGGCCGACAGAGCCAGCGCGGCGTCCCGCTCCGCCTCGGACAGGCGCACGTTGCGGCTCGAAAGGGCGAGGCCGTCGGGCTCGCGCACGATGGGGCAGCCGACCACCTCGACGGGCAGGCACAGGTCGGTGGCCATGGCGCGCACGACGGCGAGCTGCTGGAAGTCCTTGAGGCCGAAGTAGGCGCGGCAGGGGCCGGCCACCGAGAACAGCTTCGACACCACGGTCGCCACGCCGTCGAAGTGCCCCGGGCGCGAGGCGCCTTCCCAGGCGTCGCTGACGCCGCGCACCGAGACCGTGGTCGCCGGCGTCGCGGGCCACGACGGGTACATCTCGGCAATGGAGGGGACGAAGACGATGTCGGCGCCTGCCTCGGCGCACACGGCCAGGTCACGCTCGAGGGGGCGCGGGTACCGGGCGATGTCTTCAGGGTCACCGAACTGCAGCGGGTTGACGAAGATGCTCACGGCGACGACGTCGCATTCGGCGCGGGCACGCGCGAGGAGCGACGTGTGCCCGGCGTGCAGCGCGCCCATGGTCGGCACGAGGCCGACGGTACGCCCGGTGGCGCGGGCCGCATCGAGGCGCGCCCGACAGCCGGCGGCAGTCTCGATCACGTCCACGGTCATGACCCCGCTCCTCGGCCCTAGACCGTCGCCCCGACGGACTGCGGAACGGTCTTGGTGGCGACGGTTGTGGTGGTGGTCGCGGTGGCCGTGGTGGCCGTGGTGGCGAGCTTGGTGGCCAGCGCGGCCCCGGCCTGGTAGCCGACGCGCTCGGACTCGGGCAGCGCATCGAGATGCCGGCTGAGCGTGGCCCAGTCGCCCCGGCGGGCCGGCCCGGTCAGGGCGGCCTGCGCCCCCAGCGCGCCGACATCGTCGACGGCGGCCCGGGTGAGCGGCAGGAAGGACTCGAGGTCGAGGCCGACCTCGGCGGCGACGCGCTCGACCTGGCCGAGTAGCGCGACGACGTGGTTCGCCGCGATGCACGCGGCGGCGTGATAGGCGGCCCGGTCCTCGTCTGCCACCTCGACCGTGCGGCCGCCGAGCGCGGCGACGATCTCGTGGGACAGCGGGGCCCCGGCGACGGCGAAGGTCACGCCTGAGCAGAGCCGGGCGGCGCCGACCTCGCCGTTGGGGAGCGGAACGAGCGGGTGCACCCCCGCCCGCAGCGGGTGGGCGCCCAGCGCGTCGAGCCCGAGGGAGCCCGAGAGGTGGACGACGGTCGTCGTGACCACCGGCACCACGGCGGACGCCACCTCGGCGATGGCGTCGTCGGGGGTGGCGATGACGAGGACGTCGACCCCGCGCGCCGCGCCGGACAGGTCGTCACCCCGGCGCAGGAAACCGGCAAAGGCCCAGCCGTGCGCACTGAGCGCGGCGGCGAGGGACGTGCCGGCCCGGCCGGGACCGATGATGCGGATCGAATGCATCTGACCTCCTTCGGCGTTCCGGCCCCGAGTGGGGTGCCGTTCGCCTACAGATGATGCGGAAACGTCGACTACAGACTACCCATACGAACGACATCGCCACCAGAGGCCTCGACCTGGGCCGATGTGACGAGGTCGGGGGCCAGGTCGGCCAGCGGCGCCAGCACGAAGCGGCGCTCCCAGAGGCGGGGGTGCGGCACCGTGAGGTCGGCCTCGTCGACCTCCTCCCCTTCCACCCAGAGGACGTCGGCGTCGAGGGTCCGCGGCCCCCAGCGCTCTCGCCGGACACGCTCCGCCGCGGCCTCGAGGGCCCGGCCGCGCTCGAGCAGCGCCCGGGGCGAATCCGCCGTCAGCAGCTCGACCACGAGGTTGAGGTAGCTGTCCTGGCCGGCGGGGCCGCCGACCGGCGCGGTTTCGTAGAGCGGCGAGACGGCCACGACGTCGCCGCCGGCTTGGAGTCCCTCGACCGCCGCACGCAGATAGGCGCGGCGGTCCCCGAGGTTGGAGCCGAGGCCGATGAAAGCCCGGCGGGTCTTCAACGGGCGCGCCGCACCCGCACGCCGGTCGAGCCGACGTCGAGGGGCAGCGGCGGGCGGAGCTTGCGCACCGTGACCTCGACCGCCTCGAGACGGGGGTCGACGATCAGCAATGCGCTGGCCAGCCGCCCGGCCAGCGCCTCGAGGAGCCGGTAGGAGCGCCCGCCCACCACGCCGGCCGCCGCCTCCGCCAGCGCGCCGTAGTCGACCGTGTCGGCCAGGTCGTCGCTCTGCTGGGCCGCCGTCATGTCGACCCAGGCGGTGATGTCGACCGAGAAGGGCTGGGCCCGCTCGCGCTCCTCGGGCAGGACCCCGTGGATGCCGGTGACGCGGAGGTCGCGGATCTCGATGCGGTCGGTCACGGGCGGCCGGCGGTCACCTACGGCGTGCGGTCACGTGCGGCGGTCGCGGGCGAGCAGGCCCTCCATCTCGGACAGGAGCTCGCGCCCGGGGGCGCCCATGGCGTGGCCGCAGACGTGCTCGACCAGGGCCACGGCCTGGGGGACGTTGGCGATGCGCCCCGACCACACCAGGTAACCGGCGACGACGCCCATGATCCGGTCGCCCAGCTCGTCTTGATGCACCAGGATGCGCAGGCCCGCCGCGAGCGACTCGTCGATGTCCTTGAAGCAGGCGGCGAGGATGGGGCGGGGGTCCCCAGTGCGCTCGAGCGGGTAGTGGGCCCAGGCCAGGCCCTCCTCGTCATAGGCGGCCAGGTTGTGGGGCGACGGGAGCAGCGAGATCACGCGTCCGAAGCCCTGGACGCGCAGCCAGATGATCTCCTCCTGCCGGCGCACCCGGCGGTGGTTGACCGAGAACCCGCCCGGCCGCTCGCTCACAGCAAGATGATCCTTGATCACCCACGTGAAGTTGCGGGGTGGGATCCCCGCAGCCCACTTGCCCTTCATGCGGCAGGACCATACAGCCGGGCCACCTGCACCGTCGCCGCCACATCGTGGACGCGGACCATGCCGGCACCGGCGACGAGCGCGCCCGCGGCTGAGGCCAGGGAGCCGGCGACCCGGTCCTCCATGGGAGCGGGCGTGACGATCCCGGCCGCGGCCTTCGGTGCGGCGGCGACCAGGCCCAAGAAGCGCTTGCGGCTGGCGCCGACGAGGACGCCGGCGCACCCGGCGCCGGCAGCGGCCTCCACCAGCTCGCCCAGGTGGCGCAGCAGGGAGAGGTTGTGGTCGATCGTCTTCCCGAAGCCGATCCCGGGATCGACCCAGACCTCGGCCACGCCGGCCCGGCGGGCCAGGCCGGCCCGATCGAGGACGAAGGACTTGACCTCGGCCACCACGTCGTCGTAGCGGGGGTCGTCCTGCATAGTGCGGGGCTGGCCGCGCATGTGCATCGCCACCCAGCCGGCTCCGGTGGCCGCGGCCACCTCCCACAGCGAGGCCGAGATGTCGTTGATCAGCGTGGCGCCGGCGGCCACCGCGGCCGCGGCGACGTCGGGTTTCACCGTGTCGACGGAGAGCCGGACTCCGCGCTCGGTCAGGGCCGGGGCGGCGGCCAGGGCCTCGATGACAGGGACGACCCGGGCCAGCTCGACCTCGCCGGCCACCGGCGCCGCGCCGGGGCGCGAGGACTCGCCGCCCACGTCGATCACGTCGGCCCCCTCCTCTGCCATGGCGATCCCGCGGGCGACGGCGCGCTCGAACGTGTCGTAGAGCCCGCCGTCGGAGAAGGAGTCCGGCGTGACGTTGAGGACCCCCATGACGAGGGGGGGGCGGGCCGGCGGGGCCGGCGTCATGGTCAGCGGCCCCGGATGAACTGCATGGCCTCCGCCCGGGTCGCCGCGTCCGAGCGGAACAGCCCGCGCACCGACGAGGTCACCGTGAGCGTGCCCGGCTTCTTCACGCCGCGCATCGACATGCAGAGGTGCTCGGCCTCGATGACCACGAACACCCCGCGCGGCGAGAGCACGTTCTGGATGGCGTCGGCGATCTCCGTCGTCATGCGCTCTTGCACCTGGAGGCGGCGGGCGTAGCCATCGACGAGGCGGGCCAGTTTCGACAGCCCGGTGATGCGGCCGTCCTCGGCCGGGATGTAGGCGACGTGGGCCCGACCGAGAAACGGCACGAGGTGGTGCTCACAGAGGGAGGCGAAGGGAATGTCACGCACCATCACCATTTCGTCGTGCTCGGCGGCGAAGGTGACCTCGAGGTGCCGGGCCGGGTCGTCATGGAGGCCGGCGAAGAGCTCCTCGTACATGGACGCCACCCGGTCGGGCGTGGCGAGGAGCCCGTCGCGCGAAGGGTCCTCGCCGATGGCCTCGAGCAGCTCGGTCACGGCCTTCTTGACGCGGTCTTGGTCGACACTCATGGGTCGACGCTCATCGGCCGGTCCTCACTGCTCGGTCCCCTTGAAGCGGTGGACGCCGCGGAGGTTGCGGTAGCGCTCGGCCACATCGAGCCCGTAGCCCACGACGAAGACGGACGGGATGGTGAAGCCGACGTAGCGCAGCGGGATCTCGACGCGCTGCTCGCCCTCCTTCACCAGCAACGCGCAGATGTGGAGGCTCTTGGGCTGGCGGGCGGTGAGATAGCGGCGGAGATAGTTGAGCGTGAGGCCGCTGTCGATGATGTCCTCGACGACGAGGACATGGCGCCCCTCGAGCTCGGAGTCGAGGTCCTTGACGATGCGGACGACGCCCGACGTCTTGGTTGCGCTGCCGTAGGACGACACCGCCATGAAATCGACGTCGACGGGCAGCTCGATGGCGCGGCACAGGTCACTCAGGAAGAGCATCGCCCCCTTGAGCACCGCCACGAGCAGCGGCGGCTCGTCGGCGTAGTCCGTGGTGATCTGCGCACCGAGCTCGGCCACCCGCACCGCCAGCTCGCCGGCCTCCACGAGCACGGGGCCCACGTCGGGCTCGGCCCAGGTCGGGACGCCCGGTCCGGCCTCGTCGGTCACCGCCGTGACACTACCGGAGGCTCCTGGCACCACCTCCAGGCGCCCGCGGGAGCGGCGCACCCGCCGGCCCCCCGAGAGCTCGGTGGCGATGGCCTGGCCGGCGGCCACCGCGAGCACCCGGTCGACCTCGGCCAGCGAAGGTGGGTGGGCGGCGGCGGCGGTGCCGTCTGTCGCGTCGCTGGCGTCGCTGGCGTCGGTGGCTTCGGTGGCTTCGGTAGCTTCGCTGGCGTCGGTGGCTTCGGTGGCTTCGGCACGGAGCCAGTTGCGCAGGGCGCGGCGAGCCAACGGTCGTGGTGCGGCGGCGACGCGGCGGGCGTCCGCCGGGTCGGGCAACGCCTCGTCGGCCAGGGTGGTCAACAGCGCGACCTCGTCGCGCAGCACGCCGGCCTGGCGCGCCAGCACCGGCACCGGGTCGCGCCCGGCCACCTCCGCGCACAACGGGAGGAGCTCATGGCGGACGCGGTTGCGCACGAAGGCCGGGTCGTCGTTGCTCTCGTCGCGGACCGGCACCAAACCGGCCGCCCGGCAGAGGCGATGGGTCTCTTCGCGACGCAGCGCGAGCAGTGGGTGGCGCGGGCCTGGCGCCATGCCGGCGAGCCCGTCCGCCCCGGCGCCGCGCAGGAGATTGACCAAGATCGTCTCCGCCTGGTCGTCCATGGTGTGGCCGGTCGCCACGCCGGCGGGGAGCACGCCGAAGCGGGCGGCGCGGGCGCGCGCCTCGAGGTTGGACCCTGGCGGCACCGACACCGTGCGGCGCTCGAAGCGCGCCGCCACCTTGGCCGCGGCCGCGGCGACGACCTCCGCCTCCCTGGCCGATCCGGCCCGCAGGCCGTGGTCGACGTGGGTGGCGGTGACGTCGCACCCCGCCGCGGCGGCGAGCACGAGGAGGGCGAGCGAGTCGGGGCCGCCCGACACCGCGCACGCCAGCGGGGTCCCCGGGGCGGGGAAGGTGCAGCGGGTCAGGAGGTCGTCGACAAGCGAGGTGAGCGAGTCCGGTCTGGCAGCGACGCCGTGCTCGTGCTCGTGCTCGGGGCCGAAGTCGAGGTCGAGAGCGGCGTCGAAGCTCCCGTCAACCACCGGCTCGCGCCACCCAGAGGGCGGGGTCGCGGACCTCTTCGAGCGTGGGCAACCACTCGGGCCCTTCCCACACCCGCGCCATCAGTGGGGCGCCGCCGGCCGCCTCGACCGACTCGACGAAGGTCTCCCCCTCGGCGTACTGGCGCATCTTGGCGTCGAGCCCGAGCAGCTTCGACATCAGCTTGGTGAGGCCCTTGGCCTGCGACCGACGCTGGTGCAGCACGCGTGCGAAGTGCGCGGCACCGGGCACCTCGGCCGCCCCGGCGCGGTTCATCGTGACGTCGCCGTGCCCCTCGAGCAGGCTCATCATCCCGGTGATCTTGGAGAGCGCGACGCGCTGTTCGGGCGTGGCGAGCAGGCCGACCACGCCGGCGCCCCCGTCCCCCGACCCCTGCCGCCCGGCTCGCACCTCGGTCGCCACGCGCTTGACGACCTCGGCGAACCCGGCCGGGTCGCCCGAGAGCGGGCCCAGCAGCTCGGTCACCAGGCCGACGAAGTGGTCGCGCAGCCAGGGCACGGCGGTGAACTGCAGACGGTGCGTCACCTCGTGCAGCGCCAGCCAGAGCCGGAACTGGCTCGGCGCAAAGCCGTACTGCGTCTCGACGGCCACGATGTTCGGCCCCACGTAGGAGACCAGGTCCTGGTCGTCGGGACCCTCGTCGTCGATCAACAGGTCGTACTGGCCCAGGACGCGCGTCGCCATGTAGGCCAGCATCAGGCCGAGCTGCATGCCGGCGACGCTGCGGCCGATGGCAAGCGACGGCCCGCCGAGCTTGGCGCCGCGCTTCTCGGCGAGCTCGCTCAGCGCGGGGCCGACCAACCGTTCCATGGAGCGCACGTTCGCCGCGGCCCAACCGGGTCGGTCCGTCACCTTGGCGCGCGCCGCGCCGTGCGCCGAGTGCAGGCCGGTCGACTCGGTCACCAGCAGCTCGGCCTTGGCCGTGAGCTCGTCGAACTGCGACTGCAGACGCGACGAGCGGTACGAGGCAGGCGCCGGCTTGAGGATGAGCGCGCCCGCCGCCACACGCGCCGCGAGGCCCCAATCAACCATTGCGGGACCGGCCGGCGGGGACGAGGCCGCGCCGACTGGGATGAGATCAGTGCTTGGCGTCGTGTTGCCGGCTTTCTTCGTTGATCGCCGCAGCCACCCGTTCGATCAGGGTTTGAGGCACCCGGTCCTTGCAGCGGTTGGCGATGACCTTGCGCAACTCGGCCTCGAATTGCGCCGCCCCGCCGCAGGGGCCGCACCAGTCGAGATGAATGCTGATCTCCCGGCGCCGCACCTCGGTGAGCTCGCCGTCGAGATACGAGTAGAGCTCGTGCACCGCCTCGACGCAGTCGACGGACGGGCCGAACAGTCCGCTCGTGTCCACGGCGGTGTCTCGATCGGACTGTTCGTTCTTCTGCTCGGGCTTCTGCACGTCTTCGCTCATTCCTCTACCCCGCCGGCACGCTGCCGACGAGCCCCCGCGCCTCCGCTACATCGTGCAACGCCTTCTGGAGCGCCCTTCTTCCCCGGTGGATCCGGCTCATGACCGTGCCGATGGGCACGTCGGTGATCTCGGAGATCTCCTTGTAGCTGAAACCCTCCACGTCGGCGAGCATGACGGCCATGCGGAAGGCTTCGGGCAGGGCCTCGAGCGCCGCCTTGACGTCGTCGTCGGTGAAGCGGTCCAGGGCCTCGTCCTCGGCCGAGCGACCGGGGTCGCTCCCGCCGGAACCGGCCAGGCGCTTGTAGAGGTAGAGGTCCTCCACGTCCTCGACGTCGGCCACCTCGGGGCGGCGCTGGGCGGCCCGGTACGAGTTGATGTACGTGTTGGTCAAGATCCGGTAGAGCCAGGCCCGCAGGTTGGTGCCCTCTTGGAACGAGCCGAACGAGCGGTACGCCTTGAGGTAGGTCTCCTGCACCAGGTCCTCGGCGTCGGCCCGGTTGCGCGTCATGCGGAGCGCCGCCGAGTACAGGCTCGGCATGAACTCCATGGCGACGTCGGTGAAGGTCGACTGGTCTGCCATGGGTTCCACCCTACCCACCCGACGATAGGGTCTTCCGTCGTGACCACGGCCCCGGCGCATCTCGCGATCGACCTGCTGAGCGGCGAGTTCTACGGGCGGGAGCCCCACGACGCCTATGCCTGGATGCGGGCCCACGCTCCCGTCTACTACGACGAGGCCAACGACCTGTGGGCCGCCGCCAGCTACGCCGCGGTCAAGCAGGCCTCCGTGGACACCGAGTCCTTCTCCAACGCCGGCGGCATCCGGCCGAAGTTTCCGCCGCTCCCGATGATGATCGACTTCGACGCCCCCGAGCACGTGCGTCGGCGGCGCCTCGTCTCGGAGGGCTTCACGCCCAAGCGGGTGCGGGCCATGGAGGACAAGCTCCGCTCGGTCTGCGACGCCATCATCGACCGGGTCTGCGAGCGGGGCAGCTGCGACTTCGTGAAGGATGTCGCCGCACCGCTGCCGATCATCATGATCGGCGACATGCTCGGCGTGGCGCCGGCCGATCGCGACGACCTGTTGCGCTGGTCCGACGACATGCTCAAGGGCCAGGGCTCGCCCGACCCGGCGGCCATGGACAAGGCGGCTCAGGCGTTCGTGGAGTACACGCAGTACATCCACCCCGTCTTGGCCGACCGCCGTACGACCAAGCAGACCGAGGACCTCGTCGGTGTGCTCTGCCACGCCGAGATCGACGGCGACTCGCTCGATGACGACTCGCTCGTCCACGAGACCCTGCTCATCCTCATCGGCGGCGACGAGACAACCCGGCACGTCATCAGTGGCGGCGTGGAGGAGCTGCTCGCCCATCCCGACCAGCGGGACCGACTGGCGGGCGACCCGGCCGGCCTGATGACCGGCGCGGTCGAGGAGATGCTGCGCTGGGTGTCGCCGATCAAGAACATGGCCCGCACGGCGACCCGCGACGTCGAGCTGGCAGGCGCGTCGATCCGCCAGGGCCAGGAGCTCCTGCTGCTCTACCCCTCGGCCAACCGGGACGACGCCGTCTTCGACGACCCCGAGGCGTTCGACATCACGCGCAGCCCCAATCCCCACCTGGCCTTCGGCTTCGGTGCCCACTTCTGCCTCGGCAACCAGCTCGCCCGCCTCGAGATGCGCGTCATGGTGGAGCGTCTGTTGGACCGTCTGCCCGACCTCCGACTCTCGGTGGAGCGGGCCGCGCTGCCGCGCCGCGCTGCGAACTTCATCTCGGGAATCGAGGAGATGCCCGTCGAGTTCTCTCCATCGGCGCCTCTGGGCATCGGCCCCGTCTGATGGCCGGACCCGGAGCGGGGGGCATCGCCGGCTGGTCCATCCTCGTCACGGGCGGAGGGAGCGGCATCGGGCTGGCGGCGGCCGAGCGGCTCGCCGCCGACGGCGCGCACGTGACCATCTGTGGTCGCACGGAACAGACGCTCGCCGACGCCACCGCCTGCATCGCCTCGGTGGCCCGCGACGGCGCGTCCGCGCGCTACGTCGTGGCCGACGTGACGGTCGAGGAGCAGTTGAAGGCCGCTGTGGCGGCGACGTGTGAGGCGACTGGTCGCATCGACGGGATGTTTGCGTGCGCGGGCGGGTCCCTCCACCTCGGGTCGGTGCTCAGCGCGGACGCGGCCGCGGTCCGGGCGACCATCGACCTCAACCTGATGGGTTCGGTCATCTGCGTGAAGCAGGGGGCGCTCGCCATGCAGACCCAGGAGATGGATGCGGCGCGGGGCGGGCGCGGCGCCATCGTGCTCATGTCCTCGGGCGCGGGACGGTTCCCGCACCCGCACCTGTGGGCGTACGGGGTGTCGAAGGCCGGCATCTGCTTCCTGGCCGAGACGGCCGGCGAGGAGTTGGGTCCTCTCGGCATTCGGGTCAACGCGGTGGCCCCGGGGATCATCGACGACGAGCTGATGTCGTTCATCACGGGCGGAGGGCCGCTGCTCGACGACTACCTGGCCCAGATGCCGCTCGGTCGCGTCGGCACCGTCGAGGACGTCGCCTCGGCCGTCCGCTACCTCATCGGCCCTGAGTCCTCCTTCGTCACGGGCGAAACGCTGGGCGTTGACGGAGGGCATCACCTGCGCCGGGGAGCCGATTACTCGCTGCTCTTCGGGGCCTGAATCGGGGGGCTCGGACCCAAGCCGGCGCGGCGCGTTGACCACCTGCGCCGCCTCACGCTCTCGTCTCCGCCGAGAACCCGGTTCCTCTCTTTTGCCTGCATATGCGGCGAGGGGACCCTCACGTCTGGGTGCATACGCGCCACCCCCTGACGAGACTTGCCCGTCTTATCCGAAATGGTTACCGTTACGGTTGTGGAGACAACGCACCCGCACCCCATCGCCCGCATCGCCCTGGGCGCCCTCGCCCTCGCCATCGCCTTGGCGCTCGAGGCCGCCGCCGTGTCGCCCACCGCCGTCGCCAGCGCACAGAGCTCGCCCGTCCAGGTCGTCGCGGCGGAGAACTTCTGGGGCAACATCGCCGCGCAGATCGGAGGGCACGACGCGCAGGTCACCTCTCTCATCACGAGCCCGACGGCGGATCCGCACCTCTTCGAGACCAATGCGCACGACGCCGCACTGTTAGCCCAGGCGCAGGTCGTCATCGAGAACGGCGCCGGGTACGACACGTGGATGGGTTCCTTGCTCAGTGCGGACGCCGGCCACCCGCGCATGGTGAACGTGGCTTCGGTGCTCCACGTCACGGGCAGCGATCCGAATCCACACCTCTGGTACAACATCCCTCGCGTCCCGGCCGTGGCCGCCGCCATCGCAGCGGCCTTCACCAAGGCGGCACCCCACGACGCGTCGACGTTCGCCAAGAACCTGGCCACGTTCGATTCGTCGCTGAAGCCGCTCGAGGCGATCCTGACCACGATCAAGCAGCACTTCCACAACGTCGCTGTGGCGTATACCGAGCGCGTCCCCGGCTATCTCCTGGCCGCAGCCGACCTGGACGTCAAGACACCTCCCGGTTTTGCTCGAGCGGTCGAGGATGGCACCGATCCGGGCGCGGCGGACACCGTGGCCATGCGCGAGCTCCTGACGAACCACGACATCAACGTCCTCCTGTACAACGTGCAGACGGTGACGCCGGTCACCACCCAGATGCGCACCCTGGCCAAGCGGCACGACATCCCGGTCGTCGGCGTGTCCGAGACGATGCCGGCCGCGTCGGCGACCTATCAGCAATGGCAGGCGACGCAGTTGACCAACCTCCTCCACGCGCTCCAAGAGAGCCGGAGCCCGTAGCCGCATGGCAGGTCCGCGCGTCGAGCTGGAACACGCCACCGCCCGCTTCGGCCACCGGACCCTGTGGTCCGACTTGAACCTCGCAGTTGCCGAGGGCGAATTCCTCGCCGTGCTCGGGCCGAATGGAACTGGGAAGACCACGCTGCTCAAGGTCTTGCTCGGTCTCGTCCCCCTTTCGGCGGGGGTGGTCCGCGTCAACGGCCTGCCGCCCGCGCGTGGCAATCCGGATCTGGGGTACATCCCTCAGCAACAGGCTTTCGACCGCGGTCTTCCGATCCGGGGCCGCGACCTGGTTCGTTTCGGGATGGACGGCCATCACTGGGGCATTCCCCTGCATCGCCGAGCCGCTCGCCGTCGGGTTGACGCCGCGCTCGAGGCCGTCGGCGCCTCCGCCTACGCCGACGCACCCGTCGGGCTGTTGTCAGGTGGCGAGCAACAACGGCTCCGGATTGCCCAAGCGCTCCTCGGCGACCCCAAGGTGTTGCTCTGTGACGAGCCACTCCTGGCGCTCGACCTGGCCAGTCAGCGCGCCGTTACCCGTCTCCTTGACGACCGCCGACGTGACACCGGCACACCCGTGCTGTTCGTGACCCACGAGATCAACCCGGTGCTGCCTTACGTCGATCGCATCCTGTACCTGGTGCGAGGCCGCTGGGCCATCGGGACCCCCGCTGAGATCCTGACCAGCGAGCGCCTGAGCGCTCTGTACGGGATCGACGTCGATGTCGTAAAGGTGCGCGACCGCTACCTGGTTGTCAGCGCCGAGGATGAGATGCCAACCGAACCTGGTGCCCACGCGCACCACGACCATCCGCACTGACCAGCATGGGCATCGGCTTCTATCTCCAATTTCCGTTCGCGCAGCATTCTCTCGAAGCGGCCTTTCTGGTTGCGTTGAGTTGCGGAATGATCGGCCCGTTCGTGATCACCCGCACGATGGCCTTCGCCGTTCACGGGGCGAGCGAGCTGGCCTTCACGGGCGCCGTCGCCGGACTGCTCGTGGCCGACAATCCCCTCGCCGGCGCGCTCGTCGGCGCAGTCGTGGTGGCGGGCCTGATCGGATTACTCGGCCAGCGCTCGTCGGAGCGCGACTCGACGATCGGCGTGATCCTGGCCGCCGGCCTCGGGCTCGGCGTGTTCTTGCTCGGCTACTACCACGGTTATGCCAGTGAGGCGCTGAATATCCTCTTCGGCAACATCTTCGGCGTGAGCACCAGCCAGATCATCCTGCTCGGGGTCATCGCCGTCGCCGTGGTCGTGGTCCTGACGGTTCTCTGGCGGCCTCTGCTGTTTGCGTCGGTCGACCCCGACGTCGCGCGTGCCCGCGGCGTGCACACCGGCGTCCTTGGCATCGTGTTTCTGTTCGTGCTGGCGATCACCGTCACGCTGGCGGCGCAGGTCGTCGGGACGCTCCTGGTGCTCAGCCTGGCCATCACCCCGGCGGCGGCGGCACAGCGACTGAGCGCCAGCCCGGTTCTGGTCACTTTGTACTCCATCGTCATGGCGGTGATCGCGGCCGACGGCGGCCTGCTCCTCAGTTTCCAATTCGCCAGCGTCAAACCGAGCGTACTGATCGTGGCCATCAGCTTCGCCTTCTACCTGTTGGCGCGAGTCCTCGGTCCCGCGCTGGCCGCGGGGCGACGGAACAGAGCCGCCGTCCCTCAGCTGGCAGAGTTGACCCATGAGTGAGCGCTCGGAGCAGTTGGTTCGACCCAGCCGCCAAACGCGGCAGGGCCAAGCAGTGCTCAATGTCGTGCTCGGATCGGAGAACTTCCGGAGCGCGCAGGACATCCACGCCGAGCTGCGAGCGGCAGGTGAGACCGTCGGCCTGACCACGGTGTATCGGCACCTTGCGCTGCTCACCGAGGAGGGTCGGCTCGATGCGCTGCAAACGGCGGACGGCGAGCTGGTGTACCGACGCTGCCACAGTGAACAGCACCACCATCACGTGGTGTGCCGGCGATGCGGCCGAGGGTCCGAGGTGGAGCTCCCGGACTTGGAGAGCTGGGCCGAGTCCACGGCGTCCGATCTCGGGTACACCGACGTCACCCACACGGTCGAGATCTTCGGCGTGTGCGCCGACTGCCGCGCCTGACGATCAGGCCAGCTGGAAGAGCCCGGCGTCGATCACCGTCTCGCCGCGCTGCGTCTCGGTGCGGAACCGGTACGAACCCATGGACTGGTCGCCGATGTCCCAGACCGAGATGGTGAGCGTGTCGCCCGGCATGGTCGGCTTCGAGAAACGCGCTCGCATGGCGCCGAAGCGCGCCGGGTCCGATCCACAGACCGAGTGCAACAGCGCGCGCCCAGTGAACCCGTAGGTGCAGAGCCCGTGGAGGATCGGCCGGTCGAAGCCGGCCCGCTTGGCAAAGGTGGGGTCGGAGTGCAGAGGGTTGCGGTCGCCGCTCAGCCGGTACAGCAACGCCTGGTCGGAACGCGTCGCGTACGTCACCACCTCATCCGGCTCGCGCGTCGGCAGCGACTCGGCGGCCAGCGCGCTCTCCTCATCGCCCTCGGGGTTGCGCGGCCCGCCGAATCCGCCTTCCCCTCGGATGAACAGCGCGGTACGGGTGCTGAACGCGAGCTCGCCCGACTCCGCGTGGCGCGCTTCGCCCTCGAGCACGACGAGACCGGCCGATCCCTTGTCGTACATTCCCGCCACCTTCGAGGTCACCGAGACGGTGCCCTCGGGTGGGATCTCCCCGTGCAACCGAATTCCTTGCTCGCCGTGCACAAGCATCGCCGGATCGAAGTCGCCGATGGAGCTCCGGGCGCCCCCGCCCTGCCCGACGATCGTGGTGAAGGACGGAAGGACGCGTTGGGTGATGCCCTCGGAGTTCTCCGTCGTGAAGTCCAGCTCGAACCCGGTCGGGTCGAGGCTGCCCGCCCCCACGCCCAAGGCGTAGAGCAGAGCGTCCTTACTGGTCCAGGACCGCTCGGCCGGCTCCGAGATCGAGCCCACTGCTTCGGGATTCAGCGCCATCTCCACACCTCGCTTCTCGTCACGATATTGACGGTGCTTGATGTTACATAGTTACGTGTCATACTTGTCAAGTGCCCCCGACCAACACCGGCGTACAGACGATCGACCAGCTGGCGGCCGCAGCCGGTACCACGAGCCGGCGTGTGCGTTCGCTGCAGACCATGGGGCTACTGCCCCATCCCGAATTGCGCGGCCGCACCGGCCGGTACGGACCCTTCCACCTGGAGCGGCTGCGCGCCATCCTTCGACTCCAGGACCGGGGGTTCTCCCTCGAGTCCCTCGGCGTCCTCTTTGCCGCTCGCGATGCAGGGCGGTCGCTCGCCTGGGTGCTCGGCCTCGACGAGCCGGCCATGACGTCGACGCCGGTCGAGCCGTCCATCGACACCGCTGAGCTGTACGGCTTCGCCGACCTCGAGCCGGCCCGCGCGTCGCGGCGGGCGCGACGGCCGTTGCTTTCCCTCGTCCCGACGACCATGTGGGACGAGAGCGAAGCGTCCTGAGCAAGAGCCCGGCCGCCGAGTCGGTCCCGGCGGCACCGACCCGGCCGCTCGATATGGTCAGGCTCGTGCCCGAGAGCGAGGTTCCCCTGCTGCGTTGGGCCGACGCCGGGGACATGGGCGCAGAGGTCGCGGTGACGACACGGCACGGCGGCGTGTCCCGGCCGCCGTACGACTCGCTCAACCTCGGCCTGCACGTGGGCGACGACCCCTCCGACGTTGCGGCCAACCGCACGCGGGCCGCCGGCGCGTTCGGCGTGGCGCTCGCCCGACTGGTGTTCGCCCGCCAAGTGCACGGTGCCGGCGTCGCGGTCGTAGGCGGTGACGACGCTGGCCGCGGCACGGCGGAGGAAGACGATGCGGTCGCCGACGCCGACATCCTCGTCACGACGACACCCGGGCTCGCGCTGGTGATCATGGTGGCGGACTGCGTGCCCCTCGCCCTGATCGATCCGGAGGCGGGTGTGCTCGCCGTCGTCCACGCCGGATGGCGCGGGACCGCGGCCGGCGTGATCGGCGCCGCCCTCGACGCCATGGTCGAGTGGGGCGCGGGGCGCGAACGGGTCCGCGCCTGGGTCGGTCCCGCCGTCGCACCGGATCGCTACCAGGTGACCGACGAGGTGTGGGGCGCGCTCGACGAAGCCGTGGGGGCGGCGACGCTCGACGCCGCGGTGGCGCGACCCGACGGCCCGGGGCACTGGCTCGTCGACCTGGTGGCGGCGAACCGTCAGCAGCTCGGGCTGGGTGGTATCTCGGCCGGGCACATCACCGAATGCGGCGTCACGACGGCCGACGAGCGGTTCTTCAGCGATCGAGCGGCCCGGCCGTGCGGCAGGTTCGCCCTGATGGCGCGCCTCGCCGAGTGATGCCGGTCCTGGCCACGCCCGGGTGGGCCCGAGCTGCGCCGTAGCATGGGACGGCGGCGCAACGGCGCGGCGCCCTCCCATCTCGCCATGTCAGACCACGACCAGTTCCGCTACGACGGAGTCGGCGTCGATCCCGCGTCGGGCGTCGTCACCTGCCGCTACTCGACGCGACAGCACGCCTTCACCGAGCGCTACGCGTTCGGCCCGGGGGGCAATTGGGACAATCCGGCCGTGCAAGCCGCCGTGCGCATCCTCTTCCTGTTGGCGGGCGTCTCCTATTACAAGACCGTGGCTGCGCCCGTCGTCGACCTGGGCGAGCAACCCAGTACCCCCGCCGAGCGCGCCTTCCTCACCCGCTACTACGTCGGCGGGCTCGGCGAGTTCGCCCACCGCAACGGGCTGGACCTGCGCGACCTGCGGGTCGTCGGACCAGATGCCGCGCCGGGGGCGGTCGTTCCGGGCGCGTACGACCCCGAGCCGGGGCGGCCGCTCATCCCCTTCGGTGGCGGCATCGATTCGATCGTGACCGTGGAGGCGCTGGCTCCCGATCATCCCGACGCGGCGCTCTTCGTCGTCCACCCGCCGGACGACCGCTTCGCGGCGATCGAGGACGCCGCCGCGATGACCGGGTTGCCGGTCGTCCACGTGGCCCGCGAGATCGACCCCCTGGTGCGGCGGTCGGACGAGCTCGGCTTCCTGAACGGGCACGTCCCCGTTACGGCCATCATCAGCGCGGCGGCGGTCGTGGCGGCGACGTTGCAGGGACGCGACGCCGTGGTGCTCTCCAACGAGTGGTCCGCCTCGGTCCCGACGCTGATCGCCGAGGGCGTCGCCATCAACCACCAGTGGTCGAAGGGGGACGAGTTCGAGCAGACATTCGGCGAGTTCGTGCAGGGCGCGGTGGGGCCGGGGCTCTCGGTGTTCTCGTATCTCCGCCCGCGCACCGAATTGTGGGTGGCGGAGCGCTTCGCCCGGCTGTCCCGGTACCACCGCGCCTTCCGCAGCTGTAACCGCGCCTTCCATCAGGACCTCGTTCACCGGCTCGACCACTGGTGCGGCACGTGCGACAAGTGCTGCTTCATCGACCTGATCCTTTCGCCGTTCATGGCCCGCACCGAGCTCGAGGCGATCTTCGGTGGGGTCGAGCCGCTCGAGAATGCGGCCAACGAGGGTCGCTTCCGGGCTCTCCTGGGGCTCGGCGACGAGGACAGACCCTTCGAGTGCGTCGGGGACATCGAGGAGTGCCGGGCCGCCGTGCTCTTAGGCGCGGCGCGGGAGGACCGCGCCGGGAGCCGCCACCTCCAAGGCTGGCTTGCCGAGGTCACCCGGGGCACGGCGGCGCCACGTGAAAAGGGCGTGGCGGCGCTCCTGGTGCCGCGAGCACCGCATCACATTCCGGAGCGCTATGCGCCAACCGACCTCCTGGTCCTCACTCGCTGACGCGTCCGTCGGCGTCTGGGGGCTGGGCGTCGAGGGGCAGGCCAGCATCCGCCGGCTGGCGACCATAGGTGTCGTGCCCACGCTGGTGGACGACGCCCCGACGGCGTCAGAGGTGGACGGGCTCGCCGTGCGGGTCACGGCAACCGACGGTCTTACGGCCCTGTTGGCGTGTGATGTCGTCATAAAGAGCCCGGGGATCAGCCGCTACCGGCCCGAGGTCGCCACGCTCGAGGCGGCCGGAGTCCAAGTCTGCGGCGGCCTCGGGTTGTTCGTCGCGGAGGCCGATCCGTCGCGCCTCGCATGCATCACCGGGACAAAGGGCAAGAGCACCACGACGGCCATCGCCGTCCACCTGCTCACCGCCCTGGGCTACGACGCGCGCGCCGGCGGCAACATCGGGCGGCCGCCCTGGGACCCCGTCGAGGATGGCCATCCCGACTACTGGATCGTCGAGACCTCGAGCTTCCAGGTGCCCGACCTGACCCTCGCACCCCACGTGGTGGCCGTGACGTCGTTGTCGCCCGACCACCTCGACTGGCACGGCACCGTCGAGCGCTACTACGCCGACAAGTTGTCGCTGTGCACCAAGCCGGGCGTGACGGTGGCCGTGGCCGACGGCTCCGACCAGCGCCTGCGTGCGCAGGCCGCCTCGTTGGGCCCGCACGTCCGCTGGGTCGACGCGGACGAGGTGGCGCGCGACGGCGGGTGGTCGTCGCAGCTCGGGCTGGCCGGCCCGCACAACGCGCGCAACGCCTCGATCGCCCGGGCCGTGCTCGTCGGGTTGGGGATCCCGGGCGCGGCGGACGAGCAGGCGTTGGCGCGGGCCGCGGCCGGCTTCGACGGCCTGCCCAGCCGGTTCCGCTCGCTCGGCGTGATCGGCGGCGTGGAATTCGTCGACGACGGCCTCTCGACGAACGTGCTGCCCGCGCAGGCCGCACTGGCCGCCTTTGCCGACCGCCCCGTTGCCCTTCTTGTGGGCGGTCACGACCGCGGCGTCGACTACGAGCCGCTGGCCGCGACGGTGGCCGAGCGCACGGCCCCGACGCTCGTGGTGACGATGCCCGACAACGGCCCGCGCATCGGGAGCGCCGTTCGGGCGGTCAGCGACGGCAGCGTCCAGGTGGTGGACGCCGACGGCCTCGAGGCCGCCGTCGACGCTGCAGTCGCGTGGGCCGAGGCCGGTGGTGTCGTGCTCCTGTCGCCGGCCGCACCCAGCTTCGGGCGCTTCGGCGACTATCGAGAGCGGTCGGCCGCCTTCGCCGAGGCGGCGGGGCGGTACGGACCGCTCAGCTGAGCAGGGTCAGCAGGCGGCGCCTGCGGGCGCCAGCTCCTCGCGCTCGCTCAGGAAGAGCCACCACGAGTCGGCCGAGACAATCGCCGCCGCTTGGACGACGTCGGGATCTGCGCCCAGCTCAGCCAGCGCCTCCATCGACCATCCGGCGTGGTCAACCTCTTGGGTGCGGTGCACGTCCCAGAAGCGCGTGCCCTGCTCGTCCATGCCGTAGTGGTTCCGCAACCCGTCCGACTTGGACGCCGCGATGTCGGCCGCCTGGATCTCGTAGGCGGCCACCATGGCCAGCGCGGCGGCCGGGTCCGTCGCCGCCGCCGTGCGCACAAGCGCCAACAGCGCAGCGGTCGACGGGGTGGCCGGTGCATCGGGCGTCGCCCCAGCCGCCTTGGCAAACGACTCGAACAGCTGGACGTGCGGCTCGGGTAACCCGAGCTCGTCCGACAGGTTCGCCTCGACCAGCGTGCGGGCGCGGCCTTCGGGCAGCGCCGACGCGATCGCCGACAATGTCACAGGGAGCTCGCGCTCGATGTGCCGGTACTGCTCCGCGTAGGCAGCCAACTCGCCCTCGGTGAGGGTTCCGGCTTCCCAACGACGGTAGAACGGGTGCGTGAGCAAGTGACGTCCGACAATCGCCTCCGCCAGCACCTCATGAATCCTTTGAGTGTGCATCCGGGCACCCTATCCTCTCGGACGCAGGCCATCGCCAGGCGGGCAGCTCCGGACGGCGGGGCACAATCTGGGCGTGCTCAGCCTGGTCTGCTTCCTGGTGGGCGGCCTTCTCGGCTGGGGTGCGGCGCAGGGGGGACCCACGATCGAGCGGGTCTGGCCCGTTGTCCTGCGAGTTCAGATTCTCGTCACGTCCGCCACCCTCTCGTTCGCCGCGGCCTGGCGTTTGACCTCGGCCGGCGAGCTGGTCGGCCCGCTGGCGCTCGCCGGTGGGATGTGGCTCATGCTCGCGGTGTCGCTGGTCATCCGGGGCAGGCAGAGCCGAGGCGACGCCGCGCTCGAGGCGTGGGCGGTGAGCCCGAACAGCGGTTTCTGGGTCGTGCCGACCGCCGCCGCGTTCGCCGGCTCCGCCGGGGCGATGATCGCGGTGCTGGCCAACGTCATCACCTCCATCTGGGGAGGGGTGTGCGTGCACCTGATGCGGCGAGACGCGCCGGTGCGTCAGCGCCACGCCACCTCCTGGGTCGACCAGTCGCCCGTCTTGGCCTCGGTGGTGGGCCTGCTGTTGCATCTCGTCGGGACGGCGCCGGGGTGGACGGCCGACGTCCTCACCTTGGCCGGACCGCTGCTGGCCTTCTCGGGCGCGGCGCTGTTCACCGGCTCGGTGATCCACCCGCACAACCTCTCGGTCCCCCGCCCCGACCACGCGATCCGCCGGTGGGCCTGGCTGACCGTGATCCGCGTGGTGTACTTCCTCGTCGTCACGCTGGTGGCCGTGCTGTCGGGATCGACTGCGCTCGCCGTCGTCGCCGTCCTCACCGCGCTGAGCGCGCCGTCGTTCCAACCGATCCAGCTGGCTGTGCTCTACGGGTACCGGTCCGAGGTCGTCGTCGCGGCGGTGCGCTGGGGGTGGCTGCTGGCGCCGCTCGGCCTCGGTGCAGCCGCCCTCATCCGTTGAGGGCCGCCGAGGGGGTTACCGAGGTCAGCCGGGGGGATGGCCCGACGTTCCCGCCGAGCGTCGCGACCGCAGGTTGCGATTCTTGATCCGGTTGCCACAGACCGCCATGTCACACCAGGCGCCCCGGCCCGCATGCGAGCGGTCGTAGTAGGCCCACTGGCAGTCGGGGTTGCGGCAGGCCTTGAGCCGGGCCCAGGTCCCGTCGCGCTGCGCGTCGCGAATTAGGAGGAAAAGGGTCGCGGGCAAGGAGCCCGTGCCGGGCTCGGGCTCCAACTCGATGCCACCTCCGGGGGTAACCACCGGCCGGTATCGAGACCCCAGCGCGAGGGCGGAGACGGCGCTTCGCTCGGCGTTGTCGGGTGCGTCGCGGTGGGCGTTGCGCACCAGCAGAGCTCGGATCGCCTCCCGGAGCACCCTGGCTTCCACGAGATCCCGGTCCTCGAACGAGCCCGCGACGAGGCCGGCTTCGTTCAGCCAGCGCGTAGCGGTGGGGAGGTCCTCGAGGAGATCGATGCCGGTGTCGCCCTCCCACGTGTTCACGAACGACTGCACCAAGAGGAGCGGCATTGGCGCCGGCTTGGTCTCTATTTCGGGGACCCAGCTCGGCAGCGCCATATTCCCGATCGTAGTGGCAGTGACCACTAAACGGGGTTGACGAGTCATTACATGACGACCATAATGGCTTTGGTGGTCATGCCCCGCTGCCTGCCGCTGCGTGCGTCGTGGCCCGTTGGAGGACCGATGATCGTGCTGCTCGAAAAGGACGGAGATCTGACGTTGCGGCGCGTCGGCTGGCGCGATCGCGTCGCGGCGCGGCTGCGGGCGGGTGCCCTGGACGCCGCGCTGGTGGCGGGGGCTTCGCCCGAGTCGAGCGTGCCGCTGGCCTTGCACGCCGAGCACTTGTGCGCCCGTTCCCAACGCCGTCTCCTGGCAAGAAGTCTGCGCCGGCTCGTCGCCGTTTCCGAGGCTCCCGCCACCCGCCGGAGCCCCGTCCCGATCAACCGCGTGGCGGTGCGGCGCGCCGGTGGCGAACTCGAATCACTGGCCGATCGCCTGGCGGCGGACGGTCCCGTCGACGTGCGGGGTGTCGCCAAGCTGAGGGCGTTGTTGTCCGACGGGACCGGGCCCTTCTATCAGCCGGTCGGAACCGGACGCCTCGACCAAGAGCTCACCGCGGTCCGGTCGGCCATCGCTCCGCATTGACCGACCAACCTCGCCTGGCGCGAGGGATCCTCAAGTGGGACTTCACCCGACGCCGTGTCTGAACGCGATGCTCATTCGGGGGCCCGACGCCTTCACCTTCGGGACGCTGTGCTCGAAGCGGCGCTGTGTCTGACCACCGGTGACGAGGAGGTCGCCCCGACCCAGCTTGAACGCACGCGACCTTCCACCGCCGTACGGCCGCAGCAGGAACGTGCGTGGCTCACCGAGCGACACGAGGGCCACCACGGGATCCACGATCTCAGCCGGTATGCGGTCGCGGTGCCAGGCGACGCTGTCGGCGCCGTCGCGGTAGAGATTGAGCCCAACCGAATCGAACCGGACCTCGTAGCGCGCTGACAACGACGCACGAGCGTCCTCGAGCCACGCGGACGCGACGGCGGTCTGCTCGTCGATCCTCCTCCAGGAGGTGAGTCGCGGTTCGTCGACCCTCCGGTCGTACATCCAACGACGCCTCTGGCTCCACGCGACGTCGCGCAGCAGCTCCTCGAACGCCCGGTCGGAGCCCGACGTCCAGGCCGGACAGTGGTCCACCCAGGAGTCGTCGTCGATCTGGGTTCGTTCGAGGCCGCGAAACGAGACGTCGACGACGGTACTCTGACCTGCCCACAGTGACGGCTGCCAGGAGACGGCTGGTGCGCTCGGAGAAGGGCCCACAGGGACAGTTGTATCGGGAGGGCTCGCTCGGCCGATCGAGAGCACCGAATTTGGCAGACCAGCTCAACGGCCGAACCGACTGTTGCAGGGTCAGAGCAAGCGGTCAGGCCGTCGACGGCAATTGGTTCAGCGCGTCGACCATCACTTGCGTCGCTTCTGGAATCCGGGAGGGGCACTGGTACTGGGCCGCCAGGATGATCGTGAGATACGCGTCGTACGTGGTGAGGTTGCGCGTTTTGAGCGCGGCGAGGACCTGCTCGTAGTGCTTCTTGTTCGCGAGAGCCGTGCAAGCCGTTACTGCCGACGACATGAGTGCTGCGTCGTTCGCGGTCGCGGACACACCCGCCAGGTGCAGAACCTTGAGGTAGGCGGCCCGTGGGTCCTTCGGGAGCGACGGGTCTCCGTAATAAACCTCGGCTGCCGCGAGCGCCGCCGCCGGCTCCCGGGCGGCCAAGTGCGGGAGCTGTCCGGGCGGGAAGGCGACGAGGTCGACATACAGCCGGCGCTGCGCGCTGTTGCCGGTCTGGCCCGGGGCCAGACCGTGGTGCACCATCCAGACGATCGATCCGGTCTGGTAGAACTCTTCGCCGCCCGGCCCCTGGTCGCCCACGCCGTTGGCGTCGGAGGCCACCCACGCATGGTCGAGTGGCTTGGTGCAAGGACCGACCACCGAGGCACAACGGGCGATCCCGACCCCGTAGGTCTTGTGCCCCCAGAGGCTCCCCGAATAGAAGAGCCAGAAGTGGTCATGGTCCTCGATCATCGCCGGAGCCTCGACGAGATGGTCCTCCCACGGCTGGGTCGCCCCCAAGAGCCGATGGGCGGGCCCGACGGTCGAGAGCCCATCGGCCGATAACTGCTGGGAGTAGATGGAGGTCGGCTCGTCGCAGCAATCGCCGTCGCTCTTCCACAAGAGCCACGGTGTCCCCTTCGAATCAACGAAGACGCTCGGGTCGATGGCTCCGCCCTCGTCGATGGGGCAGATGAAAGCCGAGGCCGAGTTGTCGACGAAGGGACCGGTCGGGTTGGTCGCGGTGGCGCGTGACACGCACTCCGCGTTGGTCCAACCGTTGACGGTCTTGACGCAGCCGTGAGCCGGAGGCTTGCCGAGACAGCCCAGAGGCACGGTGGCCGGCGTGGAGTAGTACATGACGTACGTGCCGTCGGGCCGTGCCCACACGTCGGGAGCCCACTGATACCCCGACACCGACCAGCTGGGCACTTTCGGGAGCGCGTCACCGGAGAAATGGCCGGAGAAGCCGTCCCCCCGCGACAGCGTGATGACCGGCACGTTGGCACCGTGGTCGTACCTGGACGGCTGACTGCTCGACGCATAGAAATACAACGTGCTCCCGTCTGGGAGGGCGGTCGGGTCAGCGAAGTCTCCGTCGTAGATCGGTTCATCGCGTTCAAGTCCGGCGAGGATGTTCAGCTGCAGGCCGTTCTCACGCGTCGGATTCGCCCCGATGGGGCCCTTGGTGGCAGAACGACCCGACGGAACGTAAATCTGCGCAGTCCGGACAGACGAGGGTTTGAGGACCCGCCCGATATCGGGGGCAGTGGACCCGCTACTCCTCGTCTTCGGCGCGGCGCCCTGGCTGCAGCCCGCCAAGATGACGGTCGCCAGCAGCGCGCACGCCACCCCCCACTTCGCTCGCCCTCCACGAGCGCGTTGCAGCCCTATAGGCATTGCACGAGCGTACGGCGGATCCCGGACCGGAGTCGGGTCGCAACTCTTCGGGGACCGGCACCAGCCACGGAGCCTCAGGATTCGAGCGTGAGGTCGGGACACGCACGGCCAGGCCTTCTCGATTTGGCCTCCACCACCTGTCGTCGAGCCAATCGAGCACTGGCTGATTGATGAGCCCTCGGGTTCTACGTCTCGTCGTGACCGCCGGCAAACGCCATCCCGGACCGGACCACGAGGTGTCCGTGTCCATTGTCCATCGTCCGCCCGAACCGTTTGATGCGGCTGCGATCCCGGGCGCCATGGTCAGAGCATTTCCCGCCCGAGGTAAATGCCTCTGAGAACTGGAGCCTGAGGTCGGACTCGAACCGACGACCTGCGCATTACGAGTGCGCTGCTCTACCGACTGAGCTACCCAGGCAGCCGCAACCGTCTCGCCCGGTACGGCACCCGTGCGGGAACTGAACACCAGGCTGGCGGCGGTGAGTCAGTGTAGGTCAGCGTGCGTCGGGCCCCGATCCCTGTGACAGGCAACGTGGACCGCCGCCTCGGTTCGGGCCCACCCCCTACGCTCGTGGATGTTTCCCCTGGTCACAACCGGCGCTGTCGGTGAACAAACGACCGCTCGGTCTCCCGAGGCTCGGGTGTCACGAGCCTGCAACGCCCCTGCAAGGGCGTCGGCGCAGAGTGGGACGGCTGGCTTGGCGGCGTCAGGGCGCGGGCGCTGCCATCGAGGGAGAGGAACTGCGCTGTGATCGTCACGCTGGGACCCCAAGCGACCGTGGACCGCCTTGAAGCGGTTGACCAGCTCCGCGATTGCACGAGGACGCAGCTCGAAGAGGTGGCTCGACTGGCCGAACGGGTCCAGGTGGGCGAGGGAGAGGTCCTCGCCCGCGAGGGACGGATCGGGCGGGAGTTCTTCCTCATCCTTTCGGGCGACGTGGCCGTGACGCGGGATGGACGCCGCATCAACTCCCTCGGCCCGGGCAATTTCTTCGGCGAGTTGGCCGCGATGAACCAGGGCCCTCGGAACGCAACGGTGACGGCACTGAGCGCTGTCGACGTGCTGATCATCGGGCCGCGCGAGTTCGCCGCCATGGCCGAGATCCCCGGGTTTCGCGACGCGCTGTTCAAGAGCATGGCTAACCGCCTGAGCGAGGTCGACGAACAAATAGCCGAAGCCACCGATCAGCAGGAGCGAGCGTCGGCGGATACGGCCGACAACCGCGAGTCCGCGTGCCAACGGGGGCCGGAAAGCTCCGATTCCGGTGAGCACGCGGCTTCGCATAACCTGACACCACGGTCGTACCGGAGGTGGGGATGACAACACACGACGAGGTGGGCGCACCCGCCTTCGCCGCAGAGCTCCTCCACGGGGTGCCATGGTTCGCCGCCTGCACGGACGACCAGCTCGCCCAGATTGTCGGCATTGCCGAACGCCTGCACGTGCTGGAGGGCGAGGTCATCTTGCGCGAAGGCCGGCTCGGACGCGAGCTGTTCATCATTCTCGAGGGCACCGTCGTCGTCACCCGGGCCGGGCGGGTCGTCAATGAATGGGGCCCGGGCGGGTACTTCGGGGAGCTGGCGGCCATCGAGCCGGCGCCGCGTAGCGCGACCGTGACGGCGACGTCTGATCTCGAAGTGTTGATCTTGGGGCCCCGTGAGTTCGAGGCGATGATGGAGATCACGGGGTTTCGCAACGCGCTGTTGGTCGGCATGAGCCGCCGCATCCGCGAGGCCGACGACAAGCTGGCTGACATCGCCGAACGGGACGGGGGCTCGGCCGGATCCTGAGGCCCGTCGATTCCGGGATCAGCCCGGGTCGGCCGCCATCCGCGCCAACCGGGGCAGACCAAGTCGCAAGGCGGACTCCTCGGCGTTGCGCAGCAGGATGGCCACCCGCTCCCCCTCACCTTCCCGGCCGCGTTGGCGCAGGTTCCGAGCCAGCTCCACCTCGGCCGCGGCCTTGAAGGGCTCCGAATGCATGCGGTCCGCCATCCGCAGCGCCGCTTCGAAGTGCACCTCGGCGAGGGCAAGGTCGCCGGTGGCCGTCGCGAGGAGCCCGAGGTACTGGTCGGCTGGGCCCACACACGCAGCCGCCGGTGCCCTGATCACGATGGCCGTCCCGGCGTAGGGGCGCATTTGTTCGTAGATGAGTAATGCGTGGTCGCGGGCCCGGGCGCCGAGCCCGCCGCACGCGGCCGCCGCCAGCGCGAGCGAGACGCCCTCGGTCTGGTCCTTGGCCACCGCCTCCCAACCGACCTCTGCGAGTGCATCCAGGTCCGCCATCGCCTGGTCCGGCTCCCCTCCCTCAGCATGGATGAGGGCCAGCGCCGCCCGAACGATCAGGTAGCCCTCCAGCGACTCCGCGATCACCTCGCGGAACATCTGCTCCAGGCCCCCCAGCTCTCCACGCTGCCACCAGGTCCACGCCATGAGCGCGCCGTAGAAGCTGACCACGAGGTCGTTGTAGCCCTGCGCCACCTCCATGGCTCGCTGAGCCATCCACTCCGCCTGCTCGAACTCACCCGCGACCAGCGCCATCATGGCTCCGACGTTGAGAGAGTAGGACGCCTCGAGCGGGTGGACCGGGCCGGTGTCCCGCGCTTCGAACCGGGCCAGCTCGTCGTTGACCGCATCCACATCACCCTGCGCCAGCAACTCGCGGATCCGCCACATGTGGCCGTGGAGCGCAAGGAACTGGTCGCCGACGTCGTCGGCGATCTGCCCGAGCTCGGTTCCGGCGGCCAGACGTTCCGGCGCCGGCTCGATGCCCCACAACACATGCATGCGGGCCCGCAGGGCGTAGCCCAGTGCGACGCGATCCCCCAGGCGACGTGCCATGGCGACGGCGTTGGAGTTCAACGCGAGCGCCCGTTCGAGCACGCCTGGCGCAGGCACCCCGTCGGAGGCGACCATGACCAGCCCGAGCTGCGCCGTGACCCGGGAGCGCAGGTGCGAGTCGTCGCCGGGCAACGCCGCCAAAGCCTCCTCCAGCAGCCCGATCTGTTCCTGATGCGCCCCCACGATGCCGAGGTAGGTCAAGGGCCCGGCGCGCAGGGCGGTGCTGGCGAGCCGCTCGGGGTCCCCGATCGATCGGGCCAGCACCGCGGCCTGTTCGAAGTTGGTGTTGGCCTGCGCCGTGTCGCCCGCGCGATTCAGCGCCTCCGCCAGGGCGATCAACGCGTCACAACGCGCCAAAGGATCGGCGTCGCCGAACTTCTCCGCCACCTCGAGGGCACGCGTCAGGTGGCCCACCGCCTCTTCGAAGGCGAGGAGACGCAGCGCCCGCTCCCCCGCCGCCAGGCAATAGCGGATGGCCTTGTCGGCATCCGCCAGCGGGGCCCCCATGTAGAAGTGGTGCGCCAGCTCGTTGACGTAGTTGCCGATGGAGTCGGCGTGGACGCGCTCGGTCGCCACAGCGATCTTGTGGTGGTAGCGGACCCGGCGGCCACGGAGCAGCTCGCCGTAGATGGCGTCGCGGACCAGGCCGTGGCTGAACGCGTAGCGGTCGCGCACCAAACCGCCGACCCGACGCAGGAGCCGTGACTCCTCCGCCCGGTCGAACGCGTCGAGCTGCTGATCGGGGCTCAACGCCGCGGCCTCGGCCACGATGCTGGCCTCGCATTCCTGTCCCGAGACGGCCGCCGCCTGCAGGAGGTAGATCACGTCCTCGGGCAGCCGCGACACGCGGCGGGCCACGAGCTCGCGGATCGCCTCGGGGGGATCGAGGTCGGGTGGTACGGGGGACTCGCCTCCGTCGTTGGCCGGTCCCGCGCCGCGCTCGGTGAGCTGGCGGAGCATCTCCTCGAGGAACAGCGGGTTCCCGTCGGTGAGCTTGTGGAGACGCGGCACGAGGTCCTCGGGGGCGTTCTTCCAACTGCGCACCAGTGTCTCGACCGCGTCTTCGTTCAAGCCGTGCAGATGCACGGTCTCGATCGAGAGGTCCGATCGCAGGTCGGCCAGCGCCGAACGCAGCCGGTGGTCGGACGAGACCTCGCTGTCGATGTACATCCCCACGACACCGAGCCTGGCCCGGTCGATGTTCCGCAGCACGTGACGCAGGAGCAGCAGGGTGGGCTGGTCGGCCCAGTGCAGGTCGTCGACGACCAACAGGAGGGTCCCGTTCGACGACAGCTCGCTCAAGGTCGCCGTCACCGCTTCGAAGAACCGGAAGCGGTTGTTCTCCGGGTCGCCCGCCTCCTCCTCGAAAGGGGGGGCGTATTCGCGGAGACGGAGAACGAGGCGGGAGAGCTCGGCGAGCTGCCAATCGGGCATGCGCGAGATCCGATCGGCGGATTCTGCGTGGAAATAGCGGCCCAGCGCCTCGGCGAACGGCTGAAAGGGCGCCACGGCGTCCTCGTCACAGCGGCCCCACAAGACGAGCGTGCCGTCGCCCTCCACCGAGCGCGCCAACTCGCCGACGAGGCGCGTCTTGCCAATGCCGGGATCGCCGTCGACCAAGAGAAGGCCCCCGTCACCTCGACCGACCGAGGCCCACCAGTCGCGCAGCAGCGCGGACTCGCGTTCGCGCCCCACCAGCGGACCCTCGTTGGGGGAGGTGGGAATGCGCACCCGGTACCCCGAATCCGATCCGGCGCTGGCGTCGTCGGGCTCGTCCAAGACGTCGGGGGCATCGGGCGCGGGCTCTGCCGGCACCGGGAAGGAGAGCGCTGGCTCCTGGGCGAGGATGGCGTGCTCCATCCACGACACGTCCTGTCCCGGCTCGATCCCGAGCTCGCTCACGAGGGTGGAACGCAGGTCCTGGAACACGCGGAGGGCCTCGGCCTGCCGCCCCGAGCGATAGAGCGCCAACATGCGCTGCGACCACAGGCGCTCGCGCATGGGGTGCTCGCTCGTCAGTGTCTCCAGCTCCCCGATCAACGACTCGTGGCGGCCAAGCGTCATTTCCGCGTCGATGCGGGTCTCCATCGCCGCCAGGAGCAGCTCCTCGAGGCGTCGGGCCTCGGCCCGGGCAAAGGGCTCGTCGCGCACCTCGCTGTAGGCCGATCCGCGCCAGAGTTCCTGCGCAGCCTCGAGCACCCGCCGCGCCTCGCTCGGCCGGCGCCGGCCGAGCAGGCGCCGGCCGGCCGCCACCATCTGCTCGAACACGAAGACGTCCGTCGTCTCCGACGCGATCTCGAGCGCGTAGCCCGGCGCCCGGGTCACGATCAGTTCCTCGGGGGCGCCCGCCTGGCGCAGGCGCTTGCGCAGCCGCGAGATGGTGGAGCGCAGCGCGATCTCCGCACCGTCCCCGTCGTGGTCACCCCACAGCGAGTCGACGAGTCGATCGACCGACACGATGAGGCCGCGATCGATCAGCAAGCGGGCGATCAGCGCCCGCGCCTTGACGCCGCCCAGGTCGACGACCCGTCCGCCCCAGGCGATCTCGAGTGGACCGAGGACCCGGATCTGCAGCATGGACGCGGCATCCGTGCGATTCGTGTCCGCCTCCGAATCACTCGCCGACATCTCGGTTCTCACGATCTCTCCCGGTGGTTCGTGATGCTAGGCCCTGGCCGAGGTCTGCCGGGACCGCCGCGTCATGCCGCCAGCGCGGCCAGCCGGGTGAAGAGGGACTGGAGCAACAGGGCCTCGTTGGGGTTCCGTGGCAGGGCCTGCGCCACCTGCGTGATGAGACCGACCGCGTCCGTCGCCGCCCGCACGTCCTGGTCGCCGAGCGCGATCGCGCCACGCGCCGCCGCCCCCGTCACGCGGGTCCGGTAGGTACGGGCAAGCACCCCGAGGCCGGCCCGGAGTGCGTCCGTGCGGAACCGGCGCTCCTCTCGCTGGTGTTGTTCCACGATCTCCTTGCGCGCCGGCAGCCCGCGCTCGCCCATCTCCTTGGCCGCCTCGGTGAGCGTCTCGATCTCACGCCCGTGCGCCCCGCGTAACGGCTCCACAGCCCGGTCGGCCGACTCGAGCACCCGGCGGGTGAGCGTCACCACCTCGGCTCCCGACGCCGCCAGTTCGTCGGGCACCGACGCCCACAGCGCAACCCGCGCCGCCACGTCGGGATCGTCGACCATCACCCGAGCCCGCTCCAGGTTGCCACCGCTGCTCTCGGCGACCACGGCCGCCAGGTCAGCCGCGACGCCGGAGGTCTCGAGCCACCTCTCCAGCACGTCGCGAGGGACGGGGGGGAAGAGCACCTCGGCGCAGCGGCTGGCGATGGTCGTGAGGTCCGGCGTGAGCTCGTCGGCCAGGAGGATGAACACAGTCTGGCCGGGCGGCTCCTCGAGCGTCTTGAGCAGCACGGGGGCGCGCTCGAGCACCAGGTGCATCTCCAAGACGACGATGACTTGGCGGGCGGCGGCCAGCGGGCGGCGCTGCGCCAGCGCGACCACCTGGCGCATCGTCTCCTTGCTCAGCGACGCCCCGCTCCGCCGGACGATGTGCAGGTCGGGATCCGTTCCCGCCAGGGCGCCGCGGCACGTGGCACACACGCCGCACCCGCCCTCGGGGCACAGCAGGGCCGCCGCGAACCCGTGGGCCGCCACCAGTCCGCCGTTGCCCTCGGGCCCCCGGAGCAGATAGGCGTGCACCGGGTTCGCCGCCGCGGCGCGCAACGCCGCCACCGCGCCGTCCTGGCCGACCACCCCTTCGAAGAGGGTCGGAGACGGGAGCTGGTCGCTCACCGCCCGGGCCCCGGCTCGACCCCCAGGCGCGTGCGCACGGCATCGACGATATGCGCCGTGATCGCGCCCGATTCGCCTGTACCGTCGACGACCAGCCAGTGCGCCGGGTCGGCGGCCGCCTGGGCCAAGAACCCCTCGCGCACCCGCGCCGCGAAGTCGGGACCGAGCCGCTCCATCCGATCCGCCCGGCGGCCGCGCCGCGCGCCGGCGGCCAGTCGGGCCGCCGCCACCTCGACGGGGACGTCGACGAGGACCGAGAGGTCGGCTTCGGTGCCCCCGGTGGCCCATGCGACCAGCCCGGCTAACCCCGCGAGTTCGAGGCCGCGGCCGTAGCCCTGGTAGGCGATGGTCGAGCCCGAATAGCGGTCGGTCACCACCCACGCACCAGACGCCAACGCGGGCTCGATTACCTGCGCCACGTGTTCGGCCCGGTCGGCCGCCATCAGCAACGCTTCGGCCCGGAGCGAGGGGGGTGGCGCGTCCGGGGCCAGCAGCACCTGGCGCAGCAGTGCGCCCAGCGGCGTGGCGCCGGGCTCATGGGTCAGCTGCGCCCCGAGCACCGCTGCCACCGCCTCGGCCTGGGTGGACTTGCCGCCCCCGTCGATGCCCTCGAGCGCGATGAGGCGACCCCTGACGGCGGGCACGCTCAGTTCGGTTCGGTCGACGCGGCCTTCATCGCGGCGGGATCCGCACGGTCGGAGGCGGGCGTGGCCTTCTTGGCACCGCCGGCCTTCTTTGCCGCCCCTGACTTCTTCGCCGCGGCCTTCTTGGCGGTGGCCTTCTTCTTGGCGGGCGCCGACTTCTTGGCCGCCTTCTTCTTGCGCGTCGACGGACCGGCCGCTCGCCGGTCGGCCAGCAGCTCGGCCGCCCGGTTGATGTCGATCTCCTCGACGGCGTCGCCTTTGCGCAGGCTGGCGTTGGTGGTGCCGTCGGTCACGTAGGGGCCGAACCGGCCCTCCTTCACGACCACCGGCTGGCTGGTGGCGGGGTCGGGGCCCAGCTCGCGCAGCGGTGCCGCCGCCGTGCGGCCACGCCGCTGCTTCGGCTGCGCGAAGAGCGCCTTGGCCTCGTCCAGCGTGACCGTGAGGAGTTGCTCCTCGTTCGTCAGGGACCGCGTGTCGGACCCGCGCTTGAGGTACGGGCCGAAGCGCCCGTTGTGCGCCACCACGTCTTCGCCGGTCTCGGCGTCCGTGCCCACCGTGCGCGGGATGCGCAGCAGCTCCAACGCCTGCTCGAGCGTGAGCGTGGCCGGGTCCATCGAGGAGAACAGCGACGCCGTGCGCGGCTTCTCGCCGCCGTCGACCACCTCGCCAACCTGCACGTAGGGACCGAACCGGCCGGCCTTGAGTTGGATCTCGAGCCCGCTCTCCGGGTCGGCCCCGAGCGCCCGGTCGTTGGAGGGGGCGGCAAGGATCTCCTCGGCCCGCTCGATGGTCAGCTCGTCGGGCGCCGTGTCGTCGGGGATCGAGGCGCGGTCTTCGCCGCGCTGGAGGTAGGGGCCGTAGCGACCCACGCGCGCCACGATCTGCGCGCCGTCACCGTCCTCGCCCAGCGGGATGGAGTTGATCTCGCGGGCGTCGATCTCCGCCAGGTGTGCCGCTACCGTCGCCTTCAGCCCGAGCGTGTCCATCTCCGTGCCGTCACTCGGCATGGCGCCCGGGGCGTTGGACCCGAAGTAGAAACGCGTCAGCCAGGGCAGGGACTCCTCGGTCCCGGCCGCGATGTCGTCGAGGTCGTCCTCCATCGACGCGGTGAAGCCGTAGTCGACCAGGCTGGTGAAGTAGCGCTCGAGCAGCCCCACCACCGCGAAGGCGGTGAAGCTCGGGACGAGCGCGGTGCCCTTCTTCCAGACGTAGCCGCGGTCGAGGATGGTGGCAATGACGCTGGCGTAGGTCGACGGCCGGCCCACCCCGAGCTCCTCCATTGCCTTCACGAGCGAGGCCTCGGTGTAGCGCGCCGGGGGCTGCGTCATGTGCGACCCCGGCTCGAACGCGCTCCCCTGCACCCGATCGCCCTCGGCCAACGCGGGGAGAACCCGCTCCTCGGCGCTGTCGGTGTCCGCCTCGTCGTCGTCCCGGCCTTCCTCGTACACCTCGAGGAAGCCCTTGAAGGTGATGACCCGGCCGCTGGCCGAGAACTCGGCCTCCTGCCCCGCGGCCGTGCCGCTCGGGACGTCGGCCACGAGCCGCAGCTGGGCGCTCGTCCCGGTGGCGTCGTTCATCTGCGAGGCCACGGTGCGCATCCAGATCATCTCGTAGAGGCGGAGCTCGTCCCCCGAGAGCTGGCGGCCCACCTGTTCGGGGGTGCGGAACGTCTCGCCGGAGGGACGGATTGCCTCGTGCGCCTCCTGCGCGTTCTTCACCTTGCGCTCGTAGCGCCGCGGCGCCTCCGGCACGTAGGCGTCGCCGTACCGTTCGCGGGCCTGGGAGCGCGCCGCGGTCAGCGCCTCGTCGGAAAGGGTCGTCGAGTCCGTCCGCATGTAGGTGATGAAGCCCTGCTCGTAGAGCCGCTGGGCCACCTGCATCGCCCGCTGTGCGCTGAAGCGGAGCTTGCGGCCCGCCTCCTGCTGCAGCGTCGACGTCATGAACGGCGCGGCCGGCGAACGGCGGAAGGGCCGCGACGTCACCGACTTCACCGTGAAGGTCTGCCCCACGAGGGCGTCGGCCACCGAGGTGGCTTCGTCCTCACCGAGGACCCGCACCCCGCCCTTGGCGCTCTGCGCCCCCTGCTCGTCGAAGTCCTTGCCGGTGGCGACCGCCGTCCCGCCGAGCGTGACGAGGGACGCGCCGAAGCCGGAGGCGGCCGCACGGGTGAAGGTGCCCTCAATGCCCCACCACGTCGCCGAGCGGAACCGCATGCGGGACCGCTCCCGCTCGACCACCATGCGGGTGGCAACGCTCTGCACCCGGCCCGCCGAGAGTCGCGGCATGACCTTGCGCCACAGGACCGGCGAGACCTCATAGCCGTAGAGGCGGTCGAGGATGCGCCGTGCCTCTTGCGCGTCGACGAGGCGACGGTCGAGGTCGCGCCACTCCTCGACGGCGCGGGCGATGGCGGCGGGAGTGATCTCGTGGAACACCATGCGCTTGACCGGCACCGTCGGGTTGAGGACCTCGGACAGGTGCCACGCGATCGACTCGCCCTCGCGGTCTTCGTCGGTGGCGAGGTAGAGCTCGTCGGCCGTCTTGAGGAGCCGCTTGAGATTCGCCACGACGGACTTCTTGGGCGTCGACACCACGTACAGCGGCTTGAACCCGTTGTCTACGTCGACCCCGAGACGCGCCCAGGACTCGCCCTTGTACGCCGCGGGCACCTCGTCGGCGCCGCGCGGGAGGTCGCGGATGTGGCCGATGGACGACTCGACGATGAAGTCGGGCCCGAGCATGCCGCCGATGGTGCGCGCCTTGGCGGGCGACTCGACGATAACGAGTGCCTTACCCATGACGCACCCCGCGGGGCACTGACCGGAACGATGACTCGGAGGGCATGGTCAAATCAGAGTGGGGGTCGGCCGACCCGCCTGTCAAGAGCAGGGCCGGGCGGCGGCGGGGGAACCAATCGGTCCTCTAGGCCGCTGAGCAGGTCAAACCGATCAGCTTCCGCCGGCCGAACTTGCCGGCTTCGTGGCCGTTGCATCTGCCGGTTCGGGCGCGAGCGGGGCCGGCACAGCATCCACCGCGGCGGCGACGGCGGCTCCGGCGGGCGTCGAATCGGAGCTGTCCGCGTCCATCGCCTGGGTTGACCGCTTCGAGAAGGCGAGGGCGGCCAGCAGGACGACGAGGGCCGCCCCGGCAATGGCGAGACGCCCCCCCGTGTGGTGCCGCATCGTGATCACGGCCGGCAAGATGAGCAGTGAGACCAGGTTCATCACCTTGATCATCGGATTGAGCGCCGGGCCGGCCGTGTCCTTGAACGGGTCACCCACCGTGTCCCCGATGACCGCTGCCTTGTGGGCCTCCGAACCCTTGCCGCCTTCGTTGCCGTCCTCGATGTACTTCTTCGCGTTGTCCCACGCGCCACCCGAGTTGGACAGCGTGTTGGCCATGAGCTGTCCGGTGAGGATGGTGCCGGCGAGGAAGGCCCCCAGCGCCAGGTAGTTGATGCCGAAGCCGACGATGACCGGGGCCAGGATCGCGAGCAGCGCCGGCGTCGCCAGCTCGCGCTGGGCCGCCGCCGTGCAGATGCTGATCACCCGCCCGTACTCGGGCTTCTCCGTGTAGTCCATGATGCCGGGGTGCTCGCGGAACTGGCGCCGCACCTCGAGCACGACCGTGCCGGCCGAGCGGCCGACGGCGCGGATGGCCAAGGACGAGAAGAGGAAGGCGATCGAGCCACCGATGAGGAGACCGATGAACGTGGTCGGGTTGGCCACGTTGATCTGAATCACGCTGAAGAGCTTCGAGCCCGTCGCGTGCAGGCTCGGAATCTGCTGGCCGATCGTCTCGATGAACGAGGCGAAGAGGGCCACGGCGGCGATCACGGCCGAGCCGATGGCCACACCCTTGGTGATGGCCTTGGTCGTGTTGCCGACGGCGTCGAGGCTGACCATGATCCGCTCGGCCTCGCCGGAGAACTCGCCCGACATCTCGGCGATGCCGGCCGCGTTGTCCGACACGGGCCCGAAGCTGTCCTCGGAGACGACCATCCCGGCCGTGGCCAGCAGGCCGATGCCGATGAGCGCCACCAGGTAGAAGGTCAGCTCGATGTTGCCGTCGCCGAGCCCGATGGCCACACCGATGGCGATGGCAATGGCGATGATGGCCCATACGGAGGACTCGAGCCCGATCGCGATGCCCGCGAGGACCGTCGTCGCCGGGCCGGTGCGCGCCGAGGCGGCGATCTCCTTGACCGGACCGCGTTCGGTCGAGGTGAACTGCTCGGTGATCTGGCTGGCCACGAGCGAGAGGATGACGCCGGTGAGCACCGCGTAGAAGACCTTGAGATCGTGCACGTAGTACTCCGCCACCAGGTAGGCCCCGATGATGGTCAAGAACGCCGCCAGCCAGAAGCCACGGTTGATCGGCGCCAGCGCGTTGCGGTCTTTCTTGCGCGCTTTCACCACGAGGACGCCGACCACCGAGGCGATGATCCCCATGGCCGGGACGATGAGGGGGTACAGGACGGCCGGGGTCGGGTTGTGCCCGATGGTCCGGAAGGCCGAGTAGCCCAAGATGAGCGACGAGATGATCGTGATCTCGTAAGACTCGAAGAGGTCGGCCGCCATCCCGGCGCAGTCACCGACGTTGTCACCGACGTTGTCGGCGATGGTCGCGGCGTTGCGCGGATCGTCCTCGGGGATGCCGGCCTCGACCTTGCCGACGAGGTCGGCGCCGACGTCGGCCGCCTTGGTGAAGATGCCGCCTCCGACACGCATGAAGAGGGCGAGCAGCGAGGCGCCGAACGCAAAGCCGATCAGCACGGCCGTCGCCGAGTTTTGGAAGATGAGGACGATGGCGGTGGCGCCGACCAGGCCCAGGCCGACGCAGAGCATGCCGGTGACGGCGCCGGTGCGGAAGGCGACCCGCAGCGCGCCCGCCATGCCGCCGCCTTGGGAGGCCGCCGCCGCAGTACGGACGTTGCCCCGCACGGCGATGCTCATGCCGATGAATCCGGTGAGGCCCGAGAAGGCCGCCCCGAAGAGGAAGCAGATGACCCGATAGAGGCCGTCCTGCTGAAAACTCAACGCGATCCCGCCGTCGGGCTTCACCACCTTGGTGGCCGTGAAGAAGATGAGGATGGCCAGCGGGATGATGATCATCACGATGGCGCGGAACTGCCGAGCCAAGAAGGCCTCCGCGCCCTCCTGGACCGCCTGGGCGATCTCTTTCATCTTGATCGTGCCCTGATCGGCGGCCAAGACGTTCCGGGCGAGCAGCAATCCGGCGGCGATGCCGACGATGCCGGCGGCCAGGCAGATATACAGCCAGGTCTTGTCCGCTCCGCCCAGGTGAAACGCCTGGTACCCACCCTCGGCGGCGAGGAGATTGATCATTCCCGGTGTGCCCTTTCTGTTCCAGTTCGCCCAGTGGAGAGAGAGCGGACGCGCCCTCGTCCGTGTGGTGCGGCAGCGCTCAGCACCACGGTCGATGTCGTGCGCCCGGTGCGAGGACGCGCCGGGGAGGCCGCACCCGACGCCGGGCCGCCGGGCACGTTAGCTACTGGCGCCGGGGTGGGCAATTTGCCGCCTCGTCTGGGCTCTCGGACCGGGGGTGCCCTAGGGACCCGAGGGACTCACGGTTCGGCCGGGTCGCTCGGGGCCCCTTGGACGAGTTCGAACGAGGGGTTGAGCATGGCGGGCCGGCGACTCCAGCTCCCGACCATCCCCTCGGCGACCAGGCGGGCGCCCGGATCGATGCCGGCGATCTTCGGCCGGCCCTGGAAGACCAGGAGGATGCCGCCCGTGCCGTCGCTCAACACGCACTCGAGATTGGAGCTCCCCGCCCGGGGCTGGACCCGGACCGACTTCACCCGCCCGGCCACCCGCACGCGGTGGCGCGGCACCACCGCGGCGATCGGCGTGGTCGCCCCGGCCCGCTGGGCCAGCGTCGCGTCCGCCTCGAGCACCGCCGCCTGGCGGCGGGGTCCGTCCCGGCGCCCCACGCGATCGATCCCGGTACGCCCCTCGGCGTCGACCGTCTCGGCCCCGTCGGCACCGACTTGCCCCTGGCGCGCTCGCTGCTGCACCAGCCGTCCGTAGGAGCGCACCCGCTCGCCCAAGCGACCGCCGCCCACGGCGAAGGGGATGATCGTGGCACTGACGTGGGGCACCTGCCCCAGCACCGCCGCGATCTTGTCGGCCGTGCGGTCGTGCAGGAACCGCTCCCAGAATCTGGCGTAGCTGCGCCGCGGCAGGAGCACGGTGCACTCGGTGTCGCCGTCGAGCGTGGCGTCCGCCACCAGCTCGATGGCGGCCCGGCCGAGCCGGCGGTCCGGGGTCTCGATGATGTCGAGGGGCACGCGCGCCAACCCCAGACGACCCCACTCCGCCTCGAGCTCGCGCGCCGCCTTGGTGTCGATGTCGAAGTGCACCGCCCGCAGGTCGTCGGGCGCCAGCATGCGCGCGTACTGCAGGGCCCGGGCGGTCGCCATGTCGAGGCGGTCGACCAGCACCACCACCACGTGCCGCCGGAGCACCGGGGCCTCCGACGCCTCGACCACGCCGGTCTCGAGCATCTCGTCCTCGCGGGTGTACTCCCGGTGCAGGCGGATCAGCCCGATGTAGAGCAAGGGGCCCACGACGAAGATGAGCCACGCCCCCTCCTTGAACTTCGCCACCGCGAAGATCAGCACCACGATGACGGACAAGAACGCGGAGAACCCGTTGATGACGACGCCGCGTCGCCAGTGCCCGGCGCGCGCCGTCAGGTGATGCTTGACCATGCCGGATCCGGCCATCGTGAAGCCGGTGAACACACCGATGGCGTAGAGGGCGACGAGCCCGTTGACCTGGGCCTTGTAGACGAGCACCAGCGCCAGCGCCACGCCGGTCAACACGAGGATCCCGTTGGAAAAGGCCAGCCGATGGCCGCGCCGCGTCAGCTGGCGCGGCAAGAAGCGGTCCCCCGCCACGAAGTTCGCCAGGTACGGGAAGCCGTTGAAGCTCGTGTTGCCGCCGGTGTAGAGGATCAGCATGGTGGCCAGCTGCACGACGTAGAAGCCGAGATGGCCGACGGGGCTGGTGCCGAAGACGGCCTTGACCTCTTGGGACACCACGGTGGGCGACCCGATCGCGTAGGGCACGGCATGAGTCCACTTGGCCAGAAGTGTCACCCCGAGCACCAGGAAGCCGAGCGTCGTACTCATGATCACCAGCGTCTGACGCGCGTTGCGCGACTCGGGTTTGCGGAAGCTGCTCACCCCGTTGGAGATCGCCTCGAGCCCGGTCAGCGACGACCCGCCGTTGGCGAACGAGCGCAACAGCGAGATGAAGGCCAACCCCATCAGCCAGCCCGAGCCGGGCGTCCCGAACTTGCCGCCGTAGAGCTGGTCGTGCGGGGGGAGCGGGATGGAGTGCAGCGTGCCCAGCGCTTCCTTGGTGAAGCCGGTGACGAGCACGGCCGCCAGGGAGAAGATGAAGAAGTAGGTCGGGACGGCGAAGAATCGACCGGCCTCGCGAATGCCGCGGAGGTTGCCGTAGAGCAGGATCACGATCACGCCCACCGTGATGGCCACGGTGTCGAACGTGTTGGCCAGGCTCGGCACGGCACTCGTCAGGGCCGCCGTGCCCGCCGACGTCTGCACCGCGACCGTCACCGTGTAGTCGATGAGCAGCGCGACGGCCGCGATCTGCGCGACGCGCGGCCCGAAGTTGTCCCGGGCCACCACGTACGAGCCGCCCGCCTTCGTGTAGAGCTGGATCACCTCGAGGTACGACAGGGTCACGAAGAAGAGGACGCCGAGGATGGCGAGGGTGATCGGCACGACCAGCGTGAAGGCGGCCAGGCCGACGTAGGGGACGAGCTGGGTGAGCATCTCCTCGGTGCCGTAGGCCGAGGACGAGATGCAGTCGGGCGCGAGCACGCCGAGGGCCACCGGCTTGCGGAGCCGCTCGGAGGCCAGCTGCTCGGTGACGAGTGGCGGACCGAGCAGCTTGTTCTTCAGCCGGTAGCGCCGGGTCTCGGGGATGTTCTCGCCGGCGACGCCGGGGAGCGGGACCGTCGGCCGGGGCGCGGTGGAGGTCGCCACGGCCACACAGTAGAAGCAATCCGTGAGCGTCCCCGGACGCCGGCGGCGGCAGGCGACCCCCGCAGACGCCTCCGACCGCCGCTTTTTGCACAGCCCGACCGGGCGTGTTGCACTGTGGCGTGCATGTGATCGTCGTGGGGTGCGGCCGCGTCGGGTCGGGTCTCGCTATTTCGCTGAGTGCCGAGGGCCATTCTGTGGCCGTCATCGACAAGTCGGTGTCCGCCTTCCGTCGCCTGAAGGACTGGAACGGTCAGTCTCTGGTCGGCTCGGGGTTCGACCGCGACGACCTCGAGAAGGCGGGCGCGCTCCACGCCGACGCGCTGGCTGCGGTCACGAGCGGCGACAACACGAACATCTTGACCGTGCGGATCGCCCGGGAGACCTACAAGATTCCCAACGTGGTGGCGCGCATCTACGACCCCCGGCGCGCCGAGATCTATCAGCGGCTCGGCATCCCGACCGTCGCCACCGTCACGTGGACCATCGACCAGGTGCGGCGCCAGCTGCTCCCCGCTGAGGACGTGCGCGGGTGGTCCGACGCCACCGGCCGACTCGCCCTGGTCGACCGGTTGCTGCCCGACTCGTGGGCCGGCCGCCACCTGAGCGAGCTCGAACAGCCCGGGCGATTGGCCGTCATGGCCGTCACCCGCGCCGGCACCCCGCGCCTCGATGCGCGCGAGCTCGTCGGCCAGGAAGGCGACGTCCTGCACCTGGCCGTCCTCGACGACGCGCTGCGCGAGCTCGACGAGTCGTTGGCGCGCCTGGCGGGCCGGGAGCAGCACTCGTGAAGGTCGCCATTGCGGGCGCCGGCAGCGTCGGCACCGCCATCGCGTCCGACCTGCACGCGAACGGGCACGACGTGCTCGTCGTCGAGAAGGACCCCGACCTCGTCGAGCGGCTGCGTCCCACCATCGACGTCACCTGGGTCGCCGCCGATGCGTGCGAGGTCGCGTCGCTCGATGCCGCCGGGTTCGCCACGGTCGACGTCGTCGTCGCGACAACCGGCGACGACGAGGACAACCTGGTGATCTCGTTGCTGGCGAAACAGGAATTCGCCGTGCCGCGTGTGGTGGCACGGGTCAACCACCCGAAGAACCAGTGGCTCTTCAACGAGAGTTGGGGGGTGGACGTCTCCGTCTCCACCCCGCAGCTCCTCACCGCGCTGGTCGAGGAAGCGGTGTCCGTGGGCTCGCTGGTCCGGCTGCTCCAGTTCCAGGGCGGCGCCGCCCACCTCGTCGAGATCACCCTCGCCGAAGATTCTCCCGCCAACGACACCGCGATCGCCGACTTGGCCTTCCCACGCGACGCCGTCGTGGTGGCCGTGGTCCGGGCCGACCGGCTCATCGTGCCGCGGGGTGACACGACGTTGCAGTCGGGCGACGAGGTGCTCGTCTTGGTGACCGCAGATGCCGAGGACGCGGTCCACGCGCTGTTCATCGCCGAACAATCGCCGTAAGCAACCGGACGGCAACCGGCAACCCGGGTCACGTTCGTGCGTGGCCGCTCGGCGGGGCAGCGCTACGTTCGCGACCCGGTCCTCCTTTTGTCACCATTGCTCAAGATTGGGTGCCCGTCGCCCGTACCATTGGTGGTATGGAAGCGGCGTTCTTCGATCTCGACAAGACGGTGATCGACCGTGCCTCCATCGCGGCGTTCGGACGGCCGTTCCTCAAGGGCGGCCTCATCAACCGCCGGCTCGTGGCCCGGGCCGCCATCTCCCAGCTGATCTACCTCTACTTCGGCGCCGACGAGGACCGGCTGGTGCGGGTGCGCGAGTCGATGCTCGCGGTGACCAAGGGCTGGGACCGCGCCCAGGTCCGCCAGATCGTGCGCGAGACGATGCTGCAGACCATCGAGCCGATCATGTACGCCGAGGCGCTCGAGTTGATGGAGCTGCACCGCGCCGCGGGGCACCGCGTCTATCTCGTCTCGGCCTCACCCGAGGAGATCGTGCTGCCGCTGGCCGACCTGCTCGGGGTCGACGGTGCGATCTGCTCGCGCGGCGAGGTCGACGAGCAAGGGCGTTACACGGGCCGGATGGCCTTCTACGCCCAGGGGGACTGCAAGGCGACCGCCATGCACGAGTTGGCCGAGCGCACGGGGATCGACCTCGGCGCCAGCAGCGCCTACTCGGACTCGGCTACCGACCTCCCCATGCTCGAGGCGGTCGGGCGACCGGTGGCGGTCAACCCCGATCGCGCCCTGGCCAAGATCGCGCGCGAGCGCGGCTGGGAGGTACGCAACTTCGTCAAGCCGATCCGCTTGCGCGACCGCGTGGGCCGCACGACACCGGTGGTGACGACGAGCCTGGCCGTAGCGGGTGCTGCGTTGATCCTGTGGCGTCGCGGCCACCGCGGCCGCCACGCGTCCGGACGCGCCGCCTGAAGGTTTTACGCCTCGCGCAGGCGGCGGGCGGCGACAACGCCGAGGGCGACCAACACGGCGAGAATGATGAGCTTCTTCATGGCGGCGATCCTAGGCGGGCGTTGCGACGGCGCGAACCGCGAGACGCGGCACAACGAAACCGACGATGCAGCTCAGGAGCTCAGGAAGCTCGGGTGGCCCAGAGGTTCAGACGGTCAGGAGGTCGCGGGCACCGGTGTCCGAGGACGGGTGGCGCAACTTCGACATCGCCCGCGCCTCGATCTGGCGGATCCGCTCGCGGGTCAGGTTGAAGTGCTCGCCGACCTCCTCGAGCGTCCGGGGCTCGCCCCGGTCCAGGCCGAAGCGCAGCCGCAGGATCTCGCGCTCGCGCTCGTCGAGCGGCGAGAGCAACCGGCCGATCTCGTCGGGCAGCAGGGAGACGGCCGCCACCTCGAAGGGTGACTCGGCCGAGCGGTCCTCGACCACGTCGCCCAGCTCGGCGTCCCCGTCCTCACGCAGCGGCTCGGACAGCGACAGCGGCTCGGCGCGGAAGCGCAGGGCCTCGACCAGCTTGTCCTCGGGCATCTCGACCTCGATGCCGAGCTCGGCCAGCGTGGCTGGGCGGCCCAGCTTGAGTTCCAACCTCGCCTGGGCCTTCTGCACCCGGGCCAGCGTGTCGCCGGCGTGAACCGGCAGTCGAATCGTGCGCCCGGTGTTGGCGATGCCGCGGGTGATGGCCTGGCGGATCCACCAGGTGGCGTACGTCGAGAACTTGAAGCCCTTGCGCCAGTCGAACTTCTCGACGGCGTGCATGAGGCCGAGGTTGCCCTCCTGGATCAGGTCCAGCAGCGGCAGGCCCGAGGCTTGATACTTCTTGGCGATCGACACGACCAGACGCAGGTTGGACTGGACGAAGGTCTGCTGGGCCTGCTCACCCTCCATGACGCAGCGGCGCATCTCGCGCTTCTTTGCCGTGGTCAGACCCTTGGGCGCCTTGGCCACGTCGGCCTCGGCGGCGCGCCCGGCCTCGATGGCCTGGGCCAGGCGGACCTCGTCGTCCTTGGTCAGCAGTGGGTACTGACCGATGTCTGTCAGGTAGAGCCGAACGAGATCCTCGTCGTCGCGCTCAATTCGTTCCTTGGCCAAGATCGTCGCCAAACCTTCCCGTATCGTCGGCTCGGCAGGGGACTCTCGCCGGGCAATATTGAAACGCAGCGGACGCCCGTTCCTGGCGCAACTGGGCTGCTCACCCAGTGTAAAGGCACTGTCAAGATGGCCATACAGCAGGGAAAACGCTCGAGCCGTCAAACGCCCGTTCAAGCGTTGTCCCCAGGTGACGGGAGGGTTTCCCGTCTCCGGACAGGCGTTGTAATAGGGATTGACCGCCTCGGATCGCCGCCGAACCTTCCCGGCGGGCAACCACGAGGACCTCCATCACCGACGCCTCGCTGACCGGCGACGCCGCCAGCAGATGGGACGAATAGACCCCACCCACCCAGGGGAGAACGGTCTCCACGAGAGCCCCGACGCCCACCGCACGCTCCTTCGTCGCTGCCAGCTCGTCCAACGCGTCGGCCAATCCCTCCGGGCGCTCCGGCGGGACGATCAGCGCCGTCACGTCGACCCCGGCTCGGACGGGCAGGCGCTCGGCCCAGCGTCCGGCCAGCTCGCCGCGTCGCCGCGCCAGCGCCGCGCACCACACCCGGAGTTCGGCCTCGCCCTCGTCGGTCGGCCCCGGCTCGGTCGCCCACTCTCCGGACAACGCGAAGAGCCGGTGTTCGAGCCAGCTATAGGCGCCGACGACGCCCGCCAGCTCGCCGATCGTCCGCCAGGCGACCCCGTCGCCGGCCGGTGGCTCAGCCACCCCCGGACTCTTCGAGGGCCGAGGAGCGGTAGTGGTTCGTGATCGGCATGCGCCGGTCCTTGCCGAACGCCTTGGTCGTGATGCGCACACCGGGCGGCATCTGGCGCCGCTTGTACTCCGCGCCGTCGACCAGACGGACGACCTGGTCGACCACCGCCGGGTCGAAGCCCTCGGCCACCAGGTCGGCTGCGGTCCGGTCGCCCTCGACGTAGCCCTGCAGCACCGGATCGAGCTCTTCGTAAGGCGGCAGCGACTGGTCGTCGCGCTGATCGGGCCGGAGTTCGGCCGACGGCGCCTTGTCCAGCACGCTGTCGGGGATCGGCCCCGGCAGACCCTCGAGCACCGCTTGCGTGTTGCGGTAGCGGCAAAGGTCGTAGACGAGCGTCTTGGGCACGTCCTTGATCACGGCGAAGCCGCCCGCCGAGTCTCCGTACAGCGTCGAATAGCCCGTCGCCATCTCGCTCTTGTTCCCCGTCGTCAGCACGATCCAGCCGTTGGCATTCGAGACGGCCATCAAGAGGACGCCGCGCAACCGTGACTGCAGGTTCTCGTCGGTGAGGCCGAAGGGCTCGCGTCCGAGGACAGGCACCAGCATCGAGGCGAAGGCGACGTGAGCCTCTTCGATCGCCACCACCTTGAGATCGATGCCCAGTCGCTCGACCAGCGCCTCGGCATCGTTCAGCGACCCCTCGCTCGAGTAGCGCGACGGCATGGAGATCCCGTGGACCCGTTCGGCGCCCAGGGCGTCGACGGCGATCGTCGCCACGAGGGACGAGTCGATGCCTCCGGAGAGCCCGATGACTGCCTCGCGGAATCCGTTCTTGGCCAGGTAGTCGCGCGTGCCCAGGACGAGAGCCGAGTAGACCTCGGCCGGGTCGCTCAGCGGCGCACCAGGTGCCGCCGGCGCCAGGGGCGCGCGTTGGCCGCGTCGGGGTTCGCTCACCACGATCCTCGGCAACAGCTCGGTGACCGCGTGCGGCCGGTGCGGGCCGATGGGAAGGTCGACGAGCACCAGGTCGGTCTCGAACTGGGCGCCCGACGCCACGAGCGAGCCGTCGGCCGCCACGATCAGCGAGTCGCCGTCGAAAACCAGTTCGTCCTGTCCACCCACCTGGTTGACGTAGGCGATGGCGCAGCCCGCCTCGGCCACGCGCCCGCGCAGCATCGCCAGGCGTTCCGACCTTCGCCCCCGGTTGTAGGGGGAGGCGTTGAGGTTCACCACCACGTCGGCTCCGGCCCGCCCCTCGTGCGCCACCGGCCCGTTGTCGAACCACACGTCCTCACAGATGGAGACGCCCACCCAGGCCCCCGCGATGCCGAAGAGCGAGGGGGTCTCGGTGCTCGGCAGGAACCAGCGCTGCTCGTCGAACACGCCGTAGTTGGGGAGGAAGCGCTTGCGGTAGACGCCCGCCACCCGGCCACCGGCGCAGACGGCGGCCGCGTTGGCCAGCCCGTATCCGCCGGGCGTCGCTCCCACGAAGCCCACGACGACGGCGCATTGTCCGGTGGCCGCCGCCACCTTCTCGAGCGCCGCCACGTTGTCGGCCACGAATCCCGGCTTGAGGAGCAGGTCCTCAGGCGGGTACCCGGGGATGGCCAACTCGGGCACGACGCAGATGTCGGCCCCGGCCGCCTCGGCGCCGGCCAGCGCGCCCAAGATCCGCTCGACATTGCCCGACAGATCACCGACGACGGTGTTGAGCTGCGCGGCAGCGAGGCGCAGGTGCGGCATCGTCCCAGGATACCGGCGCCCCGTCGCAGGTCAGAGCACTCGTTGCGTCGCCCCCTTGACTCCGGACCACGGTACGGGCCGTACCGTCGCCCCACCGGCCAAGAGCACGCCCAGAGGAAGGAAACTCACCATGTCCGTCACCGTTGCCGAACTGTCCAGCGCCACCTTTGACGAGGTCATCGGGAGCACCCAGGTGCCCGTGCTCGTCGAGTTCTGGGCCGAGTGGTGCCCGCCGTGCAAGGTCCTGAGCTCGATCCTGGACGAGATCAGCGCCGAATTCGGCGACCGCTTGCGCGTCTACAAGGTCGATTCGGACGAGCACCGGGGGCTCTCGGCCCGCTTCGAGGTGCTGGCCGTCCCGACGATCCTGCTCTTTTCCGACGGCGAGCTGCGCCAGAGACTGGTCGGTGCTCGCAGCAAGGCACGGCTGGTGGAAGAGCTGGATCGAACGTTCAGCTCGTAACGCGCAGGGCCCCGCAGTCGTCGCTGTCGGGGTCGGCGCAGATATCAACCAGCCGGGCCAGCCGTATGCCGACCGCCGCAAGCTCTCGCTGGCGTTGCTCGATCGCTTCGAGTTTGCGTTGCACCATGGACCGCACCGAGGTGGGGTCACTGCGCAGACCCTCGCTCAGGAGCTCGCCGACCTCCGTGAGGGTGAAGCCGAGGGCCTTGGCCCGCCCGATGAATTCCAGACGCCATACATCGTCCCGCCCGTACTGGCGGTACCCGCTCGCCGTGCGGGGGGGCTCGGGCAACAGCCCGCGGCGCTCGTAGTAGCGGACGGTCTCGATATGCACGCTGGCCGCCTCGGCCAACTGCCCGATGCTGAGCACCTCCACGAGCCAAGGCTAAAGGCCGGACCACGCTACGGGGTCAAGGCCAAATTTCCGAGGGCGTTCCGGCACCTGCCAAGCTTGCGTGGTGCAGAGCCAGCGGGACTACGTACTGCGGACGGTCGAGGAACGGGGCATCCGCTTCGTCCAGTTGTGGTTCACCGACGTGCTCGGCACGCCCAAGGGCTTCAACATCACATCGGCCGAGCTTGAAAACGCCCTGGACGAGGGGATGACGTTCGACGGCTCCGCCATCGACGGGTTCAGCCGTGTTCAGGAGTCCGACGTGTTGGCCAGACCGGACCCCGAGACCTTCCAGTTGCTGCCCTGGCACCACGATGACGCCCAGGTGGCGCGCGTGTTCTGCGACATCGCCAACCTCGACGGCACGTCCTTCGAAGGAGATCCCCGGTACGCGCTGCGGCGCACGCTGGAGCGGGCGCGAGCCGCGGGCTACAACTTCTTCGCCTCCCCCGAGGTCGAGTTCTTCTACTTCGCCGATGCCGACCCGACGCACGGTCCGGTGGTGCTCGATACCGGCTCGTACTTCGACCTCTCGATCGCCGACCTGACCAGCGACCTGCGCCGACGCTCGGTGTTGATGCTCGAAGAGATGGGAATCCCTGTCGAGCACACTCAGCACGAGGACGCGCGAAGCCAGCACGAAATCGACCTTCGCTACACCGACGCGCTGACCATGGCGGACACCGTGATGACGACGCGCATGGTCATCAAGGAAATGGCGCGCCAACAAGGAGCCTTCGCCTCCTTCATGCCCAAGCCACTCCAAGGCGTGCAGGGTTCGGGCATGCACACCCACATCTCGCTGTGGGAGGGCGAGCGCAATGCGTTCGTCGACGAGGGCGACCAATATGGGCTATCCGAGGTCGCACGCCGGTTCATCGCCGGTCTCCTGCACCACGCCCGTGAGATCACGGCCGTCACCAACCAGTGGGTGAACTCGTACAAGCGGCTGATCGGCGGATACGAGGCCCCCGTCCACGTCAGTTGGGCTCGCAACAACCGCTCTGCACTCGTGCGCGTGCCGGTAGTGAAGCTGGGCAAGTCGGAGTCGACACGGTTGGAGTATCGGGCACCCGACAGCGCCTGCAACCCCTACCTCACCTTCGCCGTGATCCTGGCGGCTGGACTGCGAGGCATCGCCGAGGACTACCCGCTGCCACCCGAAGCGGACGACAACCTGTTTGCGCTCAGCGCGAAGGAACTTGCCAAGAAGGGTATTGAGCCGTTGCCCACCAGCCTGCACGACGCAGTCAACGAGATGGAGGGTTCCGAACTGCTGGCCGAAACCCTGGGCGACCATGTCTTTGAATGGTTCATCCGCAACAAGCGCGAGGAGTGGGACGCCTACCAGGGCCAGGTCACCCAGTTCGAGCTGGACCGCTACCTCCCCCTTCTCTGAGCTGATGGACCCGCTGCTCTGTTTTCCCGCCGACCTGCCCGCGGAAGTCACGCTCGCGTTGCAGAGCGCGGGCTTGGGCCATCACGGTGTCGCCGGGCCCGACGAGGTCGCCGCGCCCGGCCCCGATGGGCGCGCTCCGGGCTATTCGGGCGCCGTAGTGGTCGCAGGGAGTGATATGACCGCCGCCGTCGCGTTTTGCCGCCACCTCCGGATGCGCGAGGTACCGCTGGCTCCGCTGCTGTTGTTGATCGGGTCTGATCAGATCGGCGAGCTTCTCCTGCGTGACGATCTCTATGACGACTTTTGCGTCCTTCCGGCGCGGCCAGAGGAGCTGGTGGCTCGGCTACAGCACCTGTTCTGGCGGACGGGTCAGAGCATGCGCCCCGACATCATTGAGTACGGCCCGCTGATGCTGAACCTCGAGACGTACCAGGCTGCGGTTTCGGGGCGAGTGCTCGACCTGACCTACATGGAGTACGAGCTCTTGCGTTTCCTGGCCGGGCATCCGGCCAAGGTGTTCACGCGCGAGACCCTGCTCAGCCGAGTGTGGGGCTACGAGTACTACGGCGGCGCCCGGACGGTCGACGTCCACATCCGGCGTCTACGCGCCAAGCTGGGCGAAGAGCACGCGCACCTGATCCAGACCGTGCGTTCGGTCGGGTACCGATTCGGCCAGGTGGCCTGGCATCCCGGCATTGCACAACGCAATGGGACCGGCGGCATCGACGCGGCGTCGAGCCCCGGCGGCACCAGTGCCCCGTCTGCTCAGGCCACAGGGGCGTAAGCCCAGGCCTCCACCTCGACGCGCGCGCCAATGGGCAGCGCGGCGACGGCCACGGCAGAACGCGTGGGCCGGTCCTCGGTAAAGAACTCGACCCACACTTCGTTCACTGCACCGAATTCGCTCATGTCGATCAGGTACAGGGTCGTCTTCACCACGTCTGCCAAGGTCGCGCCCTCCGTGCCGAGGACTACAGCGACGTTCTCCAGCGCCTGGCGAAGTTGGGGCAGGGTCCCGCCGGGCACCAGGGTCGGCTTCCCTTCCTCGTTGGTGCCCAGACCGACCTGACCCGACGTAATGACCCAGTCGCCGACTCGGCGCACCGGGGAATACGGACCACCAGCAGGGTTCACGCTTCCTCCTCTCGACGGCCAGATGGTGCCACGTCGCGCAGAGGCGCACGGACGACGGCGCGACGGGTCGGCCACGCAGGGGGCAGGCCTTCCGCAATCCAGGCCGCCGCGAGCGTGGCCACGAAGACGGGGTCGGAACCGTTGACCGGCCACCCATCGTCTTCGTGCAATTTGATCACCACCTCGGGCATATCTCGAGCGGCGAGGATGCCGAAGGAGCGGATCGTGAGGTCGACCGGATCGCCCGCATCGTCGACGGCGATGCCCTCGCTCCAGACCATTCCGAGCGCCTGGTGGACGGCGCCGAGCGCGTACGAGCGCAAGGTCACCGGGCACAGCACCTCGCCGGCCCACACGTCAACTTCGAGACGGCCGCGATCTCCTTCACTCGGGCACCACTCGACGACCGCGCGGCCTGCATCGGGCACCGTCACGTCGGCTCGCCCCGTCCCGGTCGCCCGTTCCGAACCGGCCATCAGCGCGTCGAGCGCGTGCAGCGACGCCAGCACCTCGGCCCAACCGGCGCCGCGCAGCTCGGGCCCGACCGGAGGCCCCGCGATGTCGACCTCCTCGACCTGAAGGCCCTGGGCGAGACGTTGCACGTGCTCGGCCACGAAAGCCAGGTCCGACGAGCCCGGGGTCCGACCGATCCGTACGACCCCGCTGCCGTCGGGGCGTAGCGCAATGCCAACGGGCGGGCGCTTGGGGCCGTGCCGCACCACGTCTTCGCGCCGCCACAGCACGCGAACCGCGTCGGCGCGCTCGTCGGCCAGCGCCCGGGCGCGGTCGGAGACGGGACTTCGTCGCTTCCCGCCGAACGCGCCACCGTTGGCCAGAGGGGACGCGGGTTGGTCACCCGGCCGAGACCAGCTGGCGTCGGGCTCGACGTAGGCCGGTTCGACCCAGGTCGTTGCCAGCGTTAGCGCCCACTCACCCGCCGGCGGTGCCACCGGGTGCGACAGCGGCACCGTGCTGTTGCGTCCCTGGACCCGGCCGCTCCCCGCCCGCGCCGCTCGGATCCCGCGTGCGAGGGGAGCATCGGCACCGAGCTGGAGCAGCGCGTCAGGAGGAGCAGAGTCATCGGCGAAGCCGCCCCCACCGAGGATGACCTCGGGCCCAGAGGACTGGAAGGTCGGCCCTTCGAGCTGGGCACGCCACGCGGCAAGCAGTTGGTCACGAACGTCGCCGCCGTCCCCCCCGGTGATCTTTGAACCCGGGACAGCAACGGGGCCCAGTGCCGCGGCGGCCGCGTCGACGATCGACTGCCATCCCGTGCACCGACAGAGATGCGCGCGCAGTCCCGCCTCGACGTCGCGACGCAACTCCGTCGGCGACCGCGTCGCGGCGCTGCTTCCTTCGAGCGCGGCCAGACGCATCACGATGCCGGGCGTGCAGAAGCCGCATTGGCTGGCGCCATGGGCGACGAAGGCCTCTGACCAGCGGGCTCTTCGTTCGTCCGACAACCCCTCGATCGTCGTGACCTCGCGTCGAGCGACCCGTCGTATAGGCGTGACGCAGGCGACGCGCGGCGCACCGTCGACCCAAACAGTGCAGCATCCACACTGTCCTTGCGGGCTGCATCCATCCTTCACGGAACGGCAGCCGAGCTCGTCGCGCAGCGCGTCGAGCAACGAAATGCCGTCGTTGACACTGACGTCCTCACCATTGAGGACGAAGGGGATCCGCGTCGGCGGTCTCGCCGGCGCGGCTGTTGGCGCGTCGGGAACCTGCTCAGGCGTGGTGTCGTTCAGGAGGCTGGGTGCGCGAACGCGCGACGGCCTAGCTGAAAGAGGAGCCGCAACCGCACGTGCGAGTCGCGTTGGGGTTCACGATGTTGAAACCCGCGCCCTGGAGACCGTCGCTGTATTCGAGCGTCGAGCCGGTCAGGAGTTCGGCGCTCGCACCGTCGACGACGACCCGCACGGCGCCGAATTCGCTCACCACGTCGTCGGCCATGACCTCGGTGTCGAAGAACATCTCGTAGCTGTAGCCGGAGCAACCGCCCGGCTTCACTGCGACGCGCAGAGCCAGATCGTCGCCCTCTTCCTGGGCCAGGAGCTCAGCCACCTTAGAAGTGGCGGTGTCGCTGAGGGTCACCGGTGCCTGCTTCTTCCCGATGCTGACGGAAGTAGAGATGGTCGTCACTGGTTCCTCCTCGTCGTCCCGGCACCCTGACGCCGGCCGGTCGCGGCGCACCATGCGTCGCGAGATGGTCTTCATGTTACTGGCGCCGCTCAGGTGCCAACACCCGGGCGCTCAGAGATCGGAAATTACTGTCACGCAGGTAGAATGTGTTTTCGATGGCGCAGACCCCAAATCAGCAGGTGCCGTCAGGGGAGCTGACCTCGGGCGGACGGAGCGACCAGGTGCGCGAACGCCTGCGGGCCGTGGTCGACCCCGAACTCGGTGACACCATCGTCGATCTGGGGATGGTCCGGGGCGTGGCGGTCGACGGGGGCCACGTCACGGTCGAGGTGGCGCTCACCATCGCCGCCTGTCCGCTTCGGACTCAGATCGAAAAAGACGTCGTGGGTCACGTCCAGTCGCTCGATTGGGTGCAGTCGGTCCGGGTCGAGGTCGCAGAAATGGACGCCGAGGAGCGGGCCGCCGTCATGGCCCGCGCCCGCTGGAAGGCCCGCGAAGACGCCCCGGAGACCGCTGTGCCGGCCAACGCCCGGGTCCTTGCCATCGCGTCGGGCAAGGGCGGCGTGGGCAAGTCGTCGGTGACCGTGAACCTGGCCGTCGCTCTCGCGGCGCGGGGTTTGACCGTAGGTGTCCTCGACGCGGACATCTGGGGCTTCTCCGTGCCGCGCCTGCTGGGCATGGAGGGCGGGGTCGAAGCCCGCCAGGGGAAGATGGTTCCCCTCGAGCGGCGCGTGGGACCCGGCACCTTGCGCGTGCTGTCGATGGGTTTCCTGGCCGACGAAGAGCAGGCGATCATGTGGCGCGGGCTGGTCCTCAACCGGGCGGTCCAGCAGTTCCTGCAGGACGCACACTGGGGTGATCTCGACTACCTGCTCATCGACCTGCCTCCGGGAACCGGCGACATCCAAATGGGTCTGGCCCGCCTGCTGCCGCGCACCGAACTGCTCGTGGTGACCACGCCACCCGTGGCGGCGCAGAAGGTAGCCGCCCGGGCGGCGGACATGGCCCGTCGGGGCTACTTGCGGGTGGCCGGGGTGATCGAGAACATGAGCGACTTCACGTGCGAGCACGGCACGACGTACGCGCTGTTCGGGTCGGGCGGCGGAGAGCGCCTGGCCCGGGGACTCGGCGTGCCGCTCGTGGGCTCTATCCCTTTGCATCCCGAATTCGCCGCAAGTGGCGATGCCGGGCTGCCGGTGGCGTCGCAAGGCGACAGCGAGCTCGCAGCCGTCTTCGCGGATATAGCGCGTGTGATCGCCGAAGAGGTGGCGCCGTTGATCGAGGCCCAAGGCTGCACGGCGCGGATGCTCGAGCGCGTCGAGGCGGCCGTGACCCAAGGTGACGCCGATTCGGGCTGAACCGGAAACGCTTTGAAGGGCGGGGGTCAGGCCACCCAGCGGCTCTCGAGGGTGTCCGCCTGATTCCCGGCCTCAACGGGACCGACGAAGGTCGCCCGACCCTCCTGGGTGAGTGCGCGCAGGTGAGCCCAGAGCGAGAATCGCGCCACCGGGAGCTGTCGTTGCGTCACGTCGCCGTAGACCTCGCCCAAGAGTTCGTCGACCGAGCCCTCCCCGCGCCGCGCCAGGACCTCGGCCACCCGCTCGTGGCGGCCGAGGCGATGCGCGATGAGCGCGTCGATGACATCGGGGACGTGGTCCATCTGACGGCCGTGCCCGGGAGCCAAGGTGCGAATGGGCGGCACCTCGTCGCGCACGCGGGCGAGGCTCGTGAGGTACTGGTGCAGGTCGCCGTCGGGCGGGCGGATGACGACCGTCGAGCCATGCATCACGTGGTCGCCGGTGAACAGCAGGGCATTCTCCTCGATCAGCCAGCACAGGTGGTCCGACGCGTGGCCCGGGGTATGCAGCGCACGCAGGGTGAGGCCGGGTGGCGAGCCGACAGCACCGGAGGTGAGCGCACAGGTGAGGGACCAGCCCTCGCCTACGCGCTCATCGGGTACGAACCCCTCTGCTGGGCCGAAGCCCACGATACGGGCGCCGGTGGCGGCCGCCAGCGCGGCGGCCCCAGGGGCGTGGTCGACGTGGGTGTGTGTCACGACGATGGTGCGGATCGATCCGAGCGGTTCGGCCGCCGCCACGATCGCCGCCGTGTGAGTCGCATCGTCGGGTCCTGGGTCAACGACGACCATCTCGGCGTCGCCGACGAGATACGTGTTCGTTCCCGGCCCAGTCATCAGCCCCGGGTTGGGGGCGGTGAGCCGACGGACGCTCGGTGCGACCTTGTCGAGCCGGCCGGGCTCGGGGGCGGGACCGACGCCGAAGTCGGGCACCGCCGGGATCATGGGCCGGCCGGCCGCGGGCCGGGTGCGGCGTCGGGTCCCTCTTCGTTCGCCTGCATGGACACCGCGCGTACGGCAGCGTTGAAGTCCCCGAGCGAGCCGTCGCCGGCGGGATCGGGCACCGGCGCGCGCTCGTAGGCCGGGTCACCCGGCAGCACGATTCGCATGCCATTGCCGTCGGGCACGACGCGTGGCTCGATGGCCGGCACGGTGCTCGAGGCGGCTGCGGCGGCGTCGAGGAGCTCGGCGCTGGTGGCGAAGCGGCCGATCGCCTGCAGGTTGCGGATGGTAGGGAAGATGATCTCGATCTCGCCGGCCCGGTGCTGCGCCAGTGCATCGTGCGGCGAGATCCAGACCTCGGCGATCGTCTCGCCGGCGTCGTGTGCGGCGATCTGACCGGGCGGCGCGGCCGCCACAAAGAAGCGGGTGTCGTAACGACGGGGGGCGCCGCGCGGGGTGATCCAGTGCGCGAAGTAGTGGATGTCCCCGACGGACAGGAGCAGGTGCTCGTCGCGGCACAGGTCGAGGAAGCGGCGGGTACCCGCATTGACCGACGCGCGCTCGGCCACGAAGCGAGACTCCTCGGCCACGTCGCCCGCCAACAGGTCCGGTCCGCCCTCACGCCGGGCGAGCAGGAGGCCCGCCTCCTCGAAGGTCTCGCGCACCACGGCGACCCAGTAAGCCAAGCCGCCGCTGGCGAAGCCCAAGAGGGCACTGGCCTCGGCGTCGCTGCGCCCGGCGCATAGGGCCTCGGCCTCGGCACCACTGTCGAGGAGGTCCACCCCGCCACCGGGGAACACGTAGGCGCCGCCGACGAAGTCGGAGCGCAGATTCCGCCTGACCATCAAGACCTCGAGGCGGGAGTCGGCGGCCGGCGTGGGCGCATCGCGCACCAGCATGACGGTGGCGGCCGGACGAATTTCGACTTCGGAGGGAGGAACCGATGGAGGCACGCCATGAGGGTACCGGCGGTACGGGGCGGCGCCCCCGAAACGGGGGCACCCCTTCGCTAACCTGACCCAACCCATGAGCAGCACCGATTTCGAGCCCGCGCCCACCTCCGCGCCCGAGGATCTTCCGGCCGCTGGTTCCAGGCTGCGCCAGGTGCCGCGCCGCTATCTCGCGCTCGGGCTCATCGTCGTCGCCATCTTCTTGCTCGGAGCCCTGGTGCTCGTGCGTGACCACTACGCCCCCACGAGCTCGCCGACCACCGAGACGTTCAACCCGGCCTCGCCGTCGCTCGTCACCACGCTGGCGACGGTGCCCGAGGCGGTCTACGACGCGGTCGGGGTCTCGTCGCCGGCGAATCCGATTACGCCGCTGCGGCCCACGACGGGCACCGGCACGGCGCCGATGTGGATGGCGACAGTGAACGGTGGGCCGCAGGAGCCGGTCGTGTTCTTCTACGGGGCCGAGTTCGCGCCCTACGCCGCCGCCGAACGCTGGCCCCTGGTGCTGGCGCTGTCGCGCTTCGGCACCTTCCGCCAGCTCGGGCTGATGCAATCGAGCGCGACTACGGCCTTCGCCAACGTGTCCACGTTCACCTTCTACGACAGCTACTACACGAGCCGCTACGTGATCCTCGAGCAGGTCGAGCGCTACAGCTCGTTGAACCCGACCGGGGCGAGGTACCTCAGCCTCCAGCAGCCCGACACCCCGAACCAGCGCGCCGCGGTCTCGGGCTACGCCGCGACCGCGACCACGTTCCCACTGCTCGACGTGGGCAACCGGTGGGTCTTGAACGCATCGAGCTTCACGCCGGGCGTTCTGCTCGGGCTCACCCAGGACCAGATCGCCGGCGACTTGAGCTCGCCGCTCAGCCCGTTAACGCAGGCGGTCATCTCCGCCACCAACGAGATCACCGCCACCATCTGCACGCTGGACGGCCAGAAGCCGGCAGGCGTGTGCGAAAGCCGCGGCGTGCTCGCGGCAGATCAATTGCTGAAGATCACGCCCCCGGCGTAGAGGCCACTCAGCTGGCCCGGCGATCGAGCACCATCTTGCGCTCGATCTCGTTGAGACCGCCCCAGATCCCGTGCGGCTCGCGGATCCGAATGGCGTAGTCGAGGCAGTCGGACCTCACTCGGCACTCATCACAAATCGCTTTCGCCCTGATCTCGCGGGAGGCCTTCTCCTCTTTTCGTTCGGCGTGTGAAGGCGGAAAGAAGACCGCAGCTTGCGGACCTCTGCACGCTGCCTTCAACTGCCACATTTCTTGTCCCTGGTGCATGAAACCCCCCAATAGGGCACTACAAAACCCCCCTGGGCGCCAAGCTATCTCCGGGGTTTCCCGCGTTCAAGGGGTCTTGACCAGGATCTTTGGAGGACGATCGATCTTCGTTGCGAGCCCGGCAAGTACGCTCGGCCCAGCATGGACGTGGGGACCTTCTGCGCACAGAGCCACGTTCTCGTCATGGCGGGCAAGGGCGGCGTGGGCAAGACGACGATGAGCGCGGCGGTGGCGCGCATGGCCGCTGACGTCGGGAAATCGGTCCTGATCATCGAGCTCGAGGGCAAGTCAGGGATCACGGCGGCCTTCGGCCGGGAGGGTGACCTGGGCTACGACGAAGAGGTGCTGGGGGGGTCGGTGCGGGCCCGGCGGCTGACCCCCGACGATGCACTGGTTGAGTATCTCGAGGACCACGGGTTGAAGCGGGTGTCGAAGCGGCTGGCGCACTCGGGCGTGCTGGACGTGGTCTCGACGGCCATCCCGGGCATCCGCGACGTCCTGGTCCTGGGCAAGATCAAACAGCTCGAGCGGGAGCGCGTCGCTGACTTGATCGTGGTGGACGCCCCCGCCACCGGCCACGCCATCACCTTCCTGACCTCGGCCCGGGGCATGGTCGACGCCGCCCGGGGCGGGCCCTTGCGGACCCAGGCCCAGGACGTGGTCGACCTGCTGAGCGACCCGGCTCGCTGCCGGGTCATGCTCGTCACGCTGCCCGAGGAGCTGCCCGTCTCCGAGACGATCGAGTCGGCGTACACGTTGGAGGACAAGGCCGGCGTTCAACTGGGGCCCGTGATCGTCAACGCCTGTGACCCCGAGCCGATCGGCCTGGACCGGCCGGCGGCCGAGGTGGTGGCGGCGACAGCGCGTGTGGGCTCGGGGGGCATGACATTGGAGGTTCCGCCAGCGCACGTGGCCGCCCTGGAAGAGGCCCGGTTGTTCCGGCTGGCCCGGCACGGGGTGTCGGCCGAGCAGGTCCAGCGCCTGAGCCGCGAGCTGCCGTTGCCGCACCTTCTGGTGCCCTCGATCGACGCGCCACGGATCGGCCTGGCCGAGACCCTGGTGCTGGCGGACGCGCTGGCTACGGCGGTGACGTCGTTGGTGCCCGAGGGCGCGACGTGAGCTCGGTCTCGGCGTCGGCTGGGTCGGCGGGGTCGGCGGTGCCGGATCTGGCGGAACGGGCGGCCTTGGCCGCCGTGGTGGAGGACCGCTCGGTCGTGGTGTGCTGCGGCTCGGGCGGCGTGGGCAAGACCACGGTGTCGGCAACGTTCGCCTTGGCGGCGGCTCGGGCCGGACGCCGGGCCTGCGTCGTCACGGTCGACCCGGCGCGGCGTCTGGCGGACGCGCTCGGCGTGCAGTCGCTCCCGAATACCCCGACCGAGGTCGCCGGCGAATGGCCCGGGCACCTCTTCGCCCTGATGCTCGACTCGAAGGGCACCTTCGACGACCTGGTCCAGCGCTACGCCCGCACGCCGGAGCAGGCGGAGTCGATCCTGGCCAACCGGCTCTACCAGAATCTCGCCGGCGCCCTTTCGGGGACCCAGGAGTACATGGCGATGGAGAAGCTGTATGAACTCGTCCATTCCGACGAGTTCGACATCGTCGTCGTCGACACACCACCGACGCGCAACGCGTTGGACCTGCTCGATGCGCCCCGGCGTCTGACGCGCTTCTTGGAGAATCGCCTCTTCCGGGCGCTCCTCGTCCCCACTCGGATGTCGCTGCGTGCCGTCGGCATGGCGACCCAGGCGCTGTTGCGCACGATCAGCAAGGTGGCCGGCGCCGAGATCGTGCAAGACGCCGTGGCCTTCTTCCAGGCCTTCGAGGGGATGGAGGACGGCTTCCGCACTCGGGCCACCGCGGTGCACGACCTCCTGGCCGACCCCGCGACGGCCTACGTGCTGGTGACCTCGGCTCGTCCGGACGCCGTCGAAGAGGCCGGCTTCTTCGCTTCGAAGTTGTCCGAGCGAGAGGTGGCCGTCGCCGCGCTCGTGGTCAACCGGATCGCACCGTCGTTTGGTACCGCTGACGCCGCGGCCTCGCCTCCACCCGGTGTCGACGCGGTACCCGAGCTCGAGCCGTTGGAAGCGAACCTGGCCGAGCTGAACGTCGTGGCGGCACGCGAGGCGGCGAGCTATGCCGGCCTGGCCGCGCAGGTTGCGCCAGCGCCCATCGGTCGGATCCCGCTGTTCGGATACGACGTGCACGAGCTCGCCGGGCTCGAGCGGGCGGCCGACTGCCTCTTCGGCTGATCCTGGCTCTCTCGCTCATCCGGGTTACCGAACCCGTAGGGGGTCCGATAGTCTCCGGACGGTGCAGACCATCCTGGTCGCGAGCGACGCGCCCACCCTCCGCAAGGAGATAGAGGCCGTCATCAGCGGGCCCGATATCGAGGTCCGCTCGGTGACCTCAGGGCCCGAAGTCGTGTCGTTCGTCGCCGTGGCGTCGCCCGATCTCGTGATCGTCGACATGCAGATGGGCAACATGGGCGGGATGGCGGTGTGCCTCGAGCTCCGGCTGCAGGAGTCCTACGACGCCATCGACCACATCGCCGTTCTGATGCTCCTCGACCGGCGGCCCGACGTCTTCTTGGCCCGGCGATCCGGTGCGGAGGGCTGGCTGGTCAAGCCGATCGACCCGTTGCGGCTGCGCCGTGCCGTCACCGCCTTGTTGAACGACGGCACCTTCGCCGACGACTCGTTCACCCCCGTGCCCGTGCTGGTGGGCGCCGGACCCCAGCTCCAGGCGGGACCCGAGCCCACTCCCTGACCCGGCACTGACGTGTCGTCGCATCGACGGGAACCTCCAGAACCTGCCCCATCGAAACGGCCGCGCTGGCTGCGTCGTCGACGGGCCGACGACCGCGCCGGCACGAACGGGGCGGGGCGGGGCGAACGCCCCAACGAGCTGGGGACGTCGGCCTCGGCGACCGAGCAGGAACGCATCATTTTGGAGGCCTTGAACGACCTGCGCGACATGGACGTCCGCGAGGTGATGACGCCCCGGGTCGACGTCACCTTCCTCACCATCCCGGTGCACGCGGAAGACATCGCCCAAGCGGTGCGTACCACCGGACACAGCTGCTTTCCCGTCGTGCACGACGACCTCGACGACCTCATCGGCATCCTCTTCGTCAACGACATTTTCCGGACCGGGGGTGGCGGGGGGGCACGCGATGCCACCGGCGGCACCGGGAGTTCTCCGCGTGACCGCGATGCCACGGACCCCAGCCCGCTGGAGATCTCGCGCAAGGTCCGGCCGGCGCATCTGGTGCCCGAGACCCTCGGCGTGCTCGAAGCCCTCGCCGATATGCGCAAGCACCGGCGCGCCGTCGCGGTCGTGGTCGACGAGTACGGCGGAGTGGCGGGGCTCCTCACGGTCAAGGACCTGCTCGAACCGCTCGTCGGCGAGCTACACGACGAGTTCGACGAGGAAGAGGAGTCGCGCATGGTCCGGGTGGACAACACCCGGTGGCTCCTCGACGGGCAGACGAACGTGGACGACGTGCGCGAGCGGCTCGGGATCGAGATCCCCGACGGCGAATACGTGACGCTCGGCGGGCTGTTGTTCGAGCGCTTCGGTCACATCCCCAGCGAAGGCGAGGCGGTGCGCGTCGGCGACTGGGACCTGAAGGTGGTCGAGATGGACAAACGGCGGGTGGCCCAAGTGGTCGCGACCTTCGCCGGGGTGGCACCTGCGCCGCCCCGCGCCGGTGACTCGAACGTCGGACCGGAGGCGGGTGGCGAGGCGGCTCCCTCGGCCAACGGCAGCGGGGAAGCGGGCAGCTGAGGCCGGAGTAGTGTTCCAGACGCTCCCTGTGGGGGGCGGACGGGCTGTGGCGCAGCTTGGTTAGCGCGCTGCGTTCGGGACGCAGAGGTCCCCGGTTCAAATCCGGGCAGCCCGACTC
>DASZLL010000030.1:0-18650 GCA_035552395.1 Acidimicrobiales bacterium
GGCGCGGGCAAGACGACCACCTCGGCCAAGCTCGCGCTGTGGTGGAAGCAGCAGGGGCGCAACCCGCTGCTCGTCGGCGCCGACCTGCAGCGCCCCGCCGCCGTCGAGCAGCTGCGCGTCCTCGGCGAGCAGGCCGGCGTCAGCGTGTTCTCGGAGTCGACCGATCCCGTCCGCTGCGCGAAGGCCGGGTTGGAAGAGGCGCGGCGGCTTGGCCGCGACATCTGCATCATCGACACGGCCGGTCGTCTCACAATCGACGCCGAGATGATGGACCAGATCAAGGACATCTCCGCCGCCACCCAACCGCACTACACGTTCTTGGTCATCGACGCCATGATCGGACAGGACGCCGTCGCCACGGCCAAGGCGTTCCACGATGCGCTCGAGCTGAGCGGCGTGATCCTCACCAAGCTTGACGGCGACGCCCGAGGCGGTGCTGCCCTGTCGGTCAAGGGCGTCGTCGGCCGGCCGATCGCGTTCGCCTCGACGGGCGAGCGGCTGGGCGACTTCGACCTGTTCCACCCCGACCGCATGGCGGACCGCATCCTCGGGATGGGCGACGTCATGAGCCTGATCGAGCAGGCCGAGCGCACCATGGACAGCGACGAGGTGGCGAAGAGCGCCAGCCGCCTCATGGCCGGCCACTTCACGCTCGAGGACTTCCTCAGCCAACTGCGCCAGGTGAAGAAGATGGGCTCGCTGGGCGGCCTCATGCGCCTGATGCCCGGCATGAACAAGGACATGCGGGAGGCGGCCAACCAGATCGACGATGGGGAGGTGGCCAAGGTCGAGGCGATCGTCTGCTCGATGACGCCCGCGGAGCGCAACGACACGACGATGATGGACGGCTCCCGCCGCTCCCGGGTGGCCCGTGGCTCGGGGACCTCGGTGCAGGACGTCAACGCGCTCCTCAAGCAGTTCAAGGAGATGCAGAAGATGATGAAGGGGATGGCGTCGGGCAACATGCCCAACCTTCCCGGAATGCCGAACATGTCGGGGATGAGCGGCCGGGCCGCCAAGAAACTCGCCCAACAGGCGGGCGGAATCGGTGGCGCCGGACTCGGTGCCGGGCCCGGCGCTCCGGGCGGCGCGGACTTCGACATGCTCAACCAGCTGATGGGCGGCGACGGCGAGGGCGCCGATGCGGCGGCTGAGCTGGCCGCCTCGTTCCCCGGTCTGGGCGGAGGCAGCACGCCCCGGCCCGTGGTGAGCGTCAACAAGGGGACAAAGAAGAAGAAGAAGGGCGGGCGGGTCACGCCGCCCAAGGCCCGCTAGGAGGCCCGGTCGGCGGGCTGGGCGCAGCCTGAATCGGCCCGGAATCGCTTCGATTGGCCTCGCTGCACCCGGTAGGCCCCACCACCTGCCCCATCTGACACAATGGTGGTTCGGGCGCGTCCGTCGACGCGCCGCCCTCGAGGGTCTCGAAGAGTGCACCTCGGGGAGAGCGAACGCTCGCAAGGTACGCAAAGTGGAAGGAAGCAATTCGTGGCAGTGAAGCTCCGCCTGGTGCGGATGGGCAAGAAGAAGCAGCCGACCTACCGGGTCGTGGCCGCCGACAGCCGGTCGCCGCGTGACGGCCGGTTCCTCGAGATCCTCGGCACCTACGCCCCCCGGGGCGCCTCGACCGCCGAGCCCGAGGCCGTGATCCAGATCGACAACGAGAAGGCCGTGAAGTGGCTGGTGAATGGCGCCCAGCCGACCGATCGGGTCGAGCGCCTGTTGAAGACGTCCGGGGCCTGGGACGAGTTCTCGGCCGCCAAGGCGAAGTGAGGACCCGATGACGGACCTCTACGAAGCGGGCGACATCAACCAGACCAGTGGCGGCGGCAGCGGTGCCGGCGCTGCCGGGGCCGACGACGAGTACGACGACGAGATCGACGGCGACGGCGACGCTGGCGAGGGCAACGAGGGCAACCAGGTCACCGCGGTCGACGGCGGGACGTCGTTGTCGGTGCTGACGTATCTGGCCAAGGCGCTGTCCAACGAGCCCGAGTCGGTCGAGATCGAGACCGAGGAGCGCCGCAACGGGCTGCGCCTGAACCTCCACGTGGCCCCCGAGGACATGGGCCGGGTCATCGGCCGCCGGGGCCGCACGGCCCAGGCCATCCGCACCCTGGTCAACGTGGCCGGCGTCAAGGACGGCGTCCAGGCCAGCGTCGACATCGTCGACGACTGAGACGACTGATCTGCTCAAGATCGGCCGGGTCACCAAGGCCCACGGCCTGAAGGGCGAGGTCGTCGTTCAGCTCTGGACGGACCAAACGCAACGGCTGAGCCCGGGGACGGTCCTGTCGTCGGTGTCGGGGCCCCTGCGGGTGACGGCGTCGAAGCAGATGGTGGGCGATCGCTACATCGTGCAGTTCGCCTCGACGACCGATCGCGCCTCGGCCGAGCGGCTGCGGGGACTGGAGCTCGAGGCGGAGCCGCTCGACGAGACGCCCCCCGGGACGCTGTGGGTGCACGAGCTCGTCGGCGCCCTGGTGCGCGATGCGGGCGGGACGGAGCTTGGGCGGGTGGCGGCCGTCGAGGCGAACCCGGCCAGCGACCTGATGGTGCTCGAGTCGGGGGGCCTGATCCCCGTGCGTTTCGTGACCGGACACGACGCGGCGGCCCAGACGGTCGACGTCGATATCCCCGAGGGGCTGCTCGATCCGTGAGGATCCGGTGAGGATCCGGTGAGGGCCCGGTGAGGGCCCGGTGAGGTTCCGGTGAGGGTCGACGTCTTCACGATTTTCCCCGACGTCGTGACGGGCTACTGCGCTGCCTCGATCCTGGGGCGGGCGAGCTCGACGGGTGCGCTCGACCTCCGGGTGCACGATCTGCGCGACGGGGCCGATGATGCCCGGCGCTCGATCGACGACAGCCCCTTCGGCGGGGGGGCCGGCATGGTGCTCCTGCCCGAGCCGCTCTTTCGCAGCGTCGAGGCCGTGCCCGACTTGCCCCGCCCGCTGTACCTGCTGGCGCCGGGTGGGCGCCGCTTCGACCAGTCGGTGGCCACCGAGCTGGCGGCGCTGGCCGACGGGCCGTCCGGGGGGTTCTCGCTCCTGTGCGGGCGCTACGAGGGCGTCGACCAACGGGTGGCCGACCACCTGGTGGACGCGGAGCTGTCGGTGGGCGACTTCGTGCTGGCGGGCGGGGAGCTGGGGGCGCTGGTGGTGATCGAGGCGGTGGCTCGGCTCCGGCCCGACGTGCTGGGCAACGACGACTCGGCGGCGGACGAGAGCTTCTCCGACGGGCTGCTCGAGTACCCCCAGTACACGCGACCGGCGGAGTTCCGGGGTTGGGCGGTCCCCGCCGTGCTGCGGTCCGGCGATCACGGGGCGGTGGCCGCCTGGAGGCGGACCCAGGCCCTGTTGCGCACGGCGGCGCGGCGGCCCGACCTGCTCGATCTCCTGGTCAAGGCGTCGGCGCTCAGCGACGACGACGTGCGGAGCCTGTCCGAGCACGGCTACGATGTTCCGTCCGGCTCAGAGCGGATCGACCCCACCGAGCCGGCGTGACCCGAAGGAAACGCCTGTCATGCACCCGACCGAAACGATCGACCGCGACAGCCTGCGCGACGACATCCCCGACTTCCGCCCCGGCGACACCGTCAAGGTGCACGTCCGGGTCGTCGAGGGCACCCGGGAGCGGGTGCAGGTCTTCCAGGGCGCCGTCATGCGGCGCCAGGGCGGCGGGGTGCAGGAGACCTTCACCGTTCGCAAGGTGAGCTTCGGCGTCGGGGTCGAGCGGACCTTCCCGGTGCACTCGCCGACGATCGCCAAGATCGAGGTCACCACGCTGGGTGATGTGCGGCGGGCCAAGCTGTACTACCTGCGTGACCGGCACGGGAAGGCGGCCAAGATCAAGGAGCGGCGCTTCGCCCGGGGCCCGGTCAAGGGCGCGGCTGCGACGGCCGTTGAGGTCGACGACGTCGACGAGGTTGGGGTCGACGAGGTTGGGGTCGACGAGGTTGGGGTCGACGAGGTGGACGAGGTCGAGGACTTGAGTGTCGACGACGTGGAGTTGGCGCCGGACGAGGTGACGGACGAGGCCGGCGAGGAAGCTGAGGCTGAGGCTGTCGCGGAGGACGCTGACGAGTAAGCCCAGTAGGCCCGGCGCCGAGTGAGCGAGGAAGACCTCGAGCGCTACGAGTCGGAGATCGAGCTCGGGCTCGTTCAGGAGTATCGGGCCGTCTTGCCGGTCTTTGCGTACGTGATCGAGACCGAGCGCCGTTTCTACCTGGCGAACGAGGTGTCGGTGAACGTGCGTTCCGACACGACGCCGGCGTGCATCGAGGTGGAGCTCAAGGACGCGTGGGTGTGGGACATGTACCGGCCCGCCCGCTTCGTGCCCGAGGTGCGGGTCGTCACGTTCCGTGACGTGAACATCGAGCGGCTGCCCGAACAGGAGCTCTACAAAGCGGACGTCTGATTCGTCGGGCCGCCGGGAGACCGGGGCCTCAGGCGGACCGTTCTTCCGGCGTGAGCAACCGCCGGATTGCGTTGGGTCATCGGGGCGAGGACTGGGCGACCGCCTGGTACGAGGAGAATGGCTACGAGATCCTGGCGCGCAATTGGCGCTGCGCGCAGGGTGAGATCGACCTCCTCTGCACGCAGGTCAACCCGGCGGGCTGCCTGACCTTGGTTGTGTGCGAGGTGAAGGCGCGGACGTCGAACACGCGGGGGCACCCGTTCGAGGCCGTGACGCCCGCCAAACAGCAGCGCCTGCGGCGGCTCGCCACGGCCTTCCTCCGAAGTCAGGACACGTATTACGACCACATCCGCTTCGACGTGGTCGGGGTGACGGGGCAGTGCCTCCACGTCGTCGAAGGTGCGTTCTGAAGGCTTCCCGGCGTAGGGTCGGGCCTCATGGAGACCCTTATCGTCGAGCGTAAGGACGGTATCGCCACCGTCACGATGAACCGCCCCGAGCGCAAGAACGCGGCCAACGGCCGGATGCTCGTGGAACTGCGTGAGATCTTCGAGGAGATCGAGGACAGCCCGGACGACCGGGTGATGATCCTCACCGGCGCAGGCGGTGCCTTCTGTTCCGGCGCCGATCTCGGGGATTCCAGCGGCCCGACGAACGACCCGTCGCGTTCGGGCCTCTCGCGCATGCGCCGGCTGGGCGACGTCGCGCTGACGCTGCACCACATCAGCAAGCCGACCATCGCCAAGGTGGATGGCGTGGCCGTCGGGGCCGGGTTCTCGCTGGCGCTGGGGTGCGACCTCGTCGTCTGCACGGAGGTCGCCCGGCTCTCCATGATCTTCTCCAAGCGCGGGCTCTCGCTCGACAACGGCGCTTCGTGGCTGCTGCCGCGGCTCATCGGGATGGCCCGGGCCAAGGAGGTCGCGCTGTTCGGAGACATGTGGAGTGCCGAGGAGGCCTTCGCGATCGGCCTGGTGAACCGGGTGCTGCCGGTCGACCAGATCGATGCCTTCGTCGACGACTGGGCGCGGCGGCTCACGGACGGGCCGCCTCTGGCGCTGTCCATGACCAAGTCCCTCCTCCACGCCTCGTCGATGGCCTCCATGGAACAGGCCGTCGAAGACGAAGCCCGCTGTCAGGCGCTGAATTTCTCCAGTAAGGACACCGCCGAGGCCATGGCCGCCTTCGCCGAGAAGCGGGAGCCCGTTTTCATCGGCCGGTAATAGGGTGGTGGCCGTGCTCAACGGCGTTCAGGGAATGATCGGGGATTCCGCCCTGGTGACGAAGGCCATTGAGGGCGCACACCACCCCGGACGGATCCGGGCCCGGGGCGAGGAGTGGCTCGCAATCCCACTTGACCCCGACGCCAGTATCCCTGTTGGGACCGATGTCGTTGTCGCCGACGTCGAGCGAGGCCTGCTCGTCGTCTTCGCCGCCGACTCCTAGAAAAGAGGTACCCCAATGATCGCATCGGCCGGAGATGTTGTAGCGATCGTGGTTGTCGCCGCCTTGGCTGGGGTGGGGATCGTCGCTCTGTTCATGTCACGCTTCGTCAAGATCGTCCAGCAGGGGAGCGTCGGCGTCGTCAAGCGACTCGGTGAGTTCAAGACGGTCGGTCAGCCGGGCTTGCACGTCCTCACGCCCTTCATTGACAAGATGGAAAAGGTCGACGTGCGTGAATTCCCGATGACGGGCGACCAGCAGGCGGTCATCACCAAGGACAACGTCTCACTGCAGGTGAGTGCGACCATCTTCTGCCAGGTCATCGACGTTCGGTCCGCTCTGTTCGAGATCAACGACTTCCAGTTGGCGGTCGACCAGCTGTCGCGTACGGCACTGCGCGCCGTGTTCGGTGAGCTCTCGCTCGACCAGGCTTTGAGCGAGCGCGAGACCATCAACAGCCGTATGCAGGACCACATGGCCGACGCGACGGCGAAGTGGGGAGTGCGGCTGAACCGGATTGAGATCCTCGACATCACCCCGCCGATGAACGTGGTGCAGGCGATGTCGGAGCAGAAAGAGGCCGAGCAACACAAGCGAGCGGCGATCCTGAAGTCCGAGGGGGAGCAGCAGGCGGCCATCAACAGCGCCGGCGGCCGTAAGCAGGCAGCCGTCCTCGAAGCCGAGGGCGCCAAGCAGTCGGCCATCTTGCGGGCCGAGGCGCAGATGAAGGTGCTGGAGCTGCAGGCCGAGGGCGAGAAGAAGGCTTTGGAACTCCGTGGCGTCGGCGAGGCGGCGCGCCTGACCTCCATCGACACCGCCACCATCAATCCGCGCACGCTGGCCGTGCTGCAGCTGCGGGCGCTCCAGGACATCGCGAGCTCCGACAACGCCAAAGTGGTTGTGCCCTATGAAGCGACGAGCCTGATGGGGGCGGCTGAGGTGTTGTTGTCGACGTTGCGCAACGAGGACCTGGGCGGCGGCAGCAACGGCGCCACCCCCGAGGTCGTCGCCACGCCGGCCCGGCCGCCCAAGGACCCGCCGCCCCAGAGCTGAGCCTCGAGGCCCGCTTGCCAGGCGGGCCTTCACAAGGTGAACCACAGCTGGGCTGCGCCCGCGGTTCCATACGCGCCGGCGGCGGTGTCTCGTTAAAGAACGCCTATGTGACGCCCCTAAGTCGTGGCCACATGGCGACGAACGCTAAAGAGCCCCGTCTCCGTCGGGGCGGCATATGCCGGAAAACCAAGGTCTCCTTCGGGTGCATATGGGCGTTCGGAATGACCATATGCACCCAACCGCGAAGCCCCCGATCTGACGTATGCAACCGCGCGAGAGACCCGCATTCGGATGCGCGTCATCCAATTTCTGGTACGCCAGCGAAATATTTGAACGCCGGGCGTGAGTGACGACCGTTCCCCCGCATGCTGGCCTCAGTCACTTCAGCGACATTGAGCGGCGCCGTCGGTTGTGCCGTCTCTGTCGAAGTCCATGTCTCTAACGGCCTCCCGGGCTTCACGATTGTCGGACTGCCCGATGCGGCGGTGAGGGAAGCCCGAGATCGTGTGCGCGCAGCGGTGCTCTCGAGCGATTTGCCCTGGCCAATGAGTCGTGTGACCGTCAATTTGGCGCCTTCGGGCGTGCGCAAGGCAGGAGCGGGCCTCGACCTGCCCATTGCCATCGGTCTGCTGGTGGCGACGGGTGACCTCCCTCCAGATTGCTGCGAAGGGCTCGCCTTTTGCGGAGAGCTTGGACTGAACGGCTCGCTGCGTCACGTGCCCGGCATGATTGCTCTGGCCGATGCGAGTAGGTCTCCAGGTCTCGTGGTGCCACTGTCTGACGTACGCGAGGCGGCCTTGGTCAGAGGTCCCGGGGTGCACGGCGCTTCCAACTTGGCGCAGCTGGTTGCAGTCCTTCGCCGACAGGCGGATTGGCCGGAGCCGTGCGAGATGCCCGCACCGACGGCTGCAACGCCAGGTCCAGATCTAGCTGATATCAGGGGTCAGATGGTGGGGCGGCGCGCTCTCGAGGTTGCGGCTGCTGGCCGGCACCACCTTCTGCTCATCGGCCCTCCGGGATCAGGCAAAACGATGTTGGCCGAACGCCTGCCGGGAATCCTTCCTCCGCTTACCAAAGAGGAGGCGCTCACGGTGTCCCGCGTTCACTCCAGCGCGGGTGCCGCGATGCCGGCGGGAGCGTTATTGGATCACCCTCCTTTCCGGGCTCCCCACCACCAGGCCACCATCGTCTCGCTCGTGGGCGGGGGCAACGTGACGCTGCGTCCGGGCGAGGCAAGCATGGCCACGCACGGCATCCTGTTTCTCGACGAACTCGGTGAGTTCCCGGTCGCGGCGCTGGAGTCACTGCGGCAGCCTCTCGAAGAAGGCGTGATCCGCGTCAACCGAGCCGGCGGCACTGTGACATTTCCGGCCGCGTTCTTGCTCGTCGCGGCGATGAACCCTTGCCCCTGTGGCGAAGGGGTCTTCGAGGGTGCCTGCACGTGTTCGGCCATCATCCGGGCGCGCTATCGCCGTCGTATCTCAGCTCCATTTCTGGACCGATTCGACCTCGTTGTGCCGGTCAGCCGGCCTTCTGCCGAGGACCTTCTGTCCGGTTCGCCGGGCGAGCCGTCCGCGGACGTTTCGGCGCGCGTGGTGGAGGCCCGTGCCCGAGCTGCATCACGCGGGTGCGACGAGCCGGTACTGACGACCGAAGCTAATGACGTCCTTCGACAGAAACTCAATGAGGGTGCCCTCAGTGCCCGCGGCTTGAACAAAGTCACCCGAGTGGCGCAAACCGTGGCCGATCTGGAAGGAGCAGAGATCGTGACGTATAACCACCTCTCGGAGGCATTGTCGCTTCGCGCGGGCCGATCGGTGGTCGTCGCATGAGCGAAGACCTTCCCGACGAGGCCTATGCGATTGCCCTGGCGCTGATGCCCGACTTCGGTCCGGCCAAGTTACGGACACTGTTCGCCGAAGCCTCTCCCCCTGCGGCATGGGCAAGTATCACCGGAGCTACGAGCGACGCGCGTCGTGAGATGGAGAATCAGTGGCGCCGGCACTGTGATCATGGAATCACCGTCCTGCTAGAGGACAGTGCGCTCTTTCCGGAGCGGCTTGTCCGCAGGCAGGTGGCGCCGCCCGTGCTCTTCTGTCTTGGCAACCCCAGGACTCTCAGCGACAAACCGACGGCAGCGATTATCGGCACCCGTTCGCCCACCCGGTACGGCATCGGCGTGGCCGCACAACTGGCTACAGAGCTGTCGGCCGCGGGCGTGAGTGTCGTGTCCGGCTTGGCCCTGGGGATCGACGGAGCCGCTCACGAGGGCGCCTGCGGCGCTGGAGCCCCTCCGATCGGCGTGGTCGCGGGAGGTCTTGACGAGCCCTATCCGATGCGCCATGCGCGCCTTTGGGAGCGAGTGAGCAACGCCGGAGTGATCGTATCCGAAGCACCGGCGGGAGCGAGAGCGGAGAAGTGGCGGTTCCCGGTTCGCAATCGACTCATGGCCGCGCTCAGCGACGTGGTGGTGGTGGTGGAAAGCCGTCACCACAGCGGCTCGCGCCACACGGTGTCCGCCGCGGTGACCTTGAACATCCCGGTCGGCGCGGTTCCGGGGTCCATTCGTAGTGCAACCTCGGAGGGCACGAACGAACTCTTATCGCATTGTGACTTCCCGGTCTGCTCGGTGACAGACATCTTGGTCTGCCTGGCAAGGCGGGGCTGCAACGTGACGATACCGGCGGATGCCAAACCGGGGCGGCAGCCGACCGCTCCGGTGCCCGCCTCCGAACAGCAGCTCTACGCCGCACTGACGTACGAGCCGACTTCGCTGGACGAGTTAGCCCGATTGACCGGGCTCGACTTCGCTGCGCTCTGCGGCGGTCTGGAGAGGTTGGCCCAGGCTGGCTTCGCCCGTGATGCCGGGGGGTGGTGGGAGCGGATTTAGAGCAGTCCCTCAGGCCTTCGCGTAGTCCGAGGCGCCCCACCAGTCCACCAGGACAACTGGCTCTTCGCCCACGACCCAGGCGTCGTGGCCCTCGGGTACGGCGACGACGTCGCCGGGACCACACTCGAGAACCCGTCCGTCGGTCATCTGGATGTTGAGGGATCCGGCGATCTGATACTGGAAGTGCGGCGCCTCGCACAGATCGGTACCCGCCAGGGGCTTCACGTCGCTCGACCAGCGCCATCCCGGCTCGAGCGTCAAACGCCCGATGTCGCTCCCGGCGACCCGGACGATTTCCATGCGTCCGTGGTCGAAGGTGCGGGTCTCATCCGGCTTGGCAAACGTCTTCTGCTCGGCCTTGGCCATGGCAAAACGAACCTCCTCTCGCGGCCCGGAGCGTCCGGGCCCCGAGGAATGGTGCGCCGGCGTGTTTGCCACGGGCTTGCCATCGGCGCGGCAAGCCCATGGCAAGGTCCGACGTCCAGACTGGTCCTTGATGGTGTCACCAAGGAGGCCCAACATGGCGACGACGATGAAGACGACCGAAACTGACCAGGTGGTCGACCGGTTCCTGGCTGCGATCGAGGCGGGCGGCATGCCGGCAGCGGACGTGTTCGCGGCGGACGCCGTCCTGGACGCAACGGTGCCGAACTGGCGGTTCGCCCTGAGCGGTGGCGAAACCGTGCGCGGTGAGTTGGCACGCTGGTACGCGGAGAGCGGGGTTGTCGAAGACCTGAGTCGTACCCCCCTGCCCGGCGGGGCGTTGGTGACGTTCACGTTGCGCTGGGAGGAGGGTGGTGTCCCTCATGCTGCCCACCAGGCGCACGTGCTCCGGATTGACGACGGCCGCATTCAGCGCGACCAGGTGTGGTGTGGCGGTCGCTGGCCGGCGGCCCTCCTGGCCGAGATGGCCGGAGCTGCCGGTGGGTGACGCTTCTCTGTCGGATCTCTTGGCCCGCGCGGAAGAGAGGCGGCCATGGTTGCCCGACGACACGAAGTCGGGCGCACGCTTCGAACGGGTGGTGCTCGATGGCGAGCCGTTCGTTTTGAAGTATCAAGACCCTCGCGACGACTGGCTGTTGCGTGCCGTCGGCGACGCCGGCCAGAGCTACGTCCGGCTGTGGGAGAGCGGGTTACTGGGGCGACTCCCGAAGGTGATCGATCACGCGGTGGTTGCCGCTGCGTTCGACGGAACGGTCGGGATGGTGTTGTTGCGAGACGTCAGCAGCTCGCTCCTCGAGCCTGGTCGCCCTTTCACCCCGGCACAGCACGCGCGCTACATCGATCACATGACTGCATTACACGCCACCTTCTGGGGTTGGACCGACGATGTGGGGCTCACGGACCTGACGCGGCGCTACCTCATGTTCTCTCCGGCGATCGCGACGTTGGAGGTAGCCCGGGGTAGTGACGCCATCGTTCCGAAAGTCATGGCCGAAGGTTGGGGTCGGCTGCCCGACGTGTCGTCCTCCTTGTCTGACGTTGTGTTGCCGCTCCTCGATGAGCCGCGGCCGCTGATCGAGGCGCTCAGCCGCGTCCCGCACACTCTGGTCCACGGCGACTGGAAGGCAGCGAACCTGGGCACCCACGACGATGGACGCACGGTTCTCCTCGATTTCGGTGAGCTGCCGGGCGAGGCGTCGGCCCTGACTGACCTGGCGTGGTACCTGGCCCTCAATGCCGATCTGCTGCCCGAGCCAAAGGATGACGTCGTGGCGCGGTACCGGGCGACTCTGGAGGGCCAAGGGGTCGCCACCGAAAATTGGTGGGAAGCCGCACTCGAGCTCGAGCTACTTGGCTGCATGGTGCAGTTCGGCTGGGAGAAAGCACTCGGCGGCCAGGGCGAAGAGCTCGCGTGGTGGGAGGAGATGGCGCTGAGAGGGGCTCGTCGCCTTTGAGCGAACTCGTGCCGGTTTCCTCAGGTGAGACTCTGTGCGGCGGCACGGCGTAGCGACTCCTCGTAGGGTCCGGCCACGGCAAGAAGATCGCGCACCCGTGTTCCGGCGAGCGCCCGCCACTCGGCGACGCCAAACTCGGTCGCCACCTCTGCGGTCAACCACCATGACTCCAAGCCCGCCAGCCGGGGGAGCGCGCCGAGCAGCGCTTCGACCTGGAGAAAGTCCGCCGGTTGACCCAAGCGGTGGACAGCCACCGCGTGGAGCAGGCGAGCCTGGAGCGCATGCCGGGTCGCCCCGAGCGTGCTCGCGTCGTCGGCGAGCACCAAAGCCCCGGTCAGTGCGGCCTCGACCTGCCCGCAGTCCAGCTGAAGGCGGGTCTCGAGGAGCCGCCGCCGCAGCCGGTGCCGCCACTTGAACGCGTGTTCCTCCTGTTCGAGGAGATGGGCCTGCGTGAGGAGCTCTGACGTGGCGGTGAAGTCGGCCACCATGAGGCGGCCGGCCGCGAGGTCGAGCAGGCCGTGCGCCAACGGCTCGGCCAGGCCGATTTGCCCGGACATCTCGACGGCCTGCTCGTTGTAGTCGTCAGCCTGCGCCACCTCGCCGAGATTGCGGGCGATCCAACCGCGCAGGTTGCGAGTTCTCGGGACCCAGCGCGCGGCGTCCATGCGCTCGATATCACTCTCGAGCAGCTTGAGGCTTGTCAGCGCCCGGTCGGGTCGGCTCAGCATGCCCTGCGCCATCGTCGACGCCATCAGGGCATAGGCATTGGGATAGCGATAGGCCGCCAGCCCGGTGCCGTCGGAGACGTGCACCAAACCCACGGTCTCCTCGGGCTGACCCTGGCTCACTCGCAGCCAGGCCAGCCACGACTCGGCCTGCAGCGCGCGCCCGGGCGGTGCGACCCGGACGGCTCCCTCCAGCCGCTCTTCAGATCCGCTCAGGTCGCCCGAGGCCAGCGCCACCCATCCCCCGAGCGCAAGACAGCCGACGCGCAGCTCGTCGGTGTCGGCATCGCGGACACCCTGGTCCGCCAGGACCAATGCCTCACTGAGGTGGCGCTGGAAGTGGGCGGACCAGGCCGCGACTTCGAGCACCTCTGGTCCTGCACCGAGCTCCTTGGCCCTCAGGAGTTCGGCGGCCACCTCCTCGCTGCGATTCAGCATCGTCAGGACGCGCGCCCGTTCAACTCGCGCTTTGGCCGTGTCGTCGAGCGCGATGGCGTCATCGAGCAACCGCAGCGCCTCATCGGCCTCGAAGCGGCTCACGGCGATACGGGCGGCAGTAATGAGCGATTCCGCGGCGCCAACGAGGTCGCCACCAAGGCGCGCGTGACGGGCCACTGACAAGGGGTCTGGGCGCACGCGGGAAGACAGAACCCGGGCGGCCTCGCGATGCATGAACGCAGTGCGGGCGGCGCCCACAGTGGAGGCGAGCGCTTCGCGCACTAGGGCGTGCGCAAACTCGAAGCGCGGTCCACGCTCGACCAAGAAGCGCCGCCGCACCCCTTGCTCGAGGTGGTTGAGCAGTTCGTTCGGCGGAAGTCCGGTGACGCCCGACAGCACATCAAGGTCGACATCGGGACCGATCACGGCCGCAGTGCGCAGCGTCGGGGCGGCTTCTTCGGCCCTTTCGACACGCTCCTCGACGCTCCGGCGAATGCTCTCGGGGAGGTCAGCGGCTGAGCCGTGCTCTGTCTCCCAGGCGGTGAGCTCGGCCAGGAAGAGCGGATTGCCGCCGCTGCGGGCGAACAGGTCCGGCCCGCGGGCCGGTCCGACGATCGCCGTGACCGTGTCGAGGCTGAGCGGGTGAAGCGTCAGGCGCTCCGTCACGCCGTGGAGCGTCAATCCCTCTTCGGCGCGGACGCTTCCCAGAATCATGACCGGCACACCGGAGAGTCCGCTCACCGCTTGGGAGAGCCAACGGATCGTTGCCAGGTCGGCGAAATGGAGGTCGTCGATGACGAGGATCAGATCCCCTGACGCGGCGGCACGGCGGAAGGCGCGGCTGACCGCCCCGGAGATCAGGCTTTGACCGGCGTGTGGTTCGGTCAACGCCGCCATCTCCTCGGGTGTGGACCCCGTCCCCAACAGGGGCCCGAGTATGGCTGCGTCGGGTCCGACGAGCACCGCCTGCCCGCCGAGATGCGGCATCTGACCGAGGCGATCCAACAGGTCGAGCAAGGGCTGCAACGAGAGGCCCTCGCCGAGCTCGTCGCAAGTGACCATGGCCATGTTGACGGCGTGGCGGTTGGCAGCGGCATCCGCCCAGGTGCGGAGCAGCGCCGTCTTGCCGGCGCCGGCCTCGCCCTCGACGAGACAGACAACGCAGTGGGCCTGGGAAGCCTTTTCGGCCAGCGCATCGAGTCGGCGCAGGGTGCCGTCTCGGCCTGGAAGCGGTGTCACAGCGGGCTCAGGCCGGGAACGAGCGGAGCTGGCGCCCTCGACGCCAGGGAGGTCGGGGAGCGTGCCCAGGAGGAGCTGTCGATGCAGCGATTCCGTCTCGTCGTCGGGGCTGACGCCCAGCTCCTCGGCCAGGAGGTGGCGGAACTCGGCGTAGGCGGCGAGAGCAGACGCGTTGCGGCCGTCGCGCGCCAGGGCGGTCATCAGCACGCGCACCCCGACCTCGTCGAAGGGATCGGCGGCCAGGAGGTCGGTCGCCTGCTGTTCCGCCAGGGACCACTCGCCCGCCGACAACGCCGCCGCGATCACCACGTGGCGCAGGCGGCGGATTGCCCGCTGGGCGGCGGCCGCCTCGCTGGCCGCCCACCACGGGTCGCGCTCGTCAGCCAGCAGCGGGCCGCGGGCCAGCGACAGCCCGGCCGCGGCGACCGTGCGTATGGCCGCGAGGCGGGCGGGTTCTTGGGTCAAGCGGCGTTCCGCCTCATCCGCGTAGGCCGACAACGCGTCGATGTCGAGCCAGTCGAGCGTCAGCGCGTAGCCAGCGTCCGTTCGGGTGATCCGCTCGGCGCCGACCAGGGCGCGGAGCCGGCTGACGAGGACCGAGATCTGGTCGGCCGCCCGGGCCGGGTTCTCGTCGCCCCAGAGGCACTCGGCCAACCGATCGGTGCTGACAGGCCGACCGTGGTGGAGGGCGAGGACCTTGAGCAGTGTGCGTTGTTGGCGGCGCTTTAGGGCCTGAGGCTCGATGCCGTCGATCTGGAGCTCGCCCAATAGCCGCACGCGCAGGCTCTGCACGGCTCCATCCTGACGCCCGGACGGACCACACGGCGGATGCAGGGGAGGCAGAAGGGCGCCGGACCGAGTGGGCGAGGCGCTGGCGCGGCGGAGGAGTGTGGGTGTGAGCTGGCACGACTCCGAATAGGGGTGCCGCGGGCCGTAACCTGCCTGGCCGTGGACGGACACTCTCTCCGGGTTCTGCGGGCCGAGGATGTGGCGGGGCTGCGGGCCGAGGCGCGGCGTGCGGCACAGGAGGGGATGGAGGCGGTGCTGCTCGGCGAGGGCCCGCTGGGCGACCCCTTTGTGCTCTTGGCCGCGCTGAGCGACGACGTGCCCGGGCTGTTGCTCGGGGCCCAGGTGATTCTGGGGACGGGGACCGACGGGAAGAGGCGGCATCCGGCGCTGTTGGCCCGGGAGGCCACCAGCCTGGACCTGGTGTGCGGGGGACGAACGCTGCTGTGTTTTGCGCCGCCGTTCGGGGACGGGCTCGAGGAGGCCATCGGGTTGTGCCGGGCGATGTGGCGGGACGGCACCGCGACGAGCGAGGGACCGGTGTACCCGGTGGCGGGCGCGCTGAACCGGCCGCGGCCGGCGAGGGAGGACAGCCCGCTGCTCGCGCTGGACCTGACCGAGCCCGGCGCCCGGGACGAGGCTGGCGGACGCGCGGCGTTGGCCGACATGGTCGTCGTGTCAGGGGAAGAGGGGGAGGGTTCCGGGTCGGTGTGCCGGCTGGAGCGGGTGCGGGCGTGACGGACGTCGAGACGGCGCTGGCCGAGCGGCGGGCGGGGCGGGTGAAGGGGGTGACCGCCGTCACGGGGCGGCATTTGCCGGCGCTGAATGGGTTGCGGGCGGTGGCGGTGATCGGGGTGGTGGCGTACCACTTGCAGCTCGGGTGGGCGAGGGGCGGCTACCTGGGGGTGGACCTGTTCTTCGTGCTCTCGGGGTTCCTCATCACGACCCTGTTGCTCGAGGAGTGGGTGGGGAGCGGGCGCATCGACCTGGCGGCGTTCTGGGGGCGGCGGGCCCGGCGGTTGTTGCCGGCGCTGTTCTTGGTCGTGGGGGCGCTGGCGGTGTATCTGGTCGTGAACGGGGTGTGGGGCGGGGCGGGCGCGAACGGGTTGGTGGATCTGTCGGGGCTGCGGGGCGATGCGATCTCGACGCTGCTGTACGTCAACAACTGGCACTCGATCTTCGTGCACCAGTCGTACTTCGCGCAGTTCTCGACGCCGTCGCCGCTGCAGCACACGTGGTCGCTGGCGATCGAGGAGCAGTTCTATCTGGTGTGGCCGCTGTTGCTGTTGGTGCTCCTCCGCTTCGGGCGGCGGGGATGGCGGGGGCTGGGCGTGGTGCTGTCGGTTGGGCTGGGGGTGCTGTCGAGCATCTTGATGGCGGTGTTGTTCACGCCGGGCGCCGATCCTTCGCGGGTCTATTACGGCACCGACACGCGGCTCTTCGACCTCATGGCGGGCGCCACGATCGCGTTCGTTGCGGCGGCGCGGCCCCAGCCCAACGCGCGGGCGCAGCGGACGCTGCACGTGGTGGCGCCGCTGGCGGCGGTGGCGCTGCTCGTCTTCTGGGTGTTCGCCGGCACCTCGGGCGGCCTGCCGACGAACTTCATGTTCGAGAGCGGCTTCCTCGTGTGCGCCGCGTTGGCGGGGCTGGTGGTGGCCGACGCCCGGTTGCTCGAGCCCGGGCGCCTGGCGCGGGGGCTGGCGTGGGGACCGCTGCACTTCCTCGGCACGATCTCGTACGGCATCTACCTGTGGCACTGGCCGGTGATCGTGTACGTGAACGGGGCGAGGACAGGCCTGTCGACGTGGCCGCTGGATCTCTTGCGGGTCGTGCTGACGCTGGCGCTGTCGACGGCGAGCTACTACCTCATCGAGCGGCCCATCCGCCTGGCCCGCCTGCACGGGTGGGTGCGCTACTGCGGTGCGCCCTTGGCTGGGTTATTGAGCGCGGTCCTCATCGTCACGGCCACCTTCCCGGCCGTCGCCGACCCGGCGACCGTGGCGGGCACGACGCACGTGTCGAGCACCGGCACCGGCACCGGCACCGGCTTCGGTGCAACCGTGGCCGGGGCGGGGGGACTGGCGGGACAGGCGCTGATCCATCTTGCCGCGGCGCCGTCGGCGGCCGACCCCTTGCGCGTGATGGTCCTCGGCGACTCGGTCTTGCACGACGCGTCCTTCGGGATGGCGGCGGCGTTGGGCGCGACGGGCGAGGCCACCGTCGACACCCGCACGATCGACGGCTTCGGGCTCACGACGGCCACCGACTGGCCCACGTCGATCCCGACCCTCATCCGCCAGACCCACGCGCAAGTGATCGTGGCCTCGTGGAGCTGGGACCAGGACGGGCCGACCACCCCGAACGCCCTGCACCAGCCCGCCGCCTACACGCGCCTCTTACGGCAGGCCGTCGCCACCATGCTGGCGCCCGGCGACGGCGTGGAGGGCGTGATCTTCACCGAGTTCCCCCAGTCCGGCGAGATCCCCGCCGCCAACCCGGCCGACCAGGCGACCTACAACGCGGCGCGCACCGCCGGCGTCAACGCCTGGAACGACATCGCCAAGAGCATGTCCAAGGACTTCCCGGGCCGGGTCATGTACTTCCCGCTGGCCGGCTCGGTGCTGCTCGACGGCCGGTACTCGGCCTGGCTCCCGCCCGAGGGCGATCCGCACGCGCCGAGCTCGCAATGGACCCGGGTGCGCAAGCTGGACAAGGTCCACCTGTGCTCCGAGGGCAGCGCCCGCTACGCGGCGGCGCTCCTGGTTGACATGACGCAGGTCTTCGGGCTGGCGCCGGCGGCCGGGGACTGGTCCCAAGGCTCATGGGCGCTCGACCCCAGCTTCAACGACCCGCCCGGAGCGTGTCCGGATGACCACCCCCCGGGCGGGTAAACGCTGAAGAATTTCTCGGGGCTGGGTACCCCCGGTTATAACCCGGCTACCCGATCGAGCCGAAGCCGATGGCGCCGTTGATCGGTGCGTTCAGCTTGAGGCTGCCGAGGGAGCCCTCGAACGGGGCGTCGCCGAAGGTGAACACACCGCCGTCCGCTGCGAACTCCCAGTAACCGTTGCCGGTGGACGTCGCCTGACCGAACACCACGGGGGCATTCAGCGGGAAGGTGATTTCACCCAGGTTCGGGTTGGCGTCACCCAGCGCGGCGACCTGACCGTTGCGCTCGAACATGTAGTAGCCGTTGCCGGTGGGCGTGGTGGCGAGCGTCACGACGAAGTCGGTGACGTGCCCGACCCCCGAACCGATGCCCTTCGGCGCGTTCCCGAAGGGGTACACGTCGCCCAGCGAGTCGACGAGCCAGTACCCGGCGTCGTCACCACTCGACGTGGTCCCGAACGGGTAGGTCGTGGCGCTGGCGATCGGCGCCGGCGGCGTAATGAACTCGCCCGGCAACGATCCCTCGAAGAGGGCGTCGCCGAAGTCGAACACACCGCCGTCGGCGGCGAACATGCGGTAGCCGCCGCCGTCGGGCGACGCCTCGGCGGCCACGATCGGGCCGTTGAGGGTCCGGTGTTGGGGGTCGAGGACCCCCGGCACCGAGCCGTAGAACTGCGCGTCACCGAAGGAGAACACGCCACCGTCCGCGGCGAACAGCCAGTAGCCCTGGTGGTCAGGCGTGTCCGCCATCGCCACGATCGGCTTGTTGAGCGGCTTGCCGCCCATGGACCCGTAGAACTGGGCCCCGCCGAAGGCGAAGACACCACCGTCGGACGCCGACATCCAGTAGCCGGGCGCGATGTAGGTGAAGTTCTCCGG
>DASZLL010000031.1:0-3800 GCA_035552395.1 Acidimicrobiales bacterium
GGCATACCGCGCCGTAATTCCAGTTCTTGGCCGCGACGGTGGCGAAGTGCTCGGGCGTTGTGCCCCGCTCGTGCATGCGGCGCTGCGCCCACAGCGCGAAGTAGGCGGCCGGCAGGATCGGCGCATCGATCTGGTCCCGCCCGGCGCCGCGGCCGCCCGTTCCGGTCATGTCCGTGAACTTGTCGAAACACAGCGCCATGGCCACGTCGGCCCGCCCCGACGAGACGGCCCAGGCCGCCTCGCGGAACGCGACCAGCCCGGTCGCCGACGCGTTCTCGATGTGGGTGACCGGCAGCCCGGTCAGCCCGAGCTCCTTCATCGCCTTGATACCGAGCATCGACGCCGGCTGGATGTAGCCCACGTAGGCCTCGTCGACGTCCGCCAACGTCATTCCCGCGTCGTGCAGCGCCAGCAAACCGGCGTCACGGGCCAGGTGTGCGCCGGGGATGTCGCGGAACATGCCGAAACGCACCATGCCGACGCCGGCCACGGCGACGCCGTCGAATTTCAATCCGTGCGTCACGATGCGCCTCCGGTGCTGGCGGGGCGGAAGCGGTAGATCACGACGTCGTCGCCGTCGGAGTTCTGGCGCAGCGTCTCGAGATCGATGTCGACCTCCATGCCGATGGCAAAGTCGTCGGGCCCACCCGAGAGGATCGATTGCACCCGCGGGCCCTCCGGCAGGTCGACCTGCGCCACGCCATAACCGGCCACCTCGGCGTCCTTCTTGCCGAACAGTGGGACGTGGCAGTACGTCCAGGTGTGGATGGTGCCGCGAGTCGACAACTCGATGTCCTCGGTCCCCTCGTGCAGGCACTTGGCACACACCAGCCGCTGTGGGAAGAACGCCTCGCCACAGGACGGACAGCGGCTCCCGAGCAGCCGCGGCGGCTCGGCCGGGTCATCGGGGATCCGGAAGAACCCGTGCTCAATGGGGACTCGCGCCACGCACTCCTCGCTTCACGACTTCATCTCGGCACCGATGGCCCTCGCCCTGGTGGGCGAGTGCGGGCGAGTCTGGCACAGACCCCGAAATCGGAAACAGTCCGGGTAAGGGTCGACGCGGGGGTCCGCGGGTAAGGGACCGCTATGGAGGCATCGAGTCGCTCTCTCGAACGGGAATTGAAATTCTCGGCCGAGCCGGCGCTCGCGTTGCCGGATCTACGGGGTCTTGTCGACACGACCCGCCTGCCCGAGCTGTCGCTGCGTGCGGCGTACTTCGACACGGCCGACCTGCGGCTCTGGCGACAGGGGATCACGTTGCGGCATCGAGTCGGCGAGGGCCCCGAGACCGGGCTGTGGACGCTGAAGCTCCCCAACGACGTCGACCGAGAGGCTTTGGCGCGCACCGAGGTTTCGTGGCCGGGTGCGCGCGGGTCAGTGCCGGCGGAGGTCACGGCGTTGGTACGGGGAGTGGTTCGTCACACCGAGCTGCGGCAGCTGTTCGAGCTCTGCACGACTCGTGAGCGAATGGATCTGCACGATCGGGTCGGCAATCGCATCGGCGAGCTCGATGACGACCTGGTGACCATCGTCGGTGGCCCCAACGATGGGCTGCGCTTCCGCCAGCTGGAGCTCGAACTCGCCGAAGGCGCGGACGGATCGGAAGGCGCGGCGACGGTGCGCGCGGTAGCCGAAGCCCTCGCCTCGGCGGGCGCCGGACCGGGCGACGGCGCCAAATTCGCGAAGGCCTTGGGTCCCGATGCGGCAGAGTGCAAGGCGGGGTCGAGGAAACTCTCGAAACGATCGCGTATGGCTGACGTCGTAAGGGCCAGCGTCGAGACCGGGCTGGGTCGCCTGTTGGCGCACGATTATCTGCTGCGGCTTGAGGCCGCCGACCCTCGGGCGGAGGACGTCCATCAGGCCCGCGTGGCCGCCCGTCGACTGCGCTCTGACCTGAAGACCCTGCGGGGGGTACTCGATCCGGTCTGGAACGATCACACGCGCGACGACCTGCGCTGGCTCGGCTGCTTGCTGGGTGAGGTCCGCGACCTCGATGTGCTGCGCCAACGGTTTGGCTCCGCACGCGCCGACGTCACCGAGGTGGGGCGGCGCGAGATCGACGCCGTCATTTCGGAGCAGCGCAGCCTTGCGATTGTCTCGTTGCAGGCAGGGTTCGACAGCGAACGATATGTGCGCCTGCTCGATCGACTCGACGGCGCCGTCGCGTCGCCGCCCCTGTGGGCCACCGCGGCCCGCGGCGATGCCGTGGGCCCCGGTCAGCGGGCGCGGCAGGCGCTGCGCCCCGTGGTGGCTGTTCCATGGCGCACCCTTCGCAAGCGAGTGCGCAAAGCGGCCGGGCAACCGACCGACGCGCAGCTCCACAAGATCCGAATCGGCGCAAAGCAGTTGCGCTACGCGTCCGAGCTGGCCGTCCCGGTGGAGGGCAAGCCCGCCCGGCGCACGGCGCGGCGGGCCGAGCATCTGCAGACGGTGCTCGGAGATCACCACGACGCGGTGTTCGCAGAGGCCTGGCTTCGGCGCGAGTCCAGCAACCTCCCGCCTGCAGCGGTGCTCGAGGCCGGCCGCCTCATCGAGACGCAGAGACAGGTACAGGCGGAGATGCGCCGACGCTGGCGCCACGAGTGGCGAGCGCTCGCCAAGAAGAAGGGTCTGCGCTGGCTCAGGGCGTGAGCCCTATCGGGCCAACCCCAGCACGTGCTCGCCGACGATGTTCTTGTTGATCTCGGTCGTGCCGCCGGCGATCGAGGCCTGGCGCACCCCCAGCAGATTGTCGGCCCAGCGGTCGCCCGCCCGGAGAGCTTCGAGGCCGATGAGGTCCACCGCCACGTCGGCCAGCTCCTGGTCGCAATGGGCCCACGAAAGCTTGGCCAGGCTGCCGCCCGCCCCCGCGGCCGAGGGATCCGACAGCGATCGCTCGGTCAAGAAGCGCATGCAGCGGATGGACGCATAGATGCGGGCCAGGCGCTGGCGCAATACCGGGTCACGCCGCCCCTCGTTCGCCCGCGGATCGTCCAGGAGGTCGCCGAGCCGACGGGCCAGCGAGAGGTGCAGGCGCGCCACGCCGGCGCGCTCGTGGCCGAGCGTCGTCATGGCAACGCCCCACCCCCCGTGCAGCGGCCCGAGCATGGCGGCGCGGGGGACGCGGGCGTCGGTGAAGAACAGCTCGGCGAAGGACTGCCCGCCCGCCATCGTGGTGATGGGCCGCGCCTCGATCCCGGGTGTGCGCAGGTCGACCAAGAAGCACGTGATGCCGGCGTGCTTCTTGGCCGACGGGTCCGTCCGCACGTACAGCTGACACCAGTCCGCGTAGTGCCCAAGCGAGTTCCACGTCTTCTGCCCGTTGATGATGAAGTCGCCGCCGTCCTCAACCGCGGCGGTGCGTAGCGACGCGAGATCCGACCCGGCGTCGGGCTCGGACATGCCCTGGGACCAGATCTCGTCGCCCCGCAGCATGGGCCCGAGGAAGCGCGCCTGTTGCTCGGGGGTGCCGAACTGCATGATCGCCGGGGCGATGTTGGAGACGCCGATGACGTTCACCGGTCCCGGCGCCCGCAGCCGATTGGTCTCCTCCATATACGCCAGCTGCTTGTCGACGCCGGCCCCGCGCCCGCCGTGCTCGACGGGCCACGCCGGGGCGGCCCACCCGCCATCGGCCAGCGTGCGATTCCAGGCCCGGAGCACCTCGAGGGAGCCGCCCTCCATCTGGCGCTCGCCCGCCTCCACGACATCGGGGGTGAGGTGCTCGGTCAACCAGTCCCGTAGCTCGGCCCGGAACGCGTCGGTGCCTGTCCCCGCCTCCGACGTCTCCATGTCACCTCCCACCCGCACGCGGCCCC
>DASZLL010000032.1:0-23768 GCA_035552395.1 Acidimicrobiales bacterium
GCGATCACCGCTCCCGCGCCGGGCGGCACCTACACCTTGGGGGCGTCGGTGCCCACGACCTTCGCGTGCCTCGGGTCGTGCCAGGACTCGAACGGCTTGGCGGCGCCCTCGGGCTTCCTCAGCACGGGGAGCGCCGGTCCGCAGGTGTACTCCGTGACCTCCGACGCGAACGGCCTCACCTTCACCGCCGAGTTGGCCTACGCCGTCGCGACGGCGACGCCGGTTCTCGCGTGGGGCACGCCGGGCGCGATCACCTACGGCACACCGCTGTCGGCGAGCCAGCTCGACGCGACGGCGAGCGTCCCGGGCACCTTTGTGTACAACCCGCCGGCGGGGACGGTCCTCGGCGCTGGCAACCAGACCTTGGCGGTGACGTTCACGCCGATGGACCAGACCGACTACACGACCGCGTCGAAGAGCGTGTCATTGCACGTGGCGCCGGCTCCGCTGACGATCACGGCATCGAGCAATGCCGAGCCGTACGGGCTTGCCATCCCACCGGTCACGCCGAGCTACAGCGGCTTCGTCAACCACGACGGCGCGAGCTCGCTGACGCCGGCGCCGACCTGCACGACGCCGGCGACGGCGGGGAGCCCCGTCGGGACCTACGCCACGACCTGTTCGGGCGCGGTCGACCCGAACTACACGATCAACTACGTCGCCGGCACGATCGTGATCACAAAGGCGGCGACGACCTTGGTGGCGGCGCCGATCTCCTTCCTCGGGTCGGTGCTCTCGGTGCATGTGCAGTTCTCGGCCACCTTGACCTCGAACGTCACCGGGAAGGGGATCCCGTCGCAGGCGGTGACGTTCACCTGGGCTTCGGGTCACTGCACCGTGCAGACCAACGCGTCCGGGGTGGCGACCTGTGCTGTGTTCAACCTCAACGTGGTCCCGTTGACGCTTGTCCCGCACTACACGGCGACCTTCGAGGGCACGGCCAACTACCAGGGCACGAGCGGCACCGGCACCCTGAAGCTCGCTTAGGACGACGGGGGGTCGCCCAGCGGCGGCTGCGGTCCGACCTCGAGGGCGAGGCGGTCCCAGCCGGCGAGGTCGGCAGCCGCTTCGTAGGTCGTCTGGAAGAAGGCGAGCAAGGCCGCGTCGGGGTCCGCCGCCTCGCGCACAGCGGTGTACGGCAGCACGAACTCGCCGAGGTCCGCGTTGTAGGCGGCCGCGGCCGGGGCGACGGCGCGCTCGGCGAAACCCGTGGGCGTCGGGTAGGCGTACGAGTAGAACATGCCCTCGTCGGAGCCGCCGGGCCAGTAACCGCAGCTGCTGACCTCGTGGCTGTAGGCCATCTGCTGCACCCAGTCGGGGCAGTTGGGGACGCCGCCGCGGTGGCGTGGCGCGCGGCGTCCGGAGAAGCGCGTCACGGCCAGGTCGGGGGCGCCCCAAAAGAAGTGGACGGGGCTGACCTTGCCCTGGAAGCGGGCCCGGAAGACGTACATGACCCGTTCGATCTGGACGAGCGCCAGCCAGAGTTGGTGGGCGGCGTCGGCGTCGTAGGGCCGGAATGCGGTGTCGGCCGGGAAGGGCAGGTCGGTGGGCATCTCGGCGCGATGGGGGTAGATGTGGACGGGCGTGCCGAGTGCATCGAGCGCCGTCATGGTGGCGGCGTAGAAGTCGGCGACGGAGCCGGGGGTAAGGGGGACGGTCCTGGTGCCGCCGGCGGTCGTGCGCAGGTCGAGGCGGTGGTCGATGAAGTCGAACTCGATCTCGAGGCCGAGACCGTGGCCGCGGCCGTGGCCGCTGCCGTGGTCGCCGTCGCCGGGGGCGCCGGCGGTGCCAGCGTGCATGAGCGACGTCGTGAGCCCGCGGGCCGAGACGTACAACGGGACCTGCCACCAGTGGTTGACCATCGGCTCGAGCTCGAGTCGTATCTTGCCGACGATCTGCGTCCACAGGTGGAGCGCGTCCATGGTGCCTTCGGCCTCGAGCAGGTTGAGCACCGGCCAGTCCGCGGCAGCCATGAGGTGAGGGTAGTCACGCCTCGTCGGCGGTGTGCCGGTCGGCGGTCGGCGGCTGTGCGCCGGCGTTCTGCTCCTATGCTCACGGCTTCGCGATCGTGCGCTGCGCTGCCGGTGCACGGGCTGGGAGGTGGCATGGACGAGGCGCGGGCACAACAGCTCCTCAACGACGAGCGGGCCCGGGTCGAGGGCTTGCTCCGGGAGCTGACCGAAGCGGGGGACGAGGACTTCGCCGAGACGGGGGACGCCGGTGACATCGCCGACTCGGCGCAGCCGCTCACCGACGAACAGGGTGACGATGCGATCGCCGAGGGGCTGCGGACGCGGCTGGCCGCGATTCAGCGGGCGGAGACGCGACTCGTTGACGGGACCTACGGACGCTCGGTGCAGAGTGGGGCGGTGATTCCCGACGAGCGGCTCGAGGCGGATCCTGCGGCCGAGCTCACGGTGGAGGAAGGGGCGGCGTCGTAAGCGCTGCTGCTGGTGCTGCTGGTGCTGGTGGGCGGAGGGTCAGTCGGCGGCGATGCGCTGCGCGAGGACGCGGGCGAAGCGGTCGGCGCCGGCGGGCTCGGTGGTGAAGAACAAGACCGGATCGAGCAGCTCCAGCTCGAGCAGCCTTGGGTGGCCATCGTCTCCGATCACCGTGTCGACGCGGGCGTAGGTCGTCGGGCCCACGAGCTGCTCGGCGGCCGCCACGGCTTGGCGGCCGAGCGCGAGTTGCGCCGACGACGCCGTGGCGGGCGAGACCACCTGGTTCTCGATCAGGCTCGCCGAGGGGCCCACGTCGCGGCGGATCATCGGGTCCTTGTGCATGGCGTGGCTGAACTCGCCCCCGAGAAAGATGAGCCCGACCTCGCCCACGGTGTCGACGGCCTGCTGGTACGGCTGCACCATGGCCGTCCGGCCCAGCTCGACGAGCGAGCGCACGTGGGCGAGGGCTCTCGCTCGGTCGCGGTCGCGGGGTTCGTAGCGTGCCGTCTGGAAGCCGCCGCCCGAGATGGACGGCTTCACGACAACCTCGCCCTGCGCCAGCGTGCGGATGACCGCCGCCTCAGCGTCAGCGTCAGTCTCAGTCGGAGCGTCGGTGTCACCTCCGCCACCCGGCTCGACCCACGTCGTCGGCACCGTGGCCACCCCGGCCGCTTCGAGGGCCCGGAGGTAGCGCTTGTCGAGGTTCCAGCACAGCGTGGCGGGGGAGTTCACCGTCGGGACGCTGCTGCGGGCACGAGCGTCCACCCAGGCCAGGAACTCGTCGACGTGGTGGATGTTGTCCCACGCCCCATTGGCCACGATGAGGTCGAAGGACGACCAGTCCACCGCCGGGTCGCTCCACACCACCGCCTCGGCGTCGAGTCCGGCGTCGTCGAGGGCAGCGCCCACGAGCGGCCAGTCGTCGTGCAGGTTCGGGAACTGGGGTGGCGCGGTGAAGGCCACACGCGGCCGCGGCCGGGGCCGGTCGGGCCGGAGCGGCCGGTCGGGCCGATCCGGCTGGTGGCCGCTCAAGTCCCGATCGGGAAGTGGCAGGAGACCTGGTGGCCCGGGGCGATCTCGCGCAACTCGGGGACCTCTTCGGCGCATCGTGTCTCCGCGCGAGGGCAGCGGGTGCGGAACCGGCAACCGGAGGGCGGATTGATGGGGCTCGGGGGCTCCCCGCCGAGTGCGATCGAGGTGCGGGTGCTCTCGGGATCGGGCTCCACGGCCGAGGAGAGCAGCGCCGCCGTGTAGTGGTGGGCCGGTGCCTCGTAGAGCACGTCCGACGGTGCGATCTCGCAAAGGCGGCCCAGGTACATGACCGCCACCCGGTCGCTCACGTTCTTCACCACGGCCAGGTCGTGCGCAATGAACAGCACGGTCAGGTTGTACTCGGCCTTGAGGTCCTCCAACAGGTTGAGGATCTGCGCCTGTACCGACACGTCGAGGGCCGAGACGATCTCGTCGCAGACGAGCAATTTCGGCTCCAGCACGAGGGCGCGGGCGATGCTGATGCGCTGGCACTGGCCGCCGGAGAACTCGCGCGGCCGCCGGTTGCCGTTCAGATAGGGGTCGATGCCGACCCGGTCGAGCATGGCGTTCGCCGCGTTGCGCCGCTCCTCCTTGGTGCCGATCTTCCAGATGGTGAGTGGTTCGGCGACGATGTCGGTCACCCGTCGCCGCGGGTTCAGCGACGAGATGGGGTCCTGGAAGATCATCTGGACCTGGGTGCGCAGCGTGCGCAGGTCGTGGCGGCTCATTGCGGTGATCTCGGTGTCGTTGAAGCGGATCACGCCCGACGTGGCGCGCTCCACCTGCACGACCGCCCTCCCGGTGGTCGTCTTGCCGCAGCCCGACTCGCCCACCAGCCCCAGCGTCTCGCCCTGCCGCAAGGAGAAGGAGATGCCCGCCACCGCCTGCACGGCCACACTGCCTCTTTGGAACGTGACGTGGAGATCCTCGACGGACAACAGCGGGTCGGACACGTGCTCGGGCTTGGGCTCGGGCGTCGCAGCCGGCTTCACGGCGGCATCGGTCACGCCGTCGCCTCCTCGGGAGCCGCTGCGGCCGGCGCCGCGGCCGGCGCCGGCGACGCCTCGGTGGTGCCGAGCGGGTACCAGCAGGCGTAGCTGTGCCCGGGCGACGCCTCGACCAGCGGCGGCTTGTCCTTGAAGCACTTGTCCTGCGCGTAGGGGCAGCGCGGCGAGAAGGGGCAGCCCGCCGGCGGGTTGAGCAGATCCGGTGGCCGGCCTTCGATCGCCGTCAGCCGGGTGTGGCTCGGGTTGGCGATGCGGGGCATGGAGTTGAGGAGCGCCTCGGTGTACGGCATCGACATGCTCTTGAAGAGCACGTCGGTCGGGGCCCGCTCGACGATGTTGCCGGCGTACATCACGATGATCTCGTCCGTGCGCGTGGCGACCACGCCCAGGTCGTGGGTCACCAGGATCATCGCCATGTTGCGGTCGTGCTGCAGCTGGCTCAGCAGATCGAGGATCTGCGCCTGCACGGTGACGTCGAGGCCGGTCGTGGGCTCGTCGGCCATCAACAGGCGGGGCGCGCACGCCAACGCGATCGCGATCATCACGCGCTGGCGCATGCCGCCCGAGAGCTGGTCGGGGTAGGCGCCGTAGCGCTCGACCGGCGAGGGGATGCCTACCTGCATCAGCAGCGACAGCGCCGTTTCCTTGGCCTCGTCCTTGGGCAGCTTGAGATGGACCCGGAGCGGCTCGGTGATCTGGTTGCCGATCTTCTGCACCGGGTTGAGCGACGTCATGGGGTCCTGGAACACCATGGCGATGTGGGTGCTCCACAGCTCGCGCAGCTCGTCGTTCGGCGCGTTGAGGACCTCTTGGGTGTCGTAGCGGACCGAACCGGTCTGCGTGGTCGACGACAGCGGGAGGAGGCCCATGATCGCCCGGGAGAGCACCGTCTTGCCCGAGCCGGACTCCCCCACGATGCCGAGGGTCTTGCCCTGGTCGAGCGTGAACGAGACACCCTGGACGGCCTGCAGCTGGCCGCGCCCCGTGGCGAACGAGACGTGGAGGTCCTCGACCTCGAGGAGCGTGCGCCGTTCGCTCATAGCTTGAGCTCGGTCACGTCGAAGTAGGCGCGCAGCTTGTCCGCCACCACGTTCAGGCTGATCAACAACAAGAACATCGCGCTGGCGGGGAAGATCACCAGCCACGGGTTCGTCTGACCCTTGGCGCCGGTGAGGAGCGTCGAGCCCTCGTTGAGCATGTTGCCCCAGCTGGGCGTGGGCGGTGATACCGAGAGACCGAGGAACGCCAATGTGCCCTCGAGCACGATGATCGTCGCCACCGCGATCAGGCTGAACGAGATGATCGTCGGCATGATATTGGGCAGGATCTCGCGCGCCAAGATCCGCGAGTCGCTCGCCCCGAGCGCCTTGGCCGCCAGCACGAAGTCGCGGCTGGCGTAGGACAGCGTGGACGCCCGCACGATGCGGAAGATCAGCGGCGCACCGAAGATGCCGATGATCAGCGTGATCTTCCACAGGGCGTGGCCCCAGAACGAGACGATGGCGATCACGGCCACCAGGGCGGGGAACGCCAGGAAGACGTAGGAACCGGTGTTGAGGACGGTGTCGATCCGGCCCCGGCGGTAGGCCGACAACATGGCGGGGATGCCCCCGAGGATCAGCCCGATGAGCGCGCCCCCGAAGCCGACGATGAGCGAGACGCGCGCCCCGAAGATGAGGCGGCTGAGGATGTCGCGGTACAGGTCGTCGACGCCGAGCAAATGACCCCAGCTGGGCCCCGCGTTCTGCGTCCAGCTGTAGTTCCCGATGTCGGGGTTGGGCAGCGGGAGCAGGTTGGCGATGAGGGCGAGGACGACCACGAGTGCGATCCAGCCGACGCAGATCCAGAAGAAGACGCCCAGCCTCTTCCTCGTGCGATCGGCCGCCTCCTCGGCGACGAGCTCCTCCTTGATGTCGGGGAAGGCCTCGTTGGCCGGCTGGGTGAGGCTGACGCTACTCACGGGCACTACTCACGGGCGATCCTCACGGGCGCTACTCACGGGCGATCCTCGGGTCGACGATCGTGAAGAGGAAGTCGAAGAAGAAGTTGACCAGGACGATGGCCACCGCCACGAACAGGGTGATGCCTTGCACCACCGTGTAGTCGTCCTGGTTCACGCTCGAGATCAGCTGGTAGCCGAGGCCGGGCATCTGGAGCAGGAGCTCGACGACGAACGTGCCGGCGATCAGGCCGCCGATGGTCACGCCGACGGAGGCCAGGAGGGAGATAGACGACGGCCGCAGGGCGTGGCGCCACATGATGCGCCGGTCGCTCAGCCCCTTCGAGCGCGCCATGGTGATGAAGTCCTCTTGCAGCGTGGAGATGAGGTCGTTTCGAAGCAGGCGGAAGTACACGACGATCGACCCGAGCGCCAGGACGATAGACGGCAGGATCATCGTATGGATGTTCGACCAGAAATTCTGGGTCAGCGGGACGTACGAGGCCGGCCCCGGGAACACGTGCCAGTGCACCGCGAAAAGAAGGACGAGGACCGGCGCGATCACGAACGGCGGCAAGGCGAGGAAGGCGAAGGTCGTGCTGTTCGCCGCCTGGTCGAACAGCCGGTTGGGCCGTCGCGACGCCCGCATCGCCATGGGGAAGGCAATGGCGAACGCAAGGATCTGGCTGAAGATGATCAGCTCGAGGTCGATCGGGAACGACTCCGAGATGATGTTCGCCGTCGTCTGGTGCGTCGTGAACGACTGACCCAGGTTGCCCTGGAAGACGTGGCCGATCCAGATGAAGTACTGCTGCCACAACGGCTTGTTCAGGCCGAGCTCACGATTGATGGTGGCGATGTTCTGGGCGGTGGCGTTGGGGCCGAGGATGGTGACCGCGGGATTACCCGGCAGCAGGTGGACCAGGAAGAACGTGGCCACAGACACGAAGATGATGATGACGAAGAGGAGTGCCACCCTCTTGGCGATGTAGCGGCCCACGTAGCTGTCGCCCCCCTTTCGTCGTGCCTCTGATCAGTCTGTCTGCAGCGCCCCCACCGGCGGCGGATGATCCTAGACCGCGACCCCGTTGTCCTACCATGCGGCCCATGCCTGAGGAGGTTCACGCGCTCACTGGTCGCACGCGCATTGCGGTCGGTGTCGGCGTCGGGTTCGTCGTCGCCGCCGGGCTACTCCTCCGGTTTTGGACCCGCTCGGGACTGTGGCTCGATGAGGCCCTCACCGTCAACGTCGCGCGGCTGCCGCTCCACGAGCTCCCAAACGCGCTGAAGCACGACGGCGCGCCACCGCTCTATTACGTCCTGCTCCACTTCTGGATGAGCCTCTTCGGGCAGTCCAACGACGCCGTCCGCTCGCTGTCGGGCGTCCTGGCCGTGCTGACCCTTCCCGTGGGCTGGCTCTGCGGCCAGCGCTTCGGGGGCCGGGCGACGGCCTGGACCATGCTCGTGTTGCTGGCCAGCGCGCCCTTCGCGGTCTACTACGCCACCGAGTCGCGCATGTATGCGCTGGTGATCCTGCTCACAGGCTTGGGCTTCCTGGCGCTGGCCCGGGCCGTGGCGGCGCCCCGCCCGGGGAACCTGGTCGCGGTGGCGCTGGTGACGGCCGCGCTGCTCTATTCGCAGTACTGGTCGGTGTACCTGGTCGCCATGGTCGCCCTGTGGCTCCTGGCGTCCATCTGGCGTACCCGCCATCGCGGGCATTCGGAGGACGCGCCGTGGGCCGCCTTGATCGCCGTCGGCATCGGGACGCTGTTGTTCGTGCCGTGGGTGCCGATCTTCTTGTATCAGGCCAAGCACACCGGGACTCCGTGGGCCGCCCCGCCGAACTTCTCCGCGGTGATCAACGCGTTGACCGGCTTCACCGACAACCAGGGTTCGACGTTGCAAACGGCGACGAACCAGGGCCGCCTGCTCGCGGTCATCTACTTCGCCATGCTGGCGCTGGCGGTCTTCGGCATCGGGCGCAGCGACCGCATCATCGAGCTCGACCTGCGCACCCGGCCCCGCTCGCGCGGCGTCGGGTTCGTGGTGCTCGGCACGCTGTTCGCCGCCATCGCCGGCGGGATCCTGACCTCGAGTGCGTTCTCCTCGCGGTACGCGGCGGTGGTGTTCCTCCCTTTTCTCCTCCTCGTCGCCCTGGGGACGACCACGTTGCTCAACCCCAAGGCCCGCGTCATCGTCGTCGGCCTCGCGGTGGCAGCCGGGCTCGTCTCGAGCGCGCAGAACGTGACGACGCAGCGGACCCAGGCCGGCGTCGTGGCGGCCGCCATCAACGCGCAGGCCAAGCCGGGCGACGTCATCGCCTTCTGCCCCGATCAGCTCGGCCCCGCCGTGTACCGCCAGCTCCAGAACCCGTCGCAGTACAACATGATCACGTACCCGCGCGAGACCGGGCCCGCGATCGTGAATTGGGTGGACTACGCCAGCGCGGTCAGCTCCGCCAGCACCGCTCACTTCGCCGATGTGGTGGCGCAGCGTGCCGCGAGCGGGCACAAGGTCTGGCTGGTCTGGCAGCCGATGTACCAGACCTACGGCATCAGGTGCGAGACGATCGCCTCGGACCTCAGCCAGAGCGCCACCACGGCGGGCGGCGGCGCCCGCAACATCGTGACCAACCACATCGCGCTCTACTACGAGCCGATGAACCTCACCGAGTTCGCCTTCTCGGGATCTTGACCGGGTGGCCCAGGTGACCGAGGCCGACGCCGGTCTGGACCCGCCGGCCTCGCCCGCCTCGCCGGCTTCGCCCGCCCCGCCGGCGTCCGGCACGCCAGCCGACTCGTTCACCGCCGCCGTGCAACGGGGCTGGGGGCGCCTGCCGGAGTCGGTCCGCGAGGCCGTGCTGCCCTACGCCGTGGCCCGCGCCGTGGTGCTCGGTGCCCTCGGGCTGGCCCACTTCATCGTGGACCGCACGCACCCGGCGACCGTCGGCGTCGCCGCCCGCGTCCACGCCGGGCTGTTGGGGTGGGACGCCGGTTGGTACGAGACGATCGCCCGCCAGGGCTACGCGCCGCTCGGCCGCCAATCTCTGCGCTTCTTCCCCGCCGTACCGGTCCTCACCCACGGGCTGGCCTGGCTCGGCCTGGGCGACGGACCCGCCCTGATCCTCCTGGTCAACGCGGCGGCCTTCGCCGCGACGGCCATACTCTTCGTGCTGGTGCGCCGCGAGACGGGCCGTGCCGCCGTGGCCCGGCGCTCGATGTGGGTCCTGAGCCTCCTCCCCGCCGCCTTCGTCCTCGTGATGGGCTACGCCGAGGCGGTCCTGCTCGTGTGCGCGCTCGGCTGCTTCCTGGCCCTGCGGCCGGCGACGGGCCCGGCGGACGACGCCACGACCACGACCACGACCACGACCAGCCGGCCGCACTTCGCCGTCGCCGCCGGCCTCGCCTTCGCCGGTGCGCTGACCCGCCCCATCGGCGTGCTCCTGTTCCTCGCCGTCGCCGCCGAGGTCGTGCGCTGGTGGCCGCGCCTCGGCCGCTCCGAGCGCGCCGCCGCCATCGGGGCCCTCGCCGCGCCCTTCGTCGGCCTCCTCGTCTTCTTGGCCTGGTCGAAGCACACCGTGAACGACTGGTGGGCCCCGCTGCGCGTGCAGCTCCAGAACGCGCACCACGGCGGGCTATCCGATCCCTTCGTGACGCTGTTCCACGACGCCAAGGGCGTGCTGCACCACCACGTCGGCACCGCGCTGCACGTGCCGTGGGTCCTCCTCGCGCTCGCCATGCTCATCGTCTGCTGGCGCCGCCTGCCCGCCCCCTACACGCTCTTCGCCGCGGCCGTCCTCGCCGTCGCGGTGGCCGGCTCCAATCTCGATTCGTTCGAGCGCTACGCCCTCAGCGCCTTCCCCCTCTCCATCGCCGCCGCGCTCGTGCTTACGCAATCGCAGATCGAGCAGGCGGTCCTCGCCCTGCTCTCGGCCGGGCTGGCCGGCTACGCCCTCCTGGCCTTCCTCAACATCTCCGTGCCGTAGACCGCGCCGCCCAGAACGGTCGGCTCTCCGGCCGAATTTCCCGTATTTTCCGGTCTTTTTTTGCCTTGCGGCCGCCGCGCCGGTTCTGGCGGAACGGCTCCGGCGGCACCCACCCAGCCGTCACAACCAAATGCTTCCATAGCAACAATGGAACTGGACGACTTCGTCACCGCACTCGATGCGCTGGTGCGGTCCGGCCCCGAGCGCCACGGCGACGGGGAGTCGATCGTCGTGCTGCAGAAGGCGCTGTCGCGGTTCGAGTCCTTCGTCACCGAGGCGACGTCGGTCTTCGAGGCGAGCGAGGAGTGGGCGGCCGACGGGGCGAAGACGGCCGCCGCGTGGATCACCAAACGCTGCCAGCTGCCGCGCACCGCGGCGAGGCGGCGGGTCCGCCTGGGCCGGACGCTGCGCCAGCTGCCGCAGTGCGCCGAGGCGTGGCGGGAGGGGCGCATCGGGACCGATCAGGCCCGGGCGATCGCCTCGGCCAAGCGACACCGCACCGAGGAGGCCATGGCGCGCGACGAGGAGATGCTCGTCACGTACGCGCAGGGCATGGGCTTCGAGGACTTCTACCGGGCCCTTTCGTACTGGAAGCAACTGGCCGACCCCGAGGGCGCCGACGAGGCGGAGGAGGACCGGCGGACGGCGCGCCACGTGTATCTCGAGCCCAGCATCGACGGGATGTTCCTCGGGCAGATGACGCTCGACCCGATTTCTGGTGCGATCGTCTCGGGCGAGCTGGAGCGGCTCGAGCGCCAGATGTTCGAGGACGACTGCGCCGAGGCCCGGGAGCGCCTCGGCCGCACCCCGCACATCGGCGACCTGCAACGCGACAGCGGCCAGCGCCGCGCCGACGCCCTCGTCGAGATGGCCACGCGCAGCCGCACCGCACCGGCCGACGGGATTCGCCCGGCACCGCTCTTCAGCATCTTTGTCGGGTACGAGACCCTGCACGGGCGCATCTGCGAGCTCGAGAACGGGATCGTCCTTTCTCCCTCGGCGTTGCTGCCTTGGATGGACTCGGCCTATTTCGAGCGGGCGGTCTTCTCGTTGGGCACCCGGATCGACGTGAGCGTGCGGGCCCGGCTCTTCAGTGGGGGGACCCGCCGGGCGATCGAGCTGCGGGACCGCATCTGCACCCACCCCTACTGCTACGAGCCGGCGGAGAATTGCGAGGCCGACCACATCGCCCTCTTCTCCGAGGGCGGGCCGACCACTCAGGAGAACGGGCGCCTGCTCTGCGGCTTCCACAATCGCCTGCGCAACCAGCCCGGCTTCCGCGACCGGGACTGGGACCGGGGCGACGGGGACCCGGAGGCGGAGCGGCGCTCGCGCCCGCCGCCCGGCGAGGCTCCGGCGGCCTGAGTCGGGCCGGCCGCCGGTTCGGCCCCGAGGCGGCCGAACACCCTCCCCGGGCACGCTCGGGGGGTCCACTAACCTGCCCCTTCGATGGCGAAAAGAGAGGACGCACCCGTCGTCATTGCCGGCGCCGGGCCCGGCGGCCTCACGGCGGCGTACCTGCTGGTCCAGCGAGGCGAGCACCCGGTGGTGCTCGAGAAGGACGACATCGTCGGCGGGATCAGCCGGACCGTGGAGCGCGACGGCTGGCGCTTCGACCTGGGCGGCCACCGCTTCTTCACCAAGGTGCCCGAGGTGGAGGCCCTCTGGCACGAAATCCTGCCCGAGGGCGAGTTCATGCTCCGCCCCCGCATGAGCCGCATCTACTACAAGGGCAAGTTCTTCGACTACCCGCTCAAGGCGCTCAACGCGCTCCGGAACCTCGGCGTGTTCGAGGCGGTGCTCTGCGGCTTCTCCTACGTCTGGGCCCGCATCCACGGGCCGAAGGACGAGGCCAACTACGAGAACTGGCTCGTGAAGCGATTCGGCTGGCGCCTCTACCGCACGTTCTTCAAGACGTACACCGAAAAGGTCTGGGGCGTGCCGGTGTCGGACATGCCGGCCGACTGGGCCGCCCAGCGGGTCAAGAACCTCGACCTGCGCAAGGCGGTCATCAACGCCATCCTGCCCAAGCGGGGCCAGACCGAGATCACCACGCTCATCGAGGAGTTCCAGTACCCCAAGTACGGCCCCGGCGAGATGTGGGAGGTCTGCACGGACAAGGTGAAGGCCGCCGGCGCGACGGTGGAGATGGAGGCCCAGTTGGCCGCCATCAGGGTCGAGAACGGCCGTGCCGTCGAGGTGACGTACCGCCAGGACGGGCGCGACCACACGCAGGCGGCGTCGCACGTGATCTCGACCATGCCGATGCGCGAGCTCGTCAACACGATCACGCCGCCCCCGCCGGCCGAGGTCGTGGCGGCGGCCGACGACCTGCACTACCGCGACTACCTGACCGTCGCGTTGGTCGTGCCGCAGAGCCGCAGCTTCCCCGACAACTGGATCTACATCCACGCCACCGACGTCGAGGTCGGGCGCATTCAGAACTACGGGTCGTGGTCGCCGTATCTCGTCAAGGACGGGCGCACGTGCCTCGGCCTCGAGTACTTCGTGTTCGAAGGCGACGAGATGTGGAACAAGCCCGACGACGAGCTCATCGCGCTCGGCGCCAAGGAGCTCATCAGCCTCGGCCTGGCCGCCGACGGCGACGTCGAGCGCGGCTACGTCGTGCGCGTGCCCAAGGCCTACCCGTACTACGACTTCAGCTACAAGGCGAACGTCGAGACCATCCGCAAGTGGCTCGACGCCGAGGCCCCCAACATCCACCCGGTCGGGCGCAACGGCATGCACAAGTACAACAACCAGGACCACTCCATGTACACCGCGCTGCTCACGGTGGAGAACATCTTCGGCGCCGACCACGACGTGTGGGCCGTGAACGTGGAAGAGGAGTATCACGAGGCGGGCTCGACCGGGCGGGACGCGCCCGTACTGCCGAGGCGGCCGGACACACGCCCCGCCGCCGTGGCGGGCACCCTCGACGCTGGCTGAGCACGCGCCCGCCGGGGCGCTCTGGTGGTGGCCGACCCGGTCGACGCTCGTGTCGGGCGCGGCGAGCGCAGCGGACCCCTCGGACACCTCGGATGCTTTGCCGACCTCGACCCCGACGTCGAGCCGGACGCGCCCGCGCCGGTGGCCGGTCCTCGCCGCGGCGGGGCTGATCTATCTCGCGCTTGGCTTCGTGCTGTGGATCCACGCCTGGACCGCCGGCGCCACCACCCACACGCTGTGCGGCTGCGGCGACCCGGCGCTGTTCCTGTGGTTCTTCCAGTGGCCGGCCACCGCCCTGGCCCACGGGCACAACCCGTTCTTCTCGACCGCGCTGTTCCACCCGGGCGGCATCAACCTGTTGGCCCAGACGTCGGTGGAGGGCATCAGCCTGCCGCTGGTCCCGGTCACCTGGATCTGGGGGCCCGTCGCCTCCCTCAACGTCGCCTCCACGCTGGCGCCCGCGCTCACCGCGTTCTTCGCGTTCGTCGTCATCCGGCGCTGGGCCCCGTGGACGCCGGCCGCGTTCATCGGCGGGCTGCTCTACGGCTTCTCGCCGTTCGTGTTGTCGAGCCTCGAGTTCGCGCACATCATGACCGCCGCGCTGATGCTGCTGCCGCTCATCCTGGCCGTCCTCGACGAGATCCTCATCCGCCAGCGCCACAGCGCCCTGTGGTCCGGCGTGGCGCTCGGGGTGCTCGTCTTCGCCCAGTTCTTCTTGTCGTCCGAGCTCCTCGCCCTGTGCGCCGTGCTCGTCGTCGTCTGTGTCGTCTTTTTGGTCGTGGCCGCCCGGATTCTGCAGCCGGCCGAGCTGCGGCGGCTGGCCCCTCATGCCGCCAAGGGCCTCGCCGTCGGCCTGGGCGTTGGTGCGGTGCTGCTGGTCTGGCCGGTGTGGTTCGCGCTCGATGGGCCCGCGCACCTCTCGGGCCTCGTCTGGCTCAACCTGCCCAAGATCGGTGGCTACAAGGCGACCGACTTCGTGTCCGCGCACATCCCCTCGCGCAGCGACGACCTCTATCTCTCGCTCGGCGGGTACGAGGGCGCCCCGCTGGGGTCCTCCGCGTATTTCGGGTGGGGGATCATCGCAGTCCTGGTCGTTGGCGTGGCCGCCTTCTGGCGAGACCGCAAGATGTGGTTCTTCAGCTTCCTCCTCGTGCTCTGCGCCGTCCTGTCGTTGGGGCGGAACCGCGTGGTGTGGGTGCCGTCACAGATCTTCCACAAGCTGCCCGTGCTCGAGAACGTGATCGAGCAGCGCTACGTGGCCATCGGGTTCCTGGCCGCGGCCGTGCTCCTCGCGCTGATCCTGGACCACCTGCACGAGCTGATCCCGGACTGGCGGGGCTGGCTCGGCTCTCTCGCCGTGACCGCCGTCGCCCTGGTGCCGATCGCGTCCGTCTTCGTGCCCCGGCTGCCCTTTGCCATGCGCCCGGTGACCCTGCCGCGCTGGTACACGACGGTGGCGCCGAACCTGCCGCCCGGGCGGGTGCTGCTGTCGTACCCGGGACCGTTCTCGGGGATCCAGGTCGCGATGGCGTGGCAGGCGGTCAACGGCATGAATTACAGCCAGGCGGGTGGCGGCGGCCCGCAGGGCCAGTCCTTCCGCGCCGGCAGCGCGGCGCCCGGGTTCAAGGTGCTGAGCAGCCTCGCCTTCGGCGTGGACGAGCCCCCGCCGGTGGGCACGCCCGCGCAGTACGCCGCCGTGCGCCACGCGCTCGACCTCTGGCGGGTGACGACCGTGGTCATCGCCACCAACCCGGGCACGCCGCCGCTCCAGCAGGGCCACGACCCCACCTACGCCGCCGCCTTCATGACGGCGGCCCTGGGCCGTTTGCCCACCATCGAGGCCGGGGCCTGGGTCTGGAACGACGTCGACGTCCCGGTCCACCGGCACGCCCCCCTGCGCGTGCCGTCGGGCACCGTGGCCTCGTGCGCCCTCAAGGCCGAGAGCCGCTCGGGCCGGCTGGTGGCGAGCCTGCAGGCGCCCATGTGCGTCGGGCTCCACGGGCTGTCCGCCACCCGGGCGGCGGGCTGAGGCGGTCTCGGCCCCATGGGACGGGCGGCATGAAAAGATGGGCCGGCGCGCCCCCGCTCGGTAGGGGCGGGAGTGGCGAAAAGGACGGCGGCGAAGGTGACGCGACGGGGTAGGGGAACGCTCAGTGCGGTGACCTGCTTCGTGGTGCTGTCAGCTCTCGCCGCGTTCGTCCCGGCGTCCTCCGTTGGCGGTGTCGGTGCCGGCGCCGCCGGCGCCGCGGTGGCGTCGACACAGCTCGAGGGCCTGGCGACGTCGGGGCCGCGCCTGAGCCTGGCGCTGCCGCCCGGTCTCGACACGCGCGAGCACGCCGCGCTCCTGAAGGCCGACGCCTACGGCAACAACCCCGTCCATCTGCTGATCGTCGGTGACTCCATCGCGCTGACTCTCGGCATGGGGCTCTCGGTCGGCTCGCAGGCGGGCTACGGGGTGACGATCGACAACAACGCCACCCTCGGGTGTGACCTCGACTCACAGCTCAAGATCCGTGAGGAAGGCGTCGCCACGAAAAACGTCCGCGGGTGCGGCGAGTGGCGGGGGATCTGGCCGTTCCTCGTGGCGCGCCTGCGACCCCAGGTGGTCGCGCTCGGCCTCGGGCGCTGGGAGGTCACCGATCACTTCTACAAGGGGCGATGGGTCCACATCGGCCAGCCGGTGTGGGATGCGCACGTGACCGCGGACCTCAAGGCGGCCATCGCCATCCTGCATTCGTTTGGTGCCAGAGTGGTGCTCCTGACCATGCCCTACGTCGACCCCAGCCAGCGCCGATCCAACGGCTCGCCCTACGTCGAGGACATGCCGTCGCGCGCTCGGCTGTTCAACACGCTGGTCAGCCGGGTCGCACGTTCGGAGCCCAAGGTGGTGCGCGTGGTCGACCTCAACCACCTGTTGGCCCCCGGCGGCGTCTATACGGCGTCGGTGAACGGCATCGACGTCCGCTCGTCCGACGGCGTGCACATCAGCCTGGACGGCGGCGAGCTCTTGCAGCGCGAGATCCTGCCGCAGGTCGCACAGCTCGGCCTCCAGGCGGAGCCCGCCGTCGTGGCGGCGACCACGGGATCGCACGCGACGAACGCGACGAACGCGACGAACGCGACGAACACTGCGAAATCGGCGAAGCGGAACACGGCGGCGGGGTCGAGGAAGCACGAGTGACCGACGAAGAGGCCGCCGGGTCCCCGGCGGCTGAAATCGTCGTCGAGTCGGTGCCCGCGGCGATGTCGCTGGCGCCCAACGCGGTGGGGCCGAACCTCGGCGCCGAGTTCATCTTGGACACCGAGGCGCGCCCCGGCGTCGAGTCGTTGCGGGCCGGCCTGTTGCAAGCGGGCCCGCTCGCCATCGCCGGGGTGGTGGCCAACGGCGCCAGCGTCATCTTGACCGTGGCGCTGGCCCGGCTCCTCTCCCCGCACAGCTACGGCGTCCTCAACCAGCTGACCGGGCTCTACCTGATCCTCTCCATGCCCGGTTCCGCCGTCGTCGTCGCCGTGGTCCGGCGCGTCACCCTGTGGCACGAGGACGGCAGCGGGCATCTCGTGCGGCGTTGGGCGGGGCGGGTGCACCGCCAGGGCACCATGCTCGTCCTGCTCTGGGCGCTCATCGTCTACCTCGGCCGGCACGGCGTGGCCGTCCTGCTCAACCAGCAGAGCGGTATCGGCATCGCCGCCATCCTGGCGGCCGCCGCCTTCTTCGTGCTCCTCTCGCTCGACCGCGGCCTCCTGCAGGCGCACCGGGCCTACAAGCCGCTGGCCGCCAACCTGCTCGTGGAGGCGGGCGTGCGGGTGGTGGCGGTCCTGATCCTGGTCGCCGCCGGCTACGGGCCGTCGGGCGCCGCCATCGGGATCCTCATCGGCGAGGTGGTGGCGGCCGGCCACGCCCGCTACGCCGCCGTGCGGGCCTGGTCGGGCGGCCAGGGGCCCCGCGTCTGGGCCATGACCGGCTGGGTGGCTGCGGTGCGGCCCGACCACGTGCTGGCGGGCGGCTCGTCCGAGCGGCGGACCGTCGCCCTCGACCTCGGGATCGCCTCCCTCTCGCTGTCGATGGTCGCCGTGCTGCAGAACATCGACGTGCTCGTCGTCGGGCGCGACAACCCCTCGCACAGCGGCGCCTACGCCGCGGTGTCGGTGACGAGCAAGGCCATCGTGTTCGGCGCGGTGGTGCTCGGGGGATACCTGCTCCCCGAGGCGGCCATCCGCTGGCGCCAGGGCGGGCACGCGCTGCGGCAGCTGGCCGTCGTGCTCGTGCTGCTAGCCATCCCCTCCGCCGTGCTGCTTGCGATCGCGCTGGCCGCACCCGAAGTGTTGCTCCAGCTCGTCTTCCACCACGCCTACACCGCGGCCTCGGACGCGCTGGCGCCACTCGTGGTCGCCATGATCCTGCTCAGTATCTCGGTCGTCCTCACCATGTACCTGCTGGCCGTCGGGCGGCGCTGGGTGGCCGGGGTACTCGTCATCGGGGCGCTCGCGTTGACCCTGGCGACGCTCGCCGTCCACGGGGCGCCGCGGGCGACCGCCCTGGTTGACCTGGCCGTCCAGGCGGGCGTGCTGGGGGTGATCGGCGCCGGCTTCGCGCTGGTGCACCGGGTCAGAGTTGGGCAGGTAGCCGCAGGACTAACCTGAGCTGATGGGTGACGACTCGGCGGGGCCGGTCGCGGCCGCGCCCGATGGTCGCAGCCGACGCGACGGCGAGGCCGCGACGACGCCCGGGAGCTTGGCGGTGCCCGAGCAGCGCGGGTTGCGCGGGCCGCACGAGGGACGCACCGAGCGTGACGTCCTGGCGGCGATCGCCGACGACGCCGGCCTGCGGCGCATTCACTTCGTCGCCTGGCGCGACCTCGACGACCCCGAGGCGGGGGGCTCCGAGCTGCACGCCCACAAGGTGGCCTCGCTGTGGGCCGCCGCCGGGCTCGACGTCACCTTCCGCACCTCCGCCGTGCCCGGCGCCCCGGCGGCGCTGACGCGCGACGGCTATCGCGTCCTGCGCCGCTCCGGCCGTTACGCCGTGTTTCCCGGCGCCGCGTGGGAGGGCCTGCGCATGGGGCACCGCCCCGGCGACGCCCTGGTCGAGATCTGGAACGGCATGCCCTTCCTCTCGCCGCTCTGGTACCGCGGGCCCAGCGTCGTCTTCCTCCACCACGTGCACGCGGAGATGTGGGGCATGGTCCTGCCGCCCACGCTGGCCCGGATGGGGGACACCGTCGAGCGGCGGATTGCCCCGCGCTTCTACCGCTCGAGCCGCATCGTGACCTTGTCCGAGTCGTCGCGCCGCGAGATCGTCGACATGCTGCATCTGCCGGCCGACCGGGTGACGGTGGCGCCCCCGGGGGTGGACGAGCGCTACCGCCCCGGTGGACAGCGCTCGGCGACACCGCTGGTGGTGGCGGTCGGCCGCCTGGTCCCGGTCAAGCGCTTCGACGCCTTACTGCGGGCCTTGGCCAGGGCGAAGGCCGACCACCCGGACCTCACGGCCGTGATCGTCGGCGAGGGCTACGAGCGCCCCGCGCTCGAAGCGTTGCGCGACGAGCTCGGGGCGACCGAGTGGGTGCACCTGCCGGGGCGCGTCAACGACGAGGAGCTCGTGGACTGGTACCGCCGGGCCTGGGTCGTGGCGAGCAGCTCGCAGCGCGAGGGCTGGGGCATGACGCTGACCGAGGCGGCCGCCTGCGGGACCCCGGCCGTGGCGACGGACATCGCAGGTCACGCCGACGCCGTCGTCGACGGCGAGTCGGGCCTTTTGGTGGAGAACGTGGACGAGATGGCGGCCGCGCTCAGCCGGGTGCTGGGCGACCAGGTGTTGCGCAGCCGGCTGTCGCGGGGCGCCTTGGCGCGGGCCCGCTGGTTCACGTGGGACGCCACGGCCCGCCGCGCCCTGGAGGCGCTGGCGGGTGAGGTGACGTCCGCACGGTGATGTTCCTCTCTGAGGTACCTTCCTCGCGCGTTTAGCTCGCGATCCCCACGATCGGCTTGTTCAGTGGCATGCCGCCGGTCGAGCCGTCGAACAACGCTGAGCCGAAGTTGAACACCCCGCCGTCGGACGCGCGCGAGCAGGAGCCGTCGCCCGGCCGCCGTCAGCGCGACCAACGTGCTGGCCACGCCGATGAGGAACGCTTGGCATCGAGTCACCGCCAACTCCTTTCACTCCACTCCACGTCCATTGTGTGGGGAAGCGAATGGAGTGAGTGGAGGCGTCCCGTGCTGAGGATGGAGTGAACTACGGCTGATCGGAGCCCGGGGAATCGCTTTCGGCCGCCGCACCAGCCCCGCCCACCACCGGCACCGACACCGCCGCCGCCCGCAGCTCCCGCCGCCGCAGCGGCTTGGCCACCCGCAGCCCGAAGCTCGAGATCACCGCGTCGGCCACGAGCAGCACGACGCCGACCCAGATCAGGTTGCCGGCGTGGATGAACGAGCCGTCCCAGTTCGAGCCCGGGAGGTAGTGGTGCACCCGCTGGCCCTCGACGACATTGAGGCAGCCGGCGACGACGAAGGCGACGCCACCGATGACCGCGGCGGCGCGCGCCCAGGGGACCAACAGACCGAGCAGCACCAGCACGGCCACGACCAGGCCGACGAGCGGCGGGGCGACGAGCAGGGCCACGCCGCCGGTGAGCGCAGCGAGGAGCAGGGCGCGCGGGAAGCGGGCCCACCCGCTGCGGTGCGAGCCCAGAGCCGGGATCGAGTACGGCAACGTCAACGCCGCCGGGTCGAAGGGATCGGACGGCCGCTCGGGCGCGTCCGGACCGGCCGGACCGCGTAACCGCCGCGGCAGGCGAGCGCGCAGCCAGCGCCGCCACCGCACGGGCAGGAAGCCGAGGACCAGGCACAAGAGCAGGGTCGCCGCCGAGACGGCCAGGGCGAGCCAGACGAGACGTTGCGGCGTCCACGTCAACGACACCGTGAAGTTCCCACCGCCCAGCGCCTGGAGGTCGGCCGCCGTGACGGGCCACCCGTTGGCGAAGCCGTCGACCAGCTGGGGCGCCCCGAGGTTGACCGAGTGCGCGCCGGCTGGGGCGCCGGGCCCGGGCGAGGCCACCGCCTGCCAGCCCTTATTCAAGCTCTGCCCGAAGACGAACTCGAACGGCTGCGTCGCGCCGGTCACCTTGGCCGTCTGGCCGTCGATGTGCGATGCGGTCTGCGTGACCACCGGTCCCGCCCCGCTCGGGGTGGCGGGCAGCGTGGGTGTCCCGGCCGCCGTCGCCGTCGCGGCCGGGCCCGCGCCGCCGCCCGCGACCGAGTCCAGCGCGAGCTGGTCGAGATTCCACCCCGTGCACGTCGTCGGCGTGCTCGCGCACGGCGGGTTGTGCCCGACGGCCGTCTGCACCACGTGGGTCCCCGCCGCCAGTGCGATGCCCTTGGCGTCGGGCCCGCACGGCACCACCTGTACCTCGCCACCGTCGAGCGCCTGCGTCGTCGAGCCGACGATCGAGACGTCGATCGGCTGGCCGTCGATGGTCAGCAGGTTGCTCACGCAGTTGCCCGGCAGCTGCGCCGGGGTGGGCGAGGCGAGCACGCCGGCGGGGAAACCGATCTCCGCGACGGCGATCGGGAGGGCCAGCGGGCCAGCGGAGTAGTAGTTCGCCGCGTACTCGGGCCGGATGGCGGTGAACGTCACGATGAAATGCGACCCCGTGATGGCCGGGAACGAGAGCGGCACCGTGGTCACCGCTCCGGGCACGGGGCCGTCCGCAATGGGCGGGATCGTCACCTGGCGCACCTGGCTGCCCGACGTGATCGTCAGCGCGGTGGGCACGGAGTGACGGCCGTCCGCGATCAGCTGCAGGTTGAGGTGGCTCAGCGCCTGCGCCTTGGTCAGGTCATAGGTCAAGGAGGACCCGAGCTGTGCCTTCGTCCCGAGGCCCGGCTGCCAGGCCGTCGAATCGTTCCCGTCGACCGTGGCCGACGCCGTCGCCCCGAGGTCGCCGGGGAGCCGGCCCGACGAGTAGGCGTCGCGCACGCCGCTCGCCCCGTTCGTCGAGCGTCCGACGAGGCCGTCGATCTCGTCGTCGGGGATCAACGCCGACAGCGACGCGCTCCCCGAGAGCGTGAACGAGCGCGCCGTGGGCAGCGTGAACTGGCGCGCCATCGACGTCTCGGGATCACTGCGCGGCGGGTATTGCGATGTGCGCGAGCGGGTCATGACGACGCTGAGACGGTCCGCGGCCGAAGCGGCGCCCAGCGAGGACAGCATCTGGGTCGGCATCTGCAGCACCTGGCGCACCTGCTGGCCCGGCACCTCTATCTCGGAGAAACCGACCGCGGCGGCCGACAAGGGCGGCGCGGTGTCGTTCGTCGTGCCGTCGATGGTGACGCGCAGCGTGTGGAACGTCCGAGCCGGGAAGGCCAGCGTCTGGCCCGAGGTCAGGTACGACGCCGGCGTGAGGTCGTAGCGGATGGGGTCCTTGCCGTCGAAGGTGAGCGTCACCGCCGACACCCGCCGCGAGACGTCGCCGCGCTGCGGCTGCACGACCGTGATCTGATCGGTCGTGACGGGGTTGGTGAACTTCGACTGCCACCACTGGCCCGCCGGGTCGGGGACGAAGGTGCCCGTAATCCAGGCCGTGTCGAAGTTGCGGTCGATGGCGCTGGAGGCCTGGTCTTCGGGGGTGTAGGAGACGCTGTTGCCGTAGCTGCTGGCCGACACGTTCACCGCGCCGACATAACTGGCGTAGGTCTTCGACGCCGCCCCGGTGCCCGGGAATAGCTCGACCGGGCTGTCGCTCAGGTCGGTCTTGGCGGGGTTCTCGTCGAGCGTCTCGGTGGCGCCGGCGTTGGCCGTGAGCGTGTCCCAGCGGAAGGCCTGTTTGCGGTTGGTGTCGGTCACCACGAGCTGCGCGCCCTGCGACGCCAGCTGGTCCAGCCGGCTGGCGTTGTCGGCGAGGGTGCCGGCGTAGTAGATCGCGCTGCCCGTATTGAGCAACCCGAGGCCGGCCAGGTTGTTCAGCCCGGTGGCGTCGCCCTCCATCACGATGGTGCCGCCGTCGGACTCGCCGCGCAACAACGGCCGCGGGTTGGCCACCGTGTAGGTGACGATGGGGGAGGGCCACCCGACGTTGCCGGGCACCGACAGGTCCTCCTCGTTCAGCGTCGACACGGTCGACGCATTCGGCCGGGGCGCCCCGAACGAGGTGGGGTCGCTCAGGCCGGACGGCGTCTGCAGGAGCTGCAGAGCCAGCAGCTGCGGCTGGGGCACGCCGTATTGCTCGTAGCGCTGGTCGTACTCGACCATGACGTCGCCCGCACCCATCAAGCGCGACATCGGTGCCAGCGCGTTCATGTTGGCGATGCCGTCCTGGATCGGCCCGTCGATCGCATACAACGTGTCGGCCGTGGCGATGGAGCCCATGATCTGTTGCTCGCGCGTCACGAAGTCGCGGTTCAGCAGCGCCGGCTGCGGGGTGTCGATCGTGTCGCCCCAGCGGTCCGACGCGAAGTCGTTGCCCGGGATGGCGAAGACCCGGGTCCCCGGGTGCGTCGCGTTGAGATGGTTGATGGCGGCCAGCTGATAGGAGGGCAGCGTCGCCGGCTGGGTGAAGTTGTTCGCGATCGTGTCGCCGTTGAACAGCGAAGGGATGTTGGCGATTACGAGGCCGGCCACCGCCAACGCCGTGACGACCCCCACAATCGACAGCCGCCGCCACAGGGCGGTCAACCCCGAGCCCAGCAGCATGAAGAGCGCCAGCAGGACCAACGGCGTCGCCCGGTCCGTCGAGCGCAGGGCCAGCCCGGCCGTCGTGTCGGTCATGAAGGATTTGAGCCAGCCCCCCACCCGCGTCGGGTCGGTGAAGGGGAACGGGCCCACCGACAGCACCAGGCCGACGAAGAGCAGCACGAGGAAGAAGGCCCGCTCCTTCCAGCGCACGAAGGCGGCCGCCACGAGCGAGACCACGGGCACCGCCAGTGACGCGCCCAGCAACCAGATGTTCTGTGTGTAGCGCACCGCGGCGTTGGTCCACGGGCCGATGTGGTCGGTGCCGTAGAAGTACCAGTAGCCGAGCCCGCGGATGATGTCCGCCGGGTTGGAGGTGGCCGACGTCGAGGGCACGGTCTCGGTGAACTTCAAGACGTTGACCCCGTAGGCGGCCTCCACCTCGAGCCCGGCGATCCACCACAGGCAGGCGCCGAGGGTCAGCACCGAGATGCGCAGGCCGGTGGCGAGCGCGTGGCGCCAGGTCGACTCGCGCAGCACGACGACCGCGTAGAAGAGCCACAGGATCGGGGCGACCGCGATGTAGATGAGCGAGCTCGCGTTGATGCCGCTCACCACGGCCACGACGAAGGCGAACAACGCGGGCTCGCGCCACCCGCCCCGCCGCAGGGCCACGATGACCAGGCCCAGCATGAACGGCAGCCCGGCCCACGGCAGCAGGATCACCGAGATCCGCCCGCTGTACTGC
>DASZLL010000033.1:0-30294 GCA_035552395.1 Acidimicrobiales bacterium
TCCTCGGCCAACCAGCGGTTGAAGGCCCGGAACAGGAGGACCACCGCCTCGGGGTCCTCCTTGAGCGCTTCCTCGTAGAGCATGCCGAGGGTGGGGAAGAGCCAGACCTGGGCCAAGCCCTGCGCGTCCATCGCAGCCAGCCGGGCGTCGCGGTCGCGGTACTCGGGCCGGATGGGCTCGGGCGTGCCCATCAGCTCGTGCATCGGCACGCCGTTGGGGTTGCCGCGGAAGTAGTCGAAGAGCGCGCCGGCCGGCGAGATCGGGTTGAACGTCGGATTGGTGACCGCCCGGCTCACGCGCCCACCGAGCGAGTGGTAGCGCCGGCCGTTCACCTCGGCCCATTCGATCACCCGCGGCCCGAGCGCGGGGTCGAGGTGGCGGGTGAACGCATCGAGCGCCTCGTAGTAGTGGTTGTCGGCGTCGAAGACGAGTGCGTCGAGCGTGGACATGTCAGCCTTCCCGGATCCTCGTGGCGTGGGGTGCCTGCGGTGCGTGGCGCAGCACCCAAACTGTATTGGCTGGCAGCGCGGGTCCCGGTCAGCCCGCCGGCGCAGGGCGCGGCGGGCCGGCAGCGGCGTGCCGAACGCCGGCGGGGTCGACCGCCCAAGCGGGGGGCCGCCCCCACTTCTCGCCGAACACCAACTCGGGGAGCGGGCGTCGGCGCACCGGACCGTGCCTCCCCAGCGGCCGGCCGAGCGTGATCGTGGCCATGATCTCCACGTTGTCGGGGATGTCCAGCAACCCGCGCAGGTCGCCGTCGGCCATGTGGTGCAACCCGGTCAGCACGCCCCCGTAGCCGAGGGCGCGGGCCGCCAGCAACAGGTTCTGGCACGCCGGGTAGATCGAGGCGCCGTCCGAGCTGGCGGTGTGGGAGCGGTAGCGCACATAGCAAGGAAGGATGAGCACGGGCACCGACTCGTAGTCGTCGACGTAGCGCTGCATGGTGCGGGCGAGCCGCGACTTGGGCGAGTCGGCCTGGGTGCCCGACCCCTCGTCGTAGCCGTCCTCGGCCCGCTTGGCGTCCCAGAAGTGGCGGGCGCCCGCGCCGATCAGCCGTTTGGCCTCGGCGGCCACCGGACCGTCGGTGAGCACGACGAAGCGGAACGGCTGGCGGTTCGACCCGCTCGGCGCCCGCGTGGCCGCGAACAGGATGTCGCGCAGGGCCTCGTCGGGGACCGACTCGTCGGTGTAACGGCGGATGGCCCGCGTGGTGAGGAGACCCTCGTAGAGCGAGACATCGTGCGCCGCGCTTGCGCCCGCGGGTCGCACCTCGCTGTCTGTCATCGAGGGCGACGCTACCAATTAGCCCCTGGCTCCGGATCTCAGGGCACGTCGAGGCCAATGCGACGGATGGCGTTCTCGCCGAGGATCCCGAGCCGCTCCTCGTCGGAGAGATGCGGGAGCGCCATGAGGTGGTCAATCGTGCGGTCCAGCTCGTACCAGGGGAAGTCCGTCCCGAAGAGGACCCGCTCGGGCCCGACGTTCCGGATGAGGCGCCCGAGCTCGTCGGCGGTCGGGGCGCGGGGCGCCCCCGTCCAGGCGATGATCTCGCAGAGGTCGAACGACACGGACGGGTAGGCCGCGGCGAACGGGATCACCTGCCGCCAGCTCGCACCGCCCAAGTGGGCCAGCACCAGGTGAAGCCCCGGATGCGCTTCGAGAACGGAACTGAAGGCGAAGGGGTCCGAGGCCGGCCCCTCCCGGGTCGAGCCCGAATGGCCCAGCACGCTGAGGCCCAGTTCGACACAGGTTTCATAGATCGCGTCGAGGCGCGGGTCGTCTGGCGCGAACGCCTGCATCGGCGGGTGGAGCTTGATCCCCCTGGCACCCCGCTCCACCGCCGAACGCAGGTGCGCCGCGCCCGCCCGTCCCCCGAGCGCGCCGGGGTCGGCGGCAACGAAAGGAGTGAGATGCGGAGACGCGGCCGCGGTCTCGAGCACCCAGCTGTTGTAGGCGCGCAGGCGGTCCGCCTCGCCGGTGGCGGCGGGCTGCGGGCAGAACATGCCAAGCAACACGGAGTGGGCGACCCGCTCGCCGTGCCCCAGGGCCGCGACGAGGTCGTCGGGCGTGCCGCGCCGGTTGCCGAACTCGACGCCGTCGTGGGAGCCGTACTCCCAGATCTCGTACTCGTCGCGCACCGGGTCGTCCGGCTTCTCGAAGAGATGGACGTGGACGTCCACCACCCGTGGATCGCTCATGGTGGCATCCTCGCACCCGAGGCGTTGCCGGCGGACACCATCGGTGCCGAGTTCACAGAGCAATTACACGGACGAGATCCGGCAGAAACCTCGAAGCCAGAGACTGCTTGCGGGTGAGCGTGGAATCGGGGAGAACCTGGTGACGGCCGATCTGGTGGTGCGTGCGGGCAGGGTGGGCGGCGTGCCGCGCGACGTGGTGGTCGACCGCGGCGTGATCGTGGCGCTCACCGAGGGCGGCCACGGTGGCCCGGCTCTGCGGTCGATCGATGCCGACGGTCTCGACGTCTTTCCCGGCGCGGTCGACGCCCACGTGCATTTCGACGCGCCGGGGCGCGACGACTGGGAAGGTTGGGCCACCGGGAGTCTGGCCGCGGCTGCCGGCGGGGTCACGACGGTCGTCGACATGCCGATCGACTCGCACCCCCCGACGCTGACTGCCGCTGCCGTGCGCGACAAGCGCACCGCCGCGACCGGAGTGTCGCTGGTCGACTTCGCGCTGTGGGGTGGGCTCGTCCCGCGCAACGTGGGGGCGTTGAACTCGCTCCTCGACGCCGGGGTCGTGGGGCTCAAGGCCTTCCTCTGCGACAGCGGGTGGCCCGAGTTCCCAGCCTGCACGCACGAGGCCCTCGACCGCGGCATGCGCGTCGCGGCCGCAGCGGATGTCCCTGTCGCCGTGCACTGTGAGGACCCGGTCCTCTTCGAGCAGGATGGGCGTTCCCGTCCCGTGGCGTCCGAGGTCGCCGCCGTTGCGACGGCCGGGGCGGCTGCCGCCCGGCACGGCGCGCGCCTGCACGTCGTCCACTGCTCCTCGAGCGAGGCGGTCGAGGAGTCCATGCGCTGGCCGGGAGCCACGGTCGAGACGTGCCCGCACTACCTCGCCCTCGACGACCAAGCCGCCTCCCGGATCGGGCCCGACGCGCAATGTTGCCCGCCGGTCCGCGACGAGAGCACCCGCCTCCGGATGGTGCGCGCCGCCCTCGAGGGCAGCATCGACACGATCGCGTCGGACCACTCGCCGTGCCCGCCCGAAGGGAAGCAGGGCGACGCGCCCTTCGCCGGCGTGTCGGGCGTGCAGACCACGCTGTCGGTCCTCCTCACCTTGGACCTCCCGCTCGCCGTCCTTGACCGTCTCCGCACTGCCGCGGCCCGAGTGTGCGGGCTCGCCGGCAAGGGCGGGCTCGCCGTCGGCTCGGACGCCGACCTGGCGCTGGTCGATCTCGCGGGGACCTGGACCGTTGGCCCGGACACGCTCCACACGCGCCACCGGCGCTCGCCCTTCATAGGTCGGGTGTTGCCCGGCGTGGTGCGGGCGACCCTGGTGCGCGGCGAAGTCGTGTACGAAGACGGCGCGCAGGTAGGCGAGCCAATCGGTCGTTTCCTCGCACCCGGCGCCCTCGCGCGGAGTGCGCGCCTCATCGGCGTGACGCGGTGACGACGCAATTTCCAGTCGAAGACGACGCGCTCTGCGCTCTGGCGGTCGCGCTAGCGCGCACGAGCAGCGTGTCGGGGACCGAAGGTGAGGCCATCGCCCTCGTGACCGGTGCCCTGGGGGCGGCCGGCTTCGACGAGGTGGGGATCGACGACAGCGGGAACGCAGTCGGTGTGCTCGGCCCCGCCGAGGGCCCGACGCTGATGATCGACGGCCACATCGATTCGATCCCGCTGCACTCCGCGGAGCGCTGGAGTGTCGATCCCTTCGGCGGCGTCGTCCGCGACGGCAAGCTCTATGGGCTCGGCATCTGCGACCAGAAGGCATCGATCGCCGCCGCCGTCTGGGGCGTCGCGGCGGCCGCTCCCGTAATGGGGAGCCGCGTGGTCGTGGTGGCCAGCGTGTGCGAGGAGGAGATGGAGGGCGGCGCCCTCGCGGAGCCGGTGGCCACGTGGAGACCGGACGCCTTCGTGACCAGCGAGCCCAACGACACGCAGCTGTGCATCGGCCAGCGCGGCCGGGCCAAGGTGGAGGTCAAGGTCACCGGGCGCGCCTGTCACGCCGGCCACGCCGGCTACGGGCTCAACGCGGCCTTGGCGGTGGCGGCTCTGATCGACGAGGCAGCGCGGATCCCGCACCCCGCCCACCCCCAGCTCGGGGCGCGGGACCTGAACTGCATCGACGTGCACTCCGATCCCTACCCGTCGGTCTCGACCATTCCGGGTTCCGCGGTGGCGCGCTTCGACTGTCGTTTCCTCCCCGGCGAGACCGAGGAGTCGGTCTTGGCCCTCCTCGGCGACGCCGCGCGGCGGGCCTGGGCCGGCTGGCCCGAGCAGCCCGGGCTCGAGGTGAAGCTGGTGGAGGCGACCTTCGCGACCTGGACGGGCCGGACCTTTTCGCTCCCCGAGTACGCGGCGGCCTGGTGGACGCCGGAGGACTCTGCGCTGGTCTGCGCCGCCTCGGGCGCGCTGAGCACGGTCGGCCTCGACCCCACGCCCACGCACTACTCCTTTTGCACGAACGGGTCGTACAGCGCAGGCGTGTGCGGCATCCCTACCATCGGGTTCGGCGTGGGGGTCGAGTCGATGGCGCACCAGGTCGACGAGCACGTGAGCCTCGACTCGCTGCGCCGCGGCGCCCAGGGTTATGCGGCCTTGGCCGCGATGGCGCTGCGCTAACCGGTCGTGGCGAAGCGCTCGGCCAGCTCGCGGGTGAGGCGGGGCCACACCACCGGGTCGTGGCCGGGAATGAGCGAGTAGCCGCGCGCGGCGGCCAGGCGCTTGAGGCGCCGGATCGGCTCGATGGTGGCCTCGGGGGGCACCCCGACCCGGCCCCCGATCGGAAGTTCGTCTTCGATGTTCTCGGTCAGGTCCGCCGCGTCGAACGCGAACACCAGACCGCCTCCGCCCACCGAGTCGTCGAGGTCGACCACAAAGCTCTGGTGCCCCGGGGTGTGGCCTGCCGTGAGGACCGCCGTCACACCGGGGGCGATCTCACCGTCTCCTTCGGCCAGGCGCCAGTCGATGGCGGGGTCGTCGTAGTCGATACGGAACATGGCATGGCGCTCGGGGTCCGGGTGGTTGGCGAGGCCGTAGTCCAGCTCGGCCTTCTGCGCGTGCACCGGCACCCGGCCGGAGAAATGGCGCAGCCCGCCTGCGTGGTCGTTGTGCAGGTGGCTCAGGCCGACGGCGTAGATCTCCTCGAGCGCGATGCCGGCGCCCGCCAGCGCCTCCTCGAGCGGCTCGCCCGGCCCGGGCAATACGGGCCGGAAGCCCGGGTCCCCGTGGAAGCGGCGCTTGAGGGCGGGATCCCGGATGAGGGCCGGGTTGAAGCCGGTGTCGAGCAGCAGCCAGCCGCCGTCGCACTGGAGGAGGACGCCGGGCACGGGCTCGCGCAACCGCTCGCTGGGCGGCGCGCCGTGCACCGAGACGGACTTGGGCAGGTCTTCCCATCCGAGCGTGAGCAGCACGACCCGACGCACGCCGCCCGCGTTCATGGCGGCGGCGTCGTGGCGACCGCCTGCCAGCTCCCCGGCAGCGGGTCGCCGAAGGCGAGCGCGCGGACCGCCTCGTGGACATTGGGGACGCCTTGCTCGCGGAACGGCGTGCGCTCAGGTGCCCACTCGTGGCGAGCGGTGTACCGCGCGCCACCGGGAGTGCGCCCGCCCCATACCGCGAGCGCCAGCGCGCCGACCCGTACGATGCGAGCCAGCGCGGCGCCGCCTGCCGCGGGCAGCTCGGCAACGGCGCCCTCATCGTCGGGCAGTGACGCCAGGACCCAGCGCTCCTCGAACCCCGGTCCCCGCTCGTACATGGCCTCGGCCACGCGGTGCACGGTGCTCACGTCGGGATGCGCTGGATCGCGGCCCAAGGAGTCGAGATCGTGGTGGAAGGTGATGTCCCCATAGGTGACGTCGACGGTCCCGCTGAAGGCCTGGGCGAGATCGAGGCCGTGCGACGGCACCGTGCCGGCGAACCCCGTGCGCAGGTCGCAGAAGTACACGCCGACCTGGAGCCACAGGACGTCGCTGACCTCGTCCCACGGCCCGTCGTGCAGCCGGCGCCCGTCGCGGCGCCAGGAGCCCTGGATGTCGGACAGCCCCGCCGGCCGCTCCGGCTCGCCGCTCACCGGCCCATCCGCCGCGCCAAGGCGGCGTGGAATCGACGGATCGGCTCCTCGTGCGTCGTGGCCAGGGCGGCCACCCCGAACCACGGTGACGCGGTGCCCTGTTGCATGCGCTCGCACGCCGCGACGTCCTCGGCCATAAACGAGCGGATCGACGTTACGAGCGCGTCCACGTCGGCGTCGGCCGGCGCCCGTACCCGTAACGTGAGCCGGGTGCGGTCTGGCGCAACTGGAATCGCGTCGTAGGAAGCAAAGTAGTCGTCGGTCGTGACCAGCATGAGGTTGGGGAACAGCAGGTACGCCCCGATCGTGCCGCGCATGTCGGGGGGCACCCAGTCCGGCGCCCCTCCCGATGGCGCCTTGGGTGGCTCGAGACTCCACCAGTTGTCGCCGAGCGACTCCCATCTGAAGGCCCGATGGTCGTACGCGGCGAGCGTCTTGGCGTGGAGGTACCACAGGTGGTACACGTCGATGTGGTTCTCCACCAGCAGCTTCCAGTTGCACGCCGCCTCGTACTGCACCACCGCCACCTGGCGGAGGGGACCGGCCAGGAACCGCTCGAGCCGGCGGTCGAGACCTCCCATTTCCTCTGCAAGCGGGGGCGACTCCGTCCAGGGGTTGACGAAGACCATCCCGGCCCACACCGCCACCTTCGCTTCGACGAGACCGAGGTCGCACAACTCAAGTGAGGGGAACTGGTCGTCGGCCTGGGGCACGCGGGCGAGCTCCCCGGTGGAGGCGTAGCTCCACTGGTGGTAGGGACAGGTCATGAACCGCCCCACCGTCCCCGCCCCTTCGAGCAGCGTGATGCCGCGGTGGCGGCACACGTTGTGGAAGGCGCGCAGCACCCCGTCGTGGCCGCGCACGATGGCGAGGGGGATGCCCCCGACGAAGGAAGCTACGTAGGAGCCGGGCGCGGCGACTTCCTCATCCGACGCCACCAGAGCCCAGCTGCGCGTCAAGAGGCGGGCCCGCTCGATGGCCAGCACCGCCGGGTCCGTGTAGAGCGCGGCGAGGGAGGACGCGCCGGCAACGTCGTCGCTGGAAGCGGCCAACAGGGAGTCGTCGATCATGCTCATTCGTTGCGCTCCGCCCCGCCGGCGGCGGTCTCGTCGAGGTAGTCGGGCTGGGTCAGGCCGAGCCGTCGCATCGCCGTCCCCGTCAGAGCCTCAAGGACGCAGCGGTGCGCGAAGAGCGCGGTGATGTTGTTGCCCGAGTCGTATGGCGGGCTCACCTCGACCACGTCCATCGCCACCATGCCGACCTCGGCACACATCCGCCGTACGGCGCGGAGCACCTCGGCGCTGGTGAGGCCACCCGGCTCGGGCGAGCCGGTCCCGGGCGCGTGAGCCGGGTCGACCGCATCGACGTCGACCGAGATGTAGAGGTGGTCCGCGCTGCCCGAGAGGGCCTCGTTGATCGCCCGCTCCAGCACGGCGTCGAAGCCATGCCGCTGGACCTCGGCCATGAAGTGCGAATGCATCCCCTGCTCCTCCATCCAGGCCACGATGTCGGGCGTCGGCCAGTAGCCGCGCAACCCGACCTGGACGAAGTTGCGGCCCAGCACTGCACCGCTCTCGATCAGGCGGCGCATGGGAGTGCCGTGGCCCGCCAGCACCCCCTGCATGTCGGGGGCGGTGTCGGCATGGGCGTCAAAGTGGACGATGCCGATCTTCCCGTACCCATAGACGTCGGCCACTGCGGTGGCGGCCGGCCACGTGATGCCGTGATCGCCGCCCAGGATGACGGGCATGGCGCCTCCCTCGAGGATCTCGGCCACGAAGGCGCGGATGTTCTCGAAGGTGCGGTCGGTGCTCCCGATGATGATCTCGGCGTCGCCGTAGTCGCACACGGTCAGATGTTCGAACGGGTCGACCCGCACGTGCAGGTGGGGGCGGGCGTAGGGAGGCGACGGCAGGTGGTCACAGGTCCGGATGGCCTGGGGGCCCATGTGGGTGCCGGCCCGCGTCACGGCGGTGCCGTCCCATGGTGCGCCGCCGACCGCCACGTCGACCTGGCCGGCCCGCAGGTCTTCGGGTGTCAGGCAGACCGGGAGCTTCATGAAAGTGGGAATGCCCTGCCACGCGAGTTCGAGCTCGTAGCGGTTCAGGCTGATCGGCCCCGGGGGCCTCTCCGTCACGGCGTTCTCCTTCCCTGTCTTGTTCGGCGTGTTCTCGGCGGCCCGGTGCTCATTCGAGCGCCACGCGCGGGTCGACCACTGCCTGCAGGACGTCCACCAGCGCGTTGATGACGACGTAGAAGACGCCGAGCACGAGGGTGACCCCGGCGATGGCGGGGAAGTCCGCGGTCGGGATGCTCTGCTCGGTGTAGAGCCCAATGCCCGGCCAGGCGAAGACCGTCTCGACGACCACGACGCCGGCGAACATGAGGCCCACCTGCAGTCCGGTCATGGAGAGCGCGGCGGACAAGGAGTTGCGCAGCGCGTGGCGGAACAGGACGAGCCTCTCGGTGATTCCTTTCGCACGGGCCGTGCGGACGAAGTCCGATCGCATGGATGCGTGGAGCGAGCCACGCAACACACGTCCGATGGACACCGCCGGGCCGATCGCCACGCAGAGCGCGGGCAGGATCAGGTGTTCGAAGCCGTCCCACGCGGTGCTGAACTGCAGGTGCAGCAGGGCATCGGGGATGATCAACCCAGTCGGGCCCGTCGGCGGGTTGGCCACGCCGGTGTCGCCGCTCGCCGGTAGCAGATGCAAGTCACCGTTGAGCACGAGCACGCTGAGGAGGGCGAGGAGGAACGAGGGGACCGAGGCACCGGCGATCATCACCACCCGCAGGGCGCTGGCCCCGCGCCAACGACCGGCGGACGCCAGGCCGAGCGCGGTGCCGAGCACGACGGCGATGCCAAGCGCGGCGATCGTCAACTCAATAGTGGCCGGCAGGTAGGTAGTGAGGTCGGTCGAGACCGGGCGGCGCGTACGCAGCGAGTTCTCGAGGTTCCCGTGGAAGAGGTTCCCCAGGTAGTGGAAGTACTGGTCGAGTACGGGCTTGTTGTACCCGAGGAGGGCCGACTCCTTGGTGATGGCCGCTTTGGAGGCGTTGGCGCCGAGGTAGGCGTGCACGGGGTTGGTGCCGCTCAGCTTCTGCAGGAAGAAGATGATCGCGGTGAGGATGATGATGATGATCAGCAGGGCACCGATTCGCTTGAGCACGAACCTCGGCAGGCCGGTCATACGCCTTGCCCGGTGGCATCGGCCACGGCGTCACCTGTGAGGTTGGCGCCGAGTGCGAGGAGGGCAACGGCGATCCCGGGCATTACCGGGATCCACCACTGTTGGAGCAGGAACTGCAGGCCGCGCGCTGCCATGGCGCCGAGCTCGGGGGACGGCGCCGGCGCGCCCAGCCCGAGGAACGACAGCGCCGCCAGCGTCACCACCAGGTTGCCTACGTCGAGGCTCGCGGTCACGACCATCGCGGGCACCGCACCGGGCAGCAGGTGGCGTAGCCCGCGGCGGACGGGACCGGCGCCGGCCAGGGCCGCGGCCTCCAAATGGGGACGGGCGGCCCAGGCGCGCACCTCCCCGCGCATGATCCTCGCGTAGAAAGGCCACCAGACGATTGCCACCGCCAGGAGCACGTGGGCGTAACTCGGGCCGAGCGAGGCGGCGATCGCGATGGCGAGCAGCGGGCCGGGAAGAGCGAGGAACAGGTCGGTGAAGCGCATCAGCACCGTGTCCACCCACCCGCCCGCCACGCCGGCCACGAGCCCGATCAGGCCGCCGATGACGACCCCCGACGTCACGACGATGAGCACGCCGAGCATGCTCGTGCGCAGGCCGAAGAGGACGCGACTGAAGATGTCGTACCCGACCTCGTCCGTACCCATCAGGTGGCCCCCGTGCAGTGGGGGGGTGAAGGGGACACCAGAGGGGACGATCGGGTTGTAGGGCGCGATGAGAGGTGCGGACACCGCCAGGACGACGAGCAACCCGAGCAGGATCATGCCCGCCTTGTCCACCTTGGTGGCGCCCTTGAACACCTTGGTCGCGCCGCCGATCGACTTCAGGCCGCGCCGGCCTGCCCGGCCGGGAACGAAGGCCTCGGCGACCGCCATCAGCAGCCACCCCCTGCGCGCAGGAAGACCGGGCAGGCCACCTCGCGGCTCGATGTTCCCCACGGCGTCAGCGATGCGTCGACGGACGCGCACCCAGGCTCGGCCTTGGGGCAGCGCGGGTGGAACTCACATCCCTCCGGGGGGTCGAGCGGGCTCGCCGGCTCGCCTTTGAGGCGGACGGTGGTCCGGGCGAGGTCGGGTACGGCATCGAGGAGGGACTCGGTGTACGGGTGCGCCGGGGACGTGCAGATCTCGTCCGAGGGCCCGCACTCGACGATGCGCCCCAGGTACATCACCGCGATGCGGTCGGCCACTACCCGCGCCGCCGCGAGGTCGTGGGTCACGAAGAGCACCGCGACCCCGAGGTCGCGGCGCAACTGCCCGACGAGGTTGAGCACCGTCGCCGCGAGGGAGACGTCGAGGGCGCTGGTCGGCTCGTCGCAGAGCAGCACATCGGGCGGGACCACCGTGGCGCGGGCCAGCGCCGCGCGTTGGCGCTGGCCGCCCGAGAGCTGCGACGGCTTCGCCGCGGCCACCTCGGCCGGCAGGCCCACCTCGGTCAAGGCCGTGCGTACTCGCTCGGCGCGCTCCGATCCGCTCAGCTTCTCCGAGCGCAGGCGCTCGCCGACGAGCTCACCGATCGTCAGCCAGGGTGTGAGCGAAGCGCCGGCGTCCTGGAACACCATCTGGGGCCGCGCGCCGCGCCCGAACTCAATGGAGCCCGAGTCGATGGGCTGCAGGCCGGCAATCGAGCGAAGCAGCGTCGACTTCCCGCAGCCGCTCTCGCCGACCAGGGCCACAGCCTCTCCCTTGTTCACCTCAAGTGAGACACCGCGCAACGCCTTCAGGTGCTGGCGGCGGAGCCCCGTGCCGATGGGAAAGGACTTCGACACGTCGTGCACGAGAACACCTGGCGGCGCGCTGCCCTGGACGCGGAGCTCGACCTCGGGCCAGGGGTCCGCGGGATCCGCCTCCGCGGCACCCCCGAGCGCCTCCTGCCAGCGGACGCAGGCGACCTGGCGTGGGATGGCGCCGGCGGTCATGACGACCTCGAGCTCGGGGAGAGCGACGTCGCAGATGTCGGAGTGCAGCTCGCAACGCGGGCCGAACGGGCAGCCGGGCGGGTGAGCCCGCGGATCCGGCGGTTCGCCGCGCAGCGTGACGATGGGCCTGCTCCGGTCGCAGCCCAGCATGAGGCGGGACCGCAGCAAACCCGAAGTGTAGGGGTGGACGGGTGCGGAGAGCACGCCGCCCGACTGCCCCACTTCAGCCAGACGCGACCCGTAGAGCACGGCGATCCGGTCCGAGATCTGCGCGGCGACGCCGAGATCGTGGGTCACCAGGATGAAGCTCGTGCCGAACTCGTCGCGCAGGGAGGCGATGAGTTCGAGGATCTGCGCCTGGACGGTCACGTCGAGCGCGGTGGTGGGTTCATCGGCGATGACGAGGGAGGGCGAGCCCGCCACGGCCATGGCGATCATCACGCGCTGGCGGAGGCCGCCGGAGAGCTCGTGGGGGTAGGCCCGCAGGCGGCGCCTGGCCTCGGGCACGCCGACGGCATCGAGCAGTCGCAGCGCTTCGGAGGCCGAGCCGGCCGCCTCTTGGATCTGGCGGCCGACCCGCATGGTGGGGTTGAGTGACGTCATCGGGTCCTGGAACACCGCGCCGAGGTGCTGGCGGCGCACGAGGCGTGCCTCCTCCGCGGTTGCCGTCACCATGTCGGTGCCGCAGACGCGCACGGAGCCGGTGACGGTCGGGCTGGGGCGGGCTGGCAACAGGCCGAGCATGGTGAGAGCGAGCACGGACTTGCCGGACCCGGACTCGCCGACGATCCCGACGATCTCGCCGGGGCCGATGTCGAGGGTCACCCCGCGTAGGGCGTGCACATCGCTGCCCCCGCGGACGAAACTGACGTGCAGATCCGACACCGCGGCAACCGGCTCACGGGTCAGGCCGCGCTCGGGCGGCTCGTGTGGTGTAGGCGTCTTGGATCCGATGGCGGCGGCGTGTGAGAGGGTCACCGGCCCACCAGCCACGCGAACGGTGCCAGGTGCCGCGCATCGACGGCCGAAAGGCGTTCGGGATGCCACTGCACGCCGAGGAGCCCCGGGGACTCGACGGCCTCGATCACGCCGTCGTCGCTCCAGGCCGTCGCCCGCAGTACTTGGCCCGGGTCCGCAATGGCTTGGTGGTGGATGGAGTTGACGTGTCCGACCTTGGCGAGGAGGCCCGCCGCCACGGTGCCCGGCTCGGCGCGGACGCCGTGCACGACCTCATACTGGCGCTCCTCCTGCCAGTGCCCGTCGATGCCCTTCTCCACCAGGTCGGCGATGAGTGTCCCGCCCCCGATGACGGCGAGCAGCTGCGCGCCGCGGCATACGCCGAGCACCCGCTTGCCCTGCCCCAGCGCGTGCTGGACCGACGCGATCTCGGCAACGTCGCGACCGGGATCCACGTCCATCAATGACTCGGGTGACCTCGCCGCCGTGCCCGCGTAGAGGTCGGGGTCGACGTCGCCACCCCCGGTGGCAATGAGCGCGTCGCAACGGTCGACAACGGCGGTAAGCGCGAGGGGATCGGTGTCCGGGCCGGCGGGCAACACGACCGGCACGGCACCCACCGCCGCTACGGAGGAGACGTAGCCACGGTGAGTCGAGTACCGATCAGCGGGTGACCGCCCGCACAGGATGCCGACCAGCGTGGGCGACGTCACGCGATCGCCGCGCTCGCGGGGGCGCCGCTCAGCGGCGGCTCCTCGGTCCGTCCGCGGGTGATCGCGGCGGACAACTCGTCGACCACCTCGTCAAGGAGCTTGTGCCCGAGCTCTGGGGTGGCCTCCGACGGCCGCCCGGTCACCCCGTTGCGCGACAGAACCGGCGCGGTATAGCGGAAAACGAGGCCTGCAGTGCGGTCTTCGTCGTCGGCCTGGCGCAGCTGGTCGAGGCGGACATGCTGCGGCGCGAGGGCGAGCATCAGCGCGGTCTCGGCGCGGTTGGCATGCACGTCCTCGCCGTCGGCCAGCGTCTCCGCGCTGATGGTCGGCGTGAGTGTCCACCAGTTGATGACGCCGAACCGCAAATCGGGCCGCTCGTGGCGCAGGTGGTCCCCGGCGACGGACAAAGAGGCCTGGTTGCCGAAGTGGCCGTTGACCGCGAGCACGCGACGGATGCCGCTGCTGGCGAGCCAGGACACCGTGTCGACGACGACGTCCGCCAGTCGCTCGGGCGTGAGCGAGATCGTGCTCGGGAGCATTGTCCCGTGTCCGTAGCTACATCCCAGAGCGAGCGCGGGGAGCACCGGGGCGCCGGTGCGCGACGAGGCCGCGTCGCACAGCCCCCGGGCCACGATGGTGTCGGTGCCAGACGGAAGGTGGGGGCCGTGTTGCTCTGTGGCTCCCACCGGTAAGAGGGCGACCTCTTCGGGGCGGCGCTGGACCAGTGCTTCGATCTCCGGCCACGTGAGGTCCTCCCAACGCACCGGTCTGTCCTGCCCGTTCGTGGTCATCGGTCAGAACATCGTCAGGTAGTTCTCGCGCTCCCACTCGGAGACGCGCGTGTGGTACGACTCCCACTCTGCGACCTTCATATCGACGTAGGCCGTCACGAACTCCTGCGGGAAGACTTCGTGGGTGAGGGGGTCCGCGTCGAACGCCTCAATCGCCTCGAGCAACGTACGCGGCAGCTTCGTCGCCTGGACGTCCCCCCCCGAGGGCCCGGTTCGAGACCAGTCGTACGTGAGGTCCTCGACCGGATTCCCCGGGTCGAGACCCTGGGCGACGCCTTCGAGCCCCGCCGCCACGAGGAAGGCCGCAGCCAGGTAGGGGTTGGCGGCCGAGTCCACGCCGCGGTTCTCGATAGCCGGCCGGTTTCGGGGTAGCCGCAGGAGGCAGGACCTGTTGTTGTCGCCGTAGGCGGCCCACGTCGGAGCCCATGACACGGTGCCGTCGGAGAGGCGAGGTTGGAGCCGCTTGTACGAGTTCACGGTCGGCGTGCAGATGGCGGCCAGCGCCGGCGCGTGGCGCATGATGCCAGCAACGAAGCCGTAGGCGGCCTTGCTCCAGCCGCGCCCGCGCGTGTCCTCGGGGTCCCGGAAGAGGTTCTGCCCTCCTTCGAGCTCAGTGAGGCTCATGTTGAAGTGGGCGCCCGAGCCCCAGGCTTCCGTGTAGGGCTTGGGCATGAAGGTCACCATGAGCCCGATCTGCTTGGCGATCTGCTTTGCCATCAGTCGCAGAAGGGTCACGCGATCGGCCGTGACGAGCGCCGGCGCAAAATCGAAGTCGAACTCGACCTGCCCGTCCCCACCCTCGTGGTCGAAGCTGAATGCCCCGAAACCGCAATCGTGCATGGCCCGCACCATCGGGTCCAGGAAGTCCATCACGTCCAGAGTGGCTTCCACGTCGTAGCCGGCGGTCGGGCGCAAGCGCCCGGAAGGCTTCGACGGGACGAGATAGTCGTCTGCCGGAGCCGGCCGGTCCCCGACAAAGGGCTTGACGACATAGAACTCTGGCTCGATGCCCAGCTGGAACTCGTAGCCAGATGCCCGGGCACGGTCGAGTTGTTTCTTCAGAATTGAGCGTGTGCAATGGGCGAACGGCTCCGTACCGCCGTAGTGGAGGTCGGCGGCCATGTGGGCGAACCGCCGGTCCCAAGGCAGGATGCACAGCGTGCTTGCGTCAGGCACAGTGACGCACTCGTCCTCGGTCGGTGTCATCTGGCCGAGGTTGCCCAAGCCACGGGGCGTATAACGCTCGTGCCCGGCGAGGAGGTCGGGCAGGTGGCCGACCGGCACGCACTTGGACTTGGCTCGCCCGGCAATGTCGACGAACGACGCGAACACATACTCCACGCCCTGCGCCGCCAGGCTGCTCGCCAGCTCGGCGTGCTGGTCGTCGACCTCAAAGATCGTCTGCATAAGTGTCTCTCCCGTCCCAAAAAAGGGAGAGCCCGGTTGGCCGAAACCTCCCGGGCTTTTATCCCTCCGTGTCAGGCTGCGGCTGCAACCTGTTCACCTCTCGGTCCAGACCGCCCGGGCGGGCGCGGAACCCTAGGTGCTTCTGTTGCAGCTGTCTTTCGCGCTCGTGTGTCTCTTGGCTCTCCCCTCTCGTGTGCTCGGTGGGCGTTCGGCTCCTCACCCCGGGTGGAGCTTGGCGAGGAACAACATCTCGGGGTAGGCGACAACATGGGCCTGGGCGACGCCCTTCAGCCACGGCTGGGCGACCATGGCGTCGTCCTTGTCGACGATGTTGAGCCAGCAGCCGCTCTTCACCGCGTTCTCGATCACCTTGTTGTACGTGGAGAGCGATCCCGTCTGGAGCGCCTGCGTGTTGAGGTTGGTCTCGTCGGGCACGCTGTCGCAGTTGACGTACTGCAGGCCACCGGAGGGATCGAAACTGATGTGCGTCCAGGTATAGGTGTTGTACGTGTCCGGCCAGAAGTAGTCGATGAGCAGGTTGGGGCTCCCCGGACCCTGCGAGGCCGCGACGTCCCCGACCCAGCCGAATATCTCGGAGGTCTGGTACCCGACAACCTTGGTGGCCAGGCCGTCGGCCTGGAGCTCGGCGCCGATGTCCTCGGCGAGGAGCTGGTCGTCGGGCGCTCCGGTGTCGTAGCCCACGGTAAAGGAACGCTGAGACGCCGGTAGTCGCTTGACGAGGTCTTTCAACTTCGAGGGGTCGTAGGCGATGTTCTGCTTGCCGTAGGGCTCGGCGATGAGCCCGGTCGGACCGGCCTGCTTGGCTGCCGTGCCGCGGCCGGGGAAGATGCCGGCCACCAGGGAGGGCACGTTGATCGCCCCCAGCACGGCCAGCCGGTTGGCAGAGGTGGTCATGAAGCCCTTGTTCTCGTTCACGTATGCGGTGTCGGATTGCAGGCTCGGGAGCGAGTACGACGTCACATTGGCCTTGGCCTTGTACTGGGCGATCACCGAGGTGGTCATGTCATGGAGGATGGCGGCCATCTGACCGTCGTTGAACTCGATCTCCTCGGTGGAGAGGTCGTCGATGACCGGCAGGCTGATGGTCGTGTAGTAGGGCTTGGGCCCCCAGTACTGCGGGAAGGCCTTCATCTGGTACATCACGCCGACCTTCGCCTCGGTCAGGGTGTAGGGGCCGGTCCCGACGTCGTGCGTCTCGAGGTAGGTCTGGGCGTTGTCCGACCCTGCATTCGCCGCCAGGGCGGTCGGGCTCATCATCGCCGGGCCGTATGGGGCTGCCAGGTAGTCGAGGAATGCCGAGTTCGGCGTCTTCAGGTTGATGACCGCCTCGTAGGGATTCGGGGTCGCCACGGAGGCAACATCGGACACCATGTAGGCGGGCCCCCCGTTGACCGCCGCACGCCGGGCGAAGTCAGGAGCGATGGCCGCCGAGGTAAAGGTCGTCCCGTCGTGGAACAGCACGCCGTGGCGCAGCTGGAAGGTGTAGACGAGACCATTTTTCGACACCGACCAGCTGGTGGCGAGGTCGGGCTCGAGCACCCGCTTCGCGGTGTCTGGCTTATAGGTCAGCAATCCCTCATACATGTTCCGCGTCAGCAGAAGCCCCTCACCGGCGTAGTAGACGTCGGGGTCCGGCGGCTGGCCGGGGTCTTGGAGGAAGCTCAGGCTGAGCGTGTGACTCGTGGGATACGAGGCCGCGCCCGCTGGAGGTGACGAGGCCACCCACGCCGGCGCCGCCGCGAGCGCAAGGACCGCTGCGGTGGCGAGGGTGCGTCGGGCGATGCGCGCCGACGGCGTGAGACCTGGGATCATGCCGCTCCTTTGTGGACGGTTGCCGGTTCGTTGGTGGCCCGGTGGGTCGCAAACGCCTCGACCACCTCGGAGGTAGTTCGACACGCACCGTGCTGGAGGTACTCCATGGCGCTGAGAGAAGCCTCGTGCCGGGCCTCGGTCGAACCGATGACGCAGTCGGAGACGACACGCACCCGGTAGTCGTGCTGGTGCGCGTCGGCGAACGTGTAGTGGATGCACACATCCGTCAGGCCCCCGATCAGCAAGAGGGTCGACGCGCCGAGCCCCTTCAGGAGTATCTCGAGGTCGGTGCCGAAGAAGCAGGAGTAGCGCCGCTTCGCAATGCCGTACTCGCCCGGCCCCGGCACGAGCGTCGGCCATAGCTCCGTTCCGTCGTCGCCTTCGAGGCAGTGCACCCCTTCGGCGCCGTCGAGTTCGCGCCCGAAGTCGACGAGGTCGGGCCGGTGTGCCTCCTGGAAGAACACGACGGGGATTGCGGCCGACCTGGCTGCGGCGACGATGCGCTCCGCGTTCGCGATCAGGCGGGCGTGGCCATCCATGATTGCGATGCCCGACTCCTCGGGCGGCAGGGCGTACCCGCGCTGGATGTCGACGGAGAGAAGCACGGGGCGTTCGACGAAGATGGGCACTGGGTCCTTCATCTCACCTCCTCACCTCGTGCGAGTCGCCCCCGGTCGCCTCTTTGTCAACGAAGCCGATTCAAACCCCCTTCTGTTTCGGGCTGAGTTCGAGAACGTTTCAGGACAGTGAACACGCGCGTCAGCCCGCATCGAGAAGGCGGGCTGCACGAGCGACGGCGCGTGCGCGGCCTGGCGGCACACCGCAGATGCGCAGTGTTGCGTCCGCAATGACCACGGGTGTCGTGGGTCTTTGGCGGAAGGAGTGGCTGGCCGTGATGACGCTTTCGACCAACCCGAACACGACTTCGGCCGACATGCGCGGATCCGCCTCGCGAAAGATGCCGGTGCCGTAACCGCGCGCGATGAGTCGCGCGTAGACACGGAAGAGTTGATTGCGGCGGCGCCAGAAAAATTCGAACTGGTCGCCGCGCGCCTCTGGAAGCAACTGGAGGGCGCCTAGGTTCTGTGGTGCGCACAGGTTCGCCGTGTCGACCCGGGTGAGGTGCCATAAGGCCAGCTCAGGATCGTAATTTTCCAACTTGAGGCGGTGCACGACGTCGAGCGTGGGTCGCACGGTGCGGTCCAGCAATTCGATGAGCATGTCTTCCTTGCGCGCGAAGTAATGGAACAGAGAGGCCTGACGGAGCCCCACGCCGTCGGCGATGGCGCGCGTGGACGTGGCGGTGAAACCGTTCTCCGCGAAGAGGTCGGCGGCCGCCATGAGGATCTCCTCGGCGACGTCCTCGGACGGATAGCCGGGCGTTGCGCGCGGGCGACCGACAGGTCGCATCGCTTCGTTGGGTACTGCCATGTGTTAACGACGCGTGAAGGAGCGGATCATGGGCTGGATTTCTATCGTGCGATAGATAATCATCCTAGACGGAGCGACCGTATTCGGCAGAGAGGAAATGGATGTCGAGCCCGACGAGCGGTCAGACGGCCACCACGTCGGGAGCTCGCGACCATGCTCGCGCCCAGGCCGAAATCGCTGCGACCCACATGCCGACCGTGCCGGCCTCCCAGGCCGCCACCGTGCCGGACGGCGTGGACGCGGCGCGTCTCGTCTGGGCGGAGACGGTCGCACCGGGCGGGTACGCCCACAAGGCCGTAGCGGCCGGGACCACGATCCGCCTCAGTGACCTGGAAGCGGACGCCTGCGCCCACCTGCTCCTGTTCCGGAGCGACCAGCCCTGGGAGCGTCTCAACGTGGCCGACACGGTCAAGGTGCAGTGGCAGGCCTACACCGCCGTTGGCCAGCAACTGCTCTCGGACCAGGGACGTGTGCTCGCAACGGTCGTGGGCGACACCTCGGGACATCACGACGCAATGTGCGGGACCTCCTCACGGGTGCACAACGAGGAGCGATACGGGAGCGGCAGTCCCGAGGGCGCCTCGCCGGCCGGACGCGAGCTCTTCCTCCTCGGCGCCGCCAAGCATGGCCTTTCTCCGCGCGACGTGCCGCCCAGCTTGTCGTTCTTCAAGGGTGTCCGGGTCGAGCCGTCGACCGGCCAGCTGCTCTGGCATGGCGGATGTGGCTCACCCGCCATAGTCGACTTGAAGGCCGAGCTGCCCCTGATCGTGGTCCTGGCCAACACCGCCCACCCCCTCGATCCGGCCGATCGATGGCACGCGTCGACGCTCGGCATCACGGGGTGGAGCGGGGAACCGACCGACCCGACCGACCCGGCATGGGTCTCGAGCCCCGAGCGCGAGCGCGCGTACCTCAACACCGCGGATGATCGCGACGCTGGAGCGACCAGGTGATGCGAACGGTGAGCGACGACGTGGTGGCGCCCCGGGCCCCCTGGTCAGGGATCGTGCCCGCCGGAGGCACCCTCGAGATCGTCGACCTCGAGGGCAACCAGGCGGTCGACTGCCTGTTCTACGTCGCCGGGGACACCGCCGAGCGGTACAGCGCGCCCGACACGGTGGCGCGCCAGGGCTCCATCTTCCTGACGACCGGCAGCGAGCTGCGCTCGAACGAAGGACGGACCTTGCTCACCGTCACCGCCGACGAGGTGGGACGCCACGACACGCTCGGGGGCGCCTGCTCGAAGGAGGCCAACACGCTTCGCTACGGGTACCACACGAAGGCCCAGCACGCGTGCGTCGAGAATTTCCTTGTCGAGGGCGCCCGCTGGGGCCTTGGCAAGCGTGACCTCGTCAGCAACATCAACTGGTACATGAACGTGCCCGTTGAGGAGGACGGCACGCTCGGGATCGTCGACGGGATCTCCGCGCCCGGCCGCAGCCTCCGCCTGCAGTCCCACGTCGCCGTGTTGACGCTGATCTCTAACTGCCCGCAGGTGAACAACCCCTGCAACGGGTTCAACCCGACCTCGGTACGCGTCGTGGTGCAGGCACCATGAACCTTGAGGTCGGGCCGTTGCTGGTGGCCAACCGGGGCGAGATCGCCGTGCGGATCATGGCGACGGCGAAGCGCCTCGGCCTCGAGACCGTCGCGGTCTTTTCCGACGCGGATCGTGACGCACTGCACGTGCGCAACGCCGACCGGGCCGTGCGGCTGGGACCGGCTGCGGCCCGGGAGAGCTATCTCCGTGGGGACGCCGTCATTGAGGCCGCGTTGGCCACGGGAGCGTGGGGCGTGCACCCCGGCTACGGCTTTCTATCCGAGCACGCGGACTTCGCCCGCGCCGTGGAGGCGGCGGGCCTTGTCTTCGTCGGCCCCACCCCGGCGCAGATCGAACTGTTCGGGGTCAAGCACGAGGCGCGGGCCGCCGCGGCGGCGGCTGCCGTTCCGCTGGTGCCCGGGTCGGGGCTGCTCTCCGGCGTCGATCACGCCTGCGAGGAGGCCGCGCGCATCGGCTACCCGGTCATGCTCAAGGCGACCGGGGGCGGCGGCGGAATCGGTATAACGCCGTGTGAGAGGCCGGACGAACTGCGCGAGGCATTCGCTCGAGTGGCGCGGCTCGCGGGGTCGAACTTCGGCGACGACGGCGTCTTCCTGGAGCGTCGAGTGCGGCGGGCGCGCCATGTCGAGGTGCAGGTGATCGGGGACGGAAGCGGCGACGTCGTTGTGTTGGGCGACCGTGACTGCACGCTCCAGCGCCGGAATCAGAAGGTGGTCGAGGAGGCCCCCGCACCCAACCTCCCCGACGCGGTGCGCGAGGTGCTGGCGCGGGCTAGCGCCGAACTCTGCCGCTCCGTGTCGTACCGCTCGGCCGGGACGGTCGAATTCGTCTACGACGTCGACAGGTCCGAGGCGATGTTCCTCGAAGTGAACACGCGGTTGCAGGTGGAGCACCCCGTCACCGAGCAGGTGTACGGGCTCGATCTCGTCGAGCTCATGCTCCGGGTCGCGGCGGGCGATCCCGGTGCCCTGCGCGAAGCGCATCGGGCCCGACCCGCTGGCGCGGCCATCGAGGCTCGGGTCTACGCCGAGGACCCCGAACGGGACTGGCGGCCCAGCCCGGGCCTCGTCACGTCTGTCCGGTGGGCGCCGGGAGTGCGCGTGGACAGCTGGGTCGAAGCGGGGACGGAGGTCTCAACGGCCTACGACCCGTTGCTGGCCAAGGTAGTCGCAACCGCTCCGGACCGGGCCGCTGCTATCGACGCGCTCGGGGCGGCGCTCGCGGGGAGCGCGATCGACGGCGTCGAGACCTCTCTTGGGTTCGTGGAACAAGCCCTGCAGGACCTGCCCTTCCGGTCGGGTCGCCACACCACGGCGACGCTGATCGATGTGGCATACGACTCGCACCGGATCGATGTCGTCCGGCCCGGCACCCAGACGACGGTGCAGGCCTGGCCCGGGCGCCGGGGCTACTGGGACGTGGGCGTCCCGCCCTCGGGACCCATGGACGATTGGTCGTTCCGGTGGGGCAACCTCGCTCTGGGTAACGCCGAGGGTGCGGCCGGCTTGGAGGCGACGTTGGACGGGCCAGCGCTCCACTGCGCCGTCGACACGGTGGTCTGCGTGACGGGCGCCCCCGCCGCGCTGCAGGTGGATGGCGTCCCCGTGCCCATGTGGGAGCCGGTCACCGTGCCGGCCGGCGCCACGCTCGACGTTGGGTCGATCGGGCCTCCGGGCATCCGGGCTTACGTGCTCGTGGCCGGCGCGCTCGAACTGCCCGAGTACCTCGGGAGCGCGGCAACCTTCACGCTGGGCGGCATCGGCGGCCTGGGCGGTCGCGCGCTCAGGGCAGGCGACGTGCTGCGCGCGACCGGAGACGCCGTCACGGTGCGGGCCCCCGGACTCACGTCGGGGCGGCCGCACTTCACTGAGGATTGGGACCTCGGGGTCGTGCCGGGACCCCATGCCGCCCCCGAATTCTTCCAGCCGGCCGACCTGGACGCGCTCTACGCCACGGCCTGGGAGGTGCATTTCAATTCGGCCCGAACAGGCGTGCGCTTGGTAGGGCCGCGCCCGAGCTGGGCCCGCGACGACGGCGGCGACGCCGGCCTGCACCCCTCGAACATCCACGACACGCCGTACTCGGTGGGTGCGGTGAACTTCACGGGCGACCTCCCCATCCTGCTCGGACCCGACGGGCCGAGCCTCGGCGGGTTCGTCTGCCCGGCAACGGTCGTCAGCTCGGAACGCTGGAAACTCGGGCAGCTGCGGCCCGACGACCGCGTCCGCTTCGTGCCCGACCTCGCCTTCACCGCCAACGGCAACGGCGCCGACCTGTCGGGCGTGCTGGAACGGCGGTCCGCCGGCGCAACACCGGCGGTCACCTACCGGGCCAATGGGGACGACAACCTGCTGGTCGAGTACGGCGCGATGGAACTCGATCTCTCCATGCGGGCCCGGGTCCACGTACTGGCGGATCAGATCGCCGCGGCGGGACTCGAGGGCATCGTCGATCTGACGCCAGGCGTGCGCACGTTGCAGGTGCACTTCGACCCGCGCGCCACGTCGCTCCGGCACATGCTCGACGCGGTGGGCGCGCTCGAGGAGACCCTGCCGAGCTCAGATGAGCTGGAGGTGCCGAGCCGAGCCATCCATCTCCCGCTGTCGTGGGACGACCCGGTGACGCACGAGGCCACAGCCCGCTACGCGGCGGGCGTCCGGGCCGACGCGCCGTGGTGCCCGTGGAACATCGAGTTCATCCGGCGCATCAACGGGTTCGATGACGTGGAGGACGTTCGCCGCACCGTGTTCGACGCCACGTACCTCGTGCTCGGTCTGGGCGACGTGTACCTGGGCGCGCCATTGGCGACACCGGTCGACCCACGCCACCGCCTCGTCACGACGAAGTACAACCCCGCCAGGACCTGGACGGCGGACAGCTCGGTGGGGATCGGCGGGGCCTACCTGTGCATCTACGGCATGGAGAGCCCGGGCGGCTATCAGCTCGTCGGGCGAACACTGCAGATCTGGAATAGCCATCGTCAACATCACCCGTTCGAACCCGGCGTCCCGTGGCTGTTGCGGTTCTTCGACCGCATCCACTGGTACCCGGTCACGGCGGACGAGCTGCTCGACGCGCGGGCCGACTTTGCCGGGGGGCGGTTTCCGGTGTGCATCGAGACCGGCACGTTCCGATTGCGCGAGTACGAGGACATGCTGCGTCGGGAGGCACCGAGCATCGCAGTCTTCAAGGAGCGCCAGGCGGCCGCATTCGCGGCCGAGCGCGCCGCCTGGGCCGCCGCCGGCGAGTTCGAGCCCCGCGACGAACCTGTTCTGCACCCGCCGGACGTGCCGAGAGTTGAGGTTCCGACCAATGGCACGCTCGTCACGGCCCCGATGACGTCAAACGTGTGGAAGGTCAGCGTGCAGCCGGGAGACCAGGTGGTCGCCGGCCAGGCCATGGTCATCATCGAGGCGATGAAGACGGAAACCGCTGTGGTCTCACCGTGTAACGGTGCGGTCGTCGATGTGTTCGTGACTCCGGGAACGCAGGTGACCGCGGGCGCGCCGCTCGTCGTCCTGACGTCAGCCTGAAGCGGCGGGTCCCGTGACGAGCGCGCGGCAGGCGGCGGAGCGCTCTCTGGCTGTCATCGAAGGTTCCCGGCGCCCCGAGGCGTGGATCAGCCGCTTCGACCCCAAAGACATCCTCGCGAGGGCGGACGGCATCGACGCGCAGGTGCGATCGGCAGCGGACCTCCCGCTCGCCGGGCTCACGTTCGCCGTCAAGGACAACATCGACGTGGCGGGACTCCCGACCACGGCCGGCTGCCCGGCCTTCTCCTACCTACCCGTGCACGACGCCCCAGCGGTTCGGGCTCTGATCGGCTCGGGGGCGCTTTGCATAGGGAAGACGAACATGGACCAGTTCGCCACCGGGTTGGTGGGGACACGCAGCCCCTACGGCGCGGTCCGTAGTGCCTCGGACCCTGACCTGATCGCCGGAGGGAGCAGCAGCGGCTCGGCCGTGGCCGTCGCGGTGGGCGAGGTCGACCTCGCCTTGGGTACCGACACCGCCGGGTCAGGTCGTGTGCCGGCCGCCTTGAACGGCGTCGTGGGGTTCAAGGCGACCATGGGTCTGGTATCGACCGTCGGGGTCGTGCCGGCGTGTCGGTCCTTCGATTGCGTGACGGTCTTCGCACGCGACGTGGCCGGTTGCGAGGGAGCGATGGCTGCGCTGACGGGTCCGCTCGGTGCTTCGCCGGGACGTCGCTCTTTCCCGCGGGACCTGCCGCTCGCGCCCCGGACACCCTCGGTGGTCGCGGTACCCGACGACGAGGTGCTCGGTGTGCTGGGGGCAGACTGGCTGGACGGGTACCGCGCCGCCACTGAGGTGCTCGTGGAGGCGGGCTGCGTCCTCCGTCCGCTCGACCTCGGCCCCTTCCTGCGCGCCGGCAGCCTGCTCTACGGTGGCGCGTTCGTCGCCGAGCGGTACGCCGCAGTGGGCCGCTTCGTCGATACGCACCCCCAAGAGGTGGACGCGATCGTCGGGAACATCATCGGCACCGCCGCGGGCATCGGTGCGGTGGAACTCGCGTTGGATCAGGAAACCTTGGCCCGGCTGGCAGTCGAGGCCCGGGCCGAGTGGGACCGTGTGGACGCCGACACCTTGCTCCTGCCGACGACCACGCGCCATCCGACGTTGGCCGAGGTCGCCGCTGACCCGGTCGGAGTGAACAGCGGGCTGGGTCATTTCACGACGTTCCTCAACCTGCTCGATATGTGTGCCGTCGCCGTCCCGGCGAGGGTGGCGGCGGGGCAACCGTTCGGGGTCAGCTGCATCGGCCCGGCCTTCACCGATCTCGTCCAGCTCGAGATCGCAGCTCGTCTCGAAGGGTCCACCTCGCCTGCTCCGACGTTCTTGCCGCTCCGATCGAAGCTGCGGTTGCGGCCGCCCGCGTTGTCGTTCGCCGTCGTTGGTGCGCATCTCACCGGACAGCCACTGAACCACCAGCTGACTGAGCGCGGGGCACGGCTTCGTCGCTCCACCCGCACGGCCGCCTGCTATCGGCTGCACGCCCTGGCGACCGAACCGCCCAAACCCGGACTCGCCCGCGTCACCCGTGGCGGCCTGCCGATTGACGTAGAGGTCTGGGACCTTGCTCCGGCCCGCTTTGCCGACTTTGTCGCCTCGGTACCTCCGCCGATGTCGATCGGGACAGTCCTGCTCGACGACGGGACATCGGTCCCGGGGTTCCTCTGCGAGCCGGTGGCGCTCGAGGGCGCCCCCGACATAAGCGAGTTCGGCGGGTGGAAGACCTACCTCGACTTGGCCGGGACCCGGTCGAAATAGAGGTCGGGATGGCGCCCTTCTTCCAGCAGGCCGGAGATCCCGTCCCTGGCGTGCGCGAGGTGGAGGTCGATGCGGTGGACCAGGAGCTCCGCCTTGCTGGAGGAGCCCGGCATGGCCCGCGTCGCCTCGGCCACCACGGTTCCCGTGGGGGCCACGATCCGGCTCGCCCCGAGCATCGTCGAGGTGGAGTGCGAACCGGCCTGGTTGGCCTGGATCCACCATTGACTGTTCGTCAGGGCCAGCGCTGGGTACAACAGGTCCCATGCGTTCGCCCCCTCGATCTCGTACGCCGAGGGGGCGAGGATGAGGCGGGCGCCCCGCAAGGCCAGCGTGCGGGCGACCTCGGGGAAGTCCCCATCGAAGCAGACCACCAGCCCGATGCACCCGAGAACGGGGTCGTCATACGTCGTGAGCCGGTCCCCCGGAGTGAAGACGTTCGGCTCGAGCGTCGGCGGGTAAAGGTGCGCCTTGCGGTGCCAGGCAACCAGAGCGCCGCGCGGATTGAAGAAGAGCGCCGTGTCGTAGATCAGTCCGTCGTCGCCCAGTTCGGGCACGCTGCCCGCCGCCAACCACATCTCGTGGCGGTTGGCCGCCTGGGAGAGCTGTTCGGACCGTGGGCCCTCCAGCGGTTGGGCGTCCGCCCGGGCGTCGCGACCCAGCGACTCGGGGTCGTAGCCGCAGGACCACAGTTCTGGGAGCACCAGGAGCTCGACGCCGCGCTTGCCCGCCTCCTCGATCATCCCCAGCGCCACGTTCATGTTTTGGCGTTGCTCGCCCGGCGTCGGCAGCCACTGGGCCACGCCAACAAGAAGGTCTCGCTTCACGTCGGTATCTGGTCTCCCCGCTTGGTACAGGAGTGCAACGCTCACCCTATGGCCGCAACATTCGCAGTCCGTTTCCCGCGCGTGAATGCACTGTTACAGAGAGAGGGGTGGTGCTCGCGTCCGCGAGACTTCGGAGACGCGCGCAGGAGCGGACGTTGACGGTGCCGCCGGGCCGTATGGACATGCCGTTCACGGGCATCGCCTCCTTCCTGCGAGCCCCGGTGCTCGGGCCGGACGACCCGGTGACGGGCGACCTCGTCGTCCTCGGTGCGCCAACCGACGAGGGCTCGCCCTTCATGCCCGGCTCCCGGTTCGGTCCACGGTCGATCCGCGAGCACTCGCTCCGCTTCGTCTCCGACGAGCCCGGCTATTTCGACCCGACCCGGGCCGAGCGCCGACTCCAGCGGGAGATGGGTGAGCGCCGGATCGTCTACCTCGGGGACGCGGACGTGATTCCCACCAACGTCGTGGGTACCTTCGACAACATCACGGCCCTCACCGCTCGCGCCCTCTCGCGTGGGGGTACGCCGGTGGTGCTCGGGGGCGATCATGCCATCTCCTACCCGGTCGTCCGGGCCTTCTCCGAGCCGCTCTATGTCGTGCACTTCGATGCGCATCTCGACTACATGCCCTTCGTCCACGGAGCCTCGATGACGAACGCTCACGCGTTCCGCCACATCGCTCGGCTCTCCTATGTACGCGGTCTCATCCAGGTGGGCATCCGCAGCCTGCGAACCACCGAGGTGACGTGGCGCGACACCCATGCAGACGGCAACACTGTCGTGACCATGGCGGACTTCCGGCGCCGCGGGCCGGCTGAGGTCGCCGCGCTCGTGCCGCCGGGAGCCGACTGCTACATAAGTCTCGACATGGACGTCCTCGACCTCTCGCTGGTGCCCGGGTGCGTCTCGGCCGAGCCCGACGGAATGCGCTACGACGAGCTGCGCGACGCCCTCGCCGCACTGACAGAACGGGCGCGCATCGTGGGATTCGACCTGGTCGAGGTCAATCCGCAGCTCGACGTCGGCTCCGGCGTCACCTCATACCTCGCCACGCACACCATCGTCGAATTCCTCGGCAACCTCTGCGACAGCGCCCGTTGGAAGCAGCTGCGGGTCAGTGCGGCGACTGCAGGGCCATCAGAGTGACCAGGTCGTAGAGCGCGTGTGACGCCGCGATGGCCGTGATCTCCGCGTGGTCGTACGCCGGGGAGACCTCGACCACGTCGGCGCCGACGACGCGTGCGGGCGCCAGCCCACGCAAGAGTGCAAGGAGCTCCCGGCTGGTCAGGCCCCCGGCTTCGGGCGTGCCCGTGCCGGGTGCGTGGGCCGGGTCGAGCACGTCGATGTCGACCGACACGTAGACGGGTGCATGGTCCACTCTTTCGAGCAGCAGATCGGTGATGGCCGCGGGCCCGAGCTCGGACACCTGGTCTGTCGTGATCTGAGTGAACCCCATGCCGGCGTCGTCGGTCAGGTCCGAACGCGAGTAGAGCGGGCCGCGCAGGCCGACGTGGACGCTGTGGTCGCGCAGCAAGAGGCCCTCCTCCCAGGCTCTCCGGAACGGGGTGCCGTGGGTGAAGCGCTGGCCGAAATAGGTGTCCCAGGTGTCGAGATGCGCGTCGAAGTGCACCAAGGCCAGCGGGCCGTGCCGGTCCGCCGTGGCCCGGAGGAGCGGCAGGGCCACCGTGTGGTCGCCCCCCACCGCGACGAGCCGGCCCCCGTCCGCCAGCAGGGCACGCGCCGCCGACTCGATCTGGTCGACGGCCTCCTCCGCGACGAAGGGCGTGCAGGCCAGGTCCCCTGCGTCCACTACCTGGGTCAGCTCAAAGGGGAGCGCGCCCAGCGCGGGGTTGTACGGACGCAGCAGCCTGGACGCCTGGCGCACAGCCGCCGGACCGAAACGTGCTCCGGGCCGGTAGCTGGTGCCGGCGTCAAAGGGGATGCCGGCGACTGCGATGTCCCAGCTGTCGACCGCGTCGGAGGTCGGCAGCCGGGCGAACGTCGCGAGGCCGGCGAAGCGGGGGACGACGATCGCGTCGGCCGGGCCCTGGGGATCCTGACGTTCGGCGGTCAATCGTCGATGGCCTGATAGACGAGGGCCCGCAGCTGAGCCCGGAACGGGTAGGCGATGGAGGGGAAGAGCTGCGTCATGAAGACGACGAAGAGGTCCTCGGCCGCGTCGACCCAGAACGCCGTGCTGGCGGCCCCGCCCCAGTAGTACTCGCCCGCCGAGCCGGCCATCGCCGTAGCGGCGGGCCCGAGCCCGACGGCGAAGCCGAGGCCGAAGCCGACGCCCTCGAAGCCGCCTTCGCCAAAGCCGCCGATCGCAACGTCCTGCAGCGTCGCACCGCCTGGCAGATGGTTGACGGTCATGAGCTCAATCGTCTTGCGCCCGAGCACGCGGCGCCCGTCCAGCTGGCCGCCGTTCGCCAGCATCGAGCAGAACGCGACGTAATCGTGCGTGGTCGAAACGAGCCCGCCGGCCCCCGAGAGGTACGGGTGCGGGCGCTTGATGCGGTTGGCGAACTCGCCCTCCATCAGGCGGGGCGTGTTGGCGGGCCGGTATTGGTAGCAGGCGGCCAGGCGCGCCAGCGACCCTTCGGGGACAAAGAACCCGGTGTCGCGCATGCCGAGCGGCTCGAAGAGCTGGTGGCGCAGGTAGTCGTCGAAGCGTTGTCCCGAGAGGATCTCGACGAGTCGTCCGACGATGTCGGTGGACAGCCCGTAGTTCCATTGGGTGCCGGGATGGAACTTCAGCGGGTGCTGGGCCAACAGCGCGGTCACGCTCTCGAGCGTCTGGTTGGGACCCAACGTGCGTCGCGCCTCCGCGAAGGCCTCGTCGACGGGATTGTCCGGGAACAGGCTGCCGGGCAGACCAGTCGTGTGCATCAGGACGTCGCGCATGTTGATGGGCCGCCGGGGCTTCACCAGCGTGACCGTGCCGTCGTCCTGCTGCTCGGCCACCTGCAGGGTGCGCCATTGCGGGATGTAGCGATGCACGGGGTCGAGCAGTTGGAACTCGCCCCGCTCGTACAGCTGCATCAGCGCGACCGACGCGATGGGCTTGGTCATGGAGTAGATGCGGAAGATGGCGTCGTCGGCCATCGGGACCGCCCGCTCACGGTCCATCAGGCCGAGCGATTGGGAGTAGGCGACGTGCCCGCCACGCACCACCGTGATCTGGCAGCCGGCGATCTTCCCGGTGTCGACGTAGTTGCGCCCGAAGTGCTCGGTGATGCGTTCGAGGCGGTCCGCGCGCATGCCGGCCGCGTCGGGCTCCACCTTCCTTACCGTGTCCATTCCCTCCACCCTGCCTTTCTGACGCCCCGTCGAGGACTACGTCTGGGCCTGCGTTTCCTTCTTCTTCTGCTTCTGGTCCCGCAGATAGGCCGCCGTCCCCTCGAGGAACGCGCCGACGTCCTTCTCCTTGTTGGCGGTGACGCCGTGGAACCACTCGGGCACGTAGACCTGGGCTGCGCCGGCCTCGAGCCCGGCCAGGATGGCGTCGACGGCCACCGACACCGGTTCGGCCGCGATCGGCAGATCGGGCACGTCGTTGTCGGGCAGCGTGAACAGCTCGGTGTCGATGACGCCGGGGTAGACCACCATCACCTTGATGCCGTCCTCCCACAGGTCCACCGCCATCGCCTCGGAGAACGCGGTGAGCGCCGCCTTGGAAGCGTCGTAGGCGGACTCGCCCGGGGCGCTGAGCTTGGCCGCGATCGACGAAACGTTGATGATGGTGCCAGACTCCCGGGCCAACATCTGGGGGAGCAGCGCCATGGTCAGCCGGACCGGCGACAAGTAGTTGACGTGCATCACGGCGGTGATCGTGTCGATATCGAGCGCGGTGACGTGGCGGCGCTTCGGGATGCCGGCGTTGTTGATCAGGAGGTCGATCCCGCCGAAGGCGTCGACCACGTCGACCGCCAGCCGGTCGACCGCGTTGATGTCGGCCAGGTTGACCACCCACATGCGGCTGTCCGGCGAGTACTCCATGCAACGGCCGACCACCTCGGACAGGCGGTCGGCCCGGCGCGCACAGATGCCCACGACCGCCCCGCGCTTGGCCAGTGCCTCGGCCAGGCCGGCCCCGATGCCCGACGAGCCGCC